>NZ_WBXM01000015.1:0-81705 GCF_033042135.1 Haloechinothrix sp. LS1_15 | reverse complement strand
GCTGCACCACCTCCAACGCGTGCAGCTGCTCCACCAACCCACCCCGATCCGCCCGCCACCACGCGGTGCCGGGCCCAGGAAGCGCAACCCCCACCCCGCCAACCATCACCCCCACAAAAGAACACACATTCGACACTCGCAAGCACGTTCGATCCGCGAGGTCGCGCCTGGCGCCACACGCTACAACGGCAACCGCCTGCCCAGGACCGCGAATGGTCGCGGGTCGCCAGCGAAGTAGTGATGGCGCAGGATGTCCTGGAAGCCGAGCCGCCGGTAGAGGCGCCATGCCCGGGTGGTGCCTTCCGGGGTGGAGAGCAGCACCTTCGACTGGGGGACGTCGTCGAGCAGCTTGCGCAGCAGCTCCTCGCCAATGCCGTGTGCCTGGCTCGGCGGTCGCACGTGGAGTTCGGTGAGCTCGAAGTAGTCGTCGAGCCAGTCGTCCGAGGCACCCTTGCTTCCGCCTTCGATGAAGCCCTTGCGTACTTGCTCGTGCCACCACTGACCAGCCATGCCGCGGTAGCCGTACGTGAGCCCGATGAGGGAGCCCGCCGTGTCGAGCGCGACCACATTGCGCCAGCCCTCTCGCTGGATGTGGGCCAACCATGTCGGTGCGCGCTGCTCCGCGGTGCCGGGGGCGTACCCCATCGCTGTGGTGTACACGGCAAGGGCTTCGGGGAGGCGGGTCCGGAAGTCGGCGGCGGAGAGCTGGAGTAGCCGGGCCGATCTCGACGACATCGCGGTCACGTCCGCCCTCCTTGTGTGGACTGCGATTGGGGCTCACCGTTGCCTCTCAGGGTAGGCGACTGTGGTGGTCGACACGATGTGACGTGACCGCCCGCTCGCGGCCATCTCTCCCGGGCCGGGCGGCTGCGCTGGATCTTCGCCCGAGTGCCTGCGGTCGCGGGCTTGAACGAGTCGGTGGTGAGGGTTATGCTGCGAACAGGTTCGAACATATATTCGATCTCGAGGGTCGTTCCCGTTCGGCGTGTGCCGTGGTCGCTGTGGGCGCTCGGGTGGGAACCGCATGTGGAAGGGGAGGCTCATGTCGCGTACGGCTATCTCGCGAGGTGCGGCCCGGCGCGGTGGGGCCGCTGGCCGGAACACCTCGGCCAAGCCCATGGCCGCGGCATTGCTGGCGCAGGCATCCCGCCGGTGGGCGGACGCGGCCTGGCATGCCGATCCGGAGGAGCGCTTCGCCGGTGCGTACACGGCCGCTCAGCGAGCGGCCGCCGCGGTGCTCGACGCCAGGGGGAGGCCACACAGGGGGCGGTCGCGACCGACGAGCGTGTGGACGCTGCTCGGGTCGGTGGCACCCGAACTGAGCGATTGGGCCGGGTACTTCGCCGACCACTCGGGTAGCTATGCCGCAGTTCAGGCGGGCATCACAGACCGGGTGACTCAGCGGGACGCCGACGAGTTGCTCTCGCGGTCACGTGTGTTCCTCGCGACGGTACGGCAGACGATGGGTGGGTATGCGTGATGTCGACGCATGCGCTGTTGGACCGGCACCGGTATCTCGAAACGCTGCGAACGGAGGCGGATCGCCTGGTGCACGCGGCGCTTCAGGCCCGGCACGACCGGCCGGTGCCGTGGTGTCCCGGCTTGGCGCTGGGGGAGACGGTGCGCCATGTCGGCAGCATCTACCGCGTCGTGTATTGCTGGCTGACGCACGGGGCGCGGCCACGGGACTGGGTGGACGAACCGGCGGACGGGGAGTCGGTCGAGGATTACCTCCGCGCCGCTCTCGACGAGCTGTTCCCGGCGCTGGCGGCAACGGAGGCAGGCGTCCCCGCGGACACCTGGTGGCCGGAGGACTGTACGTACGGGTTCTGGCAACGCCGCATGGCCCACGAGACGACCGTGCACCGGGTCGATGTGCAGTCGGCTGCCGGTGTCCCGGTTACCGAGATCCCTGAGGACATCGCGATCGACGGTATCGACGAGGTGCTGCGCCTCTGGTTCGGCCACCGGCTGACGCTTCTCGGGGTGACCGGTACCCGGCAGGGGAGCGTGGTGCTCCACGCCGGGAAACACGCCTGGTTTGCGCACGCCGATCGGACCCAGACCGAGGTCCGGCGGGTGACAGCTGATGAGGTCAGCCTGGCCGACGGTCACGTTCGTGGTGCCCCCATGCAGGTGTACCTGTGGTTGTGGGGCCGGGCGCCCACCAGCGCGGTGACGACCGAGGGCGATGACGATGCCATCGCTCAGCTGTGGGCGTTGCTACGGCTGGCGACCCGGTGACGTGGTATCGGGCCGCGCTTGAGGGGCCACGACGACCCGGTTAACGCGACCAGAACCACGGTCGTTTCCGGGATCGCGCGAAGGCATCCTTGCGCCGCTCGGTGCTGAGCCGGTCGAGGTACAGCATTCCGTCGAGATGGTCGACCTCATGCTGCAAGCACTGTGCCAGTTCCCCCGTCCCCTCCACGATGACCGGCTCGTTGCGCAGGTCGACCCCCCGTACCACCGCCCGCGTGGCGCGCGGCGTGGGAAAAGACATCTCGGGTACCGACAGGCAGGCTTCGTCGAGCTCGCGAACCTCCTCGGACAGCTCCACGATTTCGGGATTGATGACGTAGCCGATCCGGCGACGTTCGTGATAGCTGAACGCCCGTAGGTTCACTCCGATCTGCGGCGCCGCTAACCCCGCCCTCCCGGGAAGGTTCACGGTGTCCAGCAGGTCGTTGACCAGTGTCCTGGTGGAAGCGTCGAACCGCGTGATCGGTTCGGACACGGTCTTGAGGACAGGATCCCCGAAGTACCGCAGATTCCGAACGGCCATCGCGCCTCCCAACCACAGTCGATACTCAACTACGTTGCATACCACGCCCTCTCCGGGGTGTAGCGCGCGGTCGACCGAGTCAGGAGCCCGTAGCCGTAGGCCGGCTACTCGTCGCGGTCGCGGTCGCGCAGGTTGCGCCACGCGACGAGGACGGTGGTGAGCGTGGCCAGGATCGCGGCGAGGCTGGCGAGCTTCAGGGCCAGCGGGGCCCATTCCGGAACGTCGAGCTGGGCGAGTAGCACGGCCTCCACCGTACCGGTCAGCGGGCGAGCGGGGGTGGCTAGGCTGAACACCGATGCGCATCACGGTGTTCCGGCGGCTGATGGCCGCGGAGTTCGGCATGGTCAGGGCGGAGACGCTCGCGGCGGACTACGTGCTCAGCGATCTGGACGGGCGGACGGTGGATCAGGCGCTGGCCGACGGGGTTCCCGCGAAACGGGTCTGGCGTGCGGTGTGCGCCGAGTTCGGGGTGCCGACCGACCGGCAGGAAATCTAGGATCGGTCGGCCTTCCGGCGTGTCGCAGCATGATCGAACGGATGTTCGTCTAGTATAGGTCCACAGGCGGGGCAGCTGTCCCCAGGTCGTTGCCGAGGTCGGTGACGTGTCGGCCCGGTGCCGTAGCGTCGGCCTCGACGCGCCCCTGAGAGACGCGCCCGGCAGACGGCTTCGTAGCAGCTTCATATCAGCGAGGTGGGTTTCCATGGCAGCACCGGATCGAGACAAGGCGCTCGAGCTGGCCATCGCACAGATCGACAAGCAGTACGGCAAGGGCTCGGTGATGCGTCTCGGTGAGGAGCAGCGCGCCCCGATCGAGGTGATCCCGACGGGATCGATCTCGCTGGACGTCGCACTCGGTATCGGCGGGTTGCCGCGTGGTCGGGTTGTCGAGGTCTACGGTCCGGAAAGCAGCGGTAAGACCACGGTCGCGCTGCACGCCGTGGCCAATGCCCAGGCGAGCGGGGGGATCGCGGCGTTCATCGACGCCGAACACGCTCTGGACCCGGAGTACGCGAAGGCTCTCGGCGTGGACACCGATTCGCTGCTGGTGTCCCAGCCGGACACCGGGGAGCAGGCCCTGGAGATCGCGGACATGCTGATCCGCTCGGGGGCACTGGACATCGTGGTCATCGACTCGGTGGCCGCGCTGGTGCCGCGTGCCGAGATCGAGGGGGAGATGGGTGACTCCCACGTCGGCCTGCAAGCACGGTTGATGAGCCAGGCCCTGCGGAAGCTGACCTCGGCACTGCACAACTCCGGCACCACGGCGCTGTTCATCAACCAGCTCCGGGAAAAGGTCGGTGTCATGTTCGGGTGTGGATCTTGGTATACCAACGTCACACTGGCAGATGGCACCCAGGAAAAACTCGGCAAGATTGTTAACCAGAAAATGGACGTCGAGGTTATGTCTTATGATCCTGACCTCGGGAAAATTGTCCCGCGTCGTGTTGTGAACTGGTTCAATAACGGCCGAGCCGACGAGTTCCTCCATTTCAAGGTCGATCGCCCTGGTGGTGGCACTGGGCGTGGACATGCGAGTCTGGCCATGACTCGCAACCATCTGATCCGTACACCCGGAGGTTGGCGCGAAGCTAGCGACATCCGTGTCGGCGAGCGTGTGATGCTGTCCCAGCCATGCTTGCTCGGCGAGCAGCAGTGGCAGGTCATACTTGGTTCCTTGATGGGCGACGGCAATTTGTCATGTCCGGTTCGTCATGATTCCGAAAGCGCCCGATTCCGTATGGGCCACGGCGCGAAGCAGGCTGAGTACCTGCGCTGGAAGGTGTCGTTGCTGGATAACATCCCGCACAGCTGCACCTCTAACGGTAAAGGCGCTACCTTTGCTGACTTCACGCCGTTGGCGGAGTTGGCCGAGCTGCGCGACGCGGTCTACTTCGGGGATGGTCGGAAGCACCTCTCGTGGGATTACCTCAAGGCACTTACCCCACTGTCGCTTGCGATCTGGTATATGGACGACGGCTGCTTCACCGTCCGCTCGAAGGGGGCGCAACAACGCACCGCAGGGGGAAGTGGCCGGATCGAGATCTGCGTCGCGGCCATGGCGGAGGACTCCCAGCAGCGCCTGGTGCAGTACCTGCGCGATACTTACGAGCTCGACGTCAAGCTGACGACACGAGGCAAGCGGCAGGTTCCGATTCTGCAGTTCACCACGGCAGCCACAGCGCGTTTTCAGGAGATCATCGCACCTTACGTGCATCCTTCGATGGAGTACAAGCTGCTGCCGCGTTACCGGGGGCGGTTCGGAGTGACAACTCAGTTTGCCGAGCCGACGATGCAGCTTATGCCGGCGCGGGTGACGGCGATTACTCCGAAGAGTGACTATCCGATCATGAGTCGCTACGACATCGAAATCGAAGGTTCTCACAATTACTTCGCTGACGGTGTGATGGTGCACAACTCTCCCGAGACCACCACCGGGGGTAAGGCGTTGAAGTTCTACGCCTCGGTCCGGTTGGACGTGCGGCGGATCGAGACGTTGAAGGACAGCGGGGAACCGGTCGGGAACCGCACCAAGGTCAAGGTCGTGAAGAACAAGGTGGCGCCCCCGTTCAAGCAAAGCGAGTTCGACATCCTCTACGGGAAGGGCATTTCCCGCGAGGGGTCGTTGATCGATATGGGTGTCGACCAGGGGATCCTGCGGAAATCGGGTGCGTGGTACACCTACGAGGGCGATCAGCTCGGCCAGGGGAAGGAGAACGCTCGCCGTTTCCTGGCGGACAATCCGGACGTGGCCAACGAGATCGAGAAGCGGATCAAGGAGAAGCTCGGGGTCGGGCCGACGACGTCAGGTGAGGAGGACGCCGCTCCCGCTCCGGTCGAGTTCTAGATCATGGGGTACCGATGACGGTCGGTTCTACGGACGGCGAGCCGCCCGGGAGTGAGCCCGCCGCGTCGACTACCGACGCGGCGGCCGCCGACGGCTTCCGCCAGGCGAAGGACGTGTGTCTGCGGCAGCTCGCCTCGCGCCCGCGCACCAGGGAGGAGCTGCGTTCCACCCTCGTAGGTAAGGGTTTCGACACCGAGCTCGTCGAGGGGGTCCTGGACCGGCTCGCCGCTGCCCGCCTCGTCGACGACGCCGAGTTCGCCGAGAGCTGGGTGCGGTCCCGGCATACCCATCAGGGCCTCGGCCGCCGTGCGCTGCGCGCCGAACTGCTGCGCAAGGGGGTGGAGGCTGGGACAGCCGAGGAGGCACTGGCGGGGCTGGACGACACCTCGGAGGAGGAACGCGCGCGGGCGCTGGTCCGCAAACGGCTGCCCTCGCTGCGGCGCGTGGACCAGACCACGGCCCTGCGCAGGCTGGTGGCCCTGTTGGCGCGCAAGGGATACCCGGAAGGGGTGGCCTACACCGTGGCGAGTGAGGAACTGGGGGCCGCCCGCGAACGCGAGATGTGATCGTGATCTCATGACATCTGACACATGTGGCTCTTGTCACAGCGTGTCGGTCACGGCAAAGTTGACCTTGAAGCACCACCGAGGCCGAGTTGCCGCCGGGGTGTCGTACGTGGGCAGGGAGGTGTCGAGATGACACAAGGTGAGATCGCGGAGTTCCGGCGGACTCTCGGTGAGCTACGGCAGTGCGTTGGCGCGTTGCGTAGCCGGTACGGGGATGCTCCCGCGGTGAAACGGCTGGTCAACGACGTAGAACGGCTCGATATCGACGTCGAGGAGTTCGTCGAGGCCGAGCCCGATCGTGCCCGGCCCCGGGTGCCGACCGCGCGCTCGGAGATCGTTGTGGTGCCCGACACACCCTACGATTCCTCCCTGTGGGAGGATGCCGACGACGAAGGTGTCGGCGGCTACCACGGAAAGCGCTCGTGAGCACAGATACAGGCATTCACGCACCGTCCCGAGCTCGACTTCCGGTCTCCTCGCTGCGGACCGACCGATGGTGGGTACCCCAGGTACTCACCATCGTCGGACTGTCGATCTTCGTGATCTACGCGACCACGAGGATCTTCCTGCAGCGTGACTACTGGGTGGCGGAGTACAACTACCTCACGCCTTTCTACTCGCCGTGCATGTCGGTGGCGTGTGTGGAAGGGTCGGCGCACTTCGGCCGGTTCCTGCCCGACCACTCGCTGATCCCGTACGCCGCGATCAGCATGCCCATCCTGCTGCTGTTCCGGCTGACCTGCTACTACTACCGGAAGGCGTACTACCGCTCGTTCTGGCTGGCCCCGCCTGCCTGCGCGGTGCCGGAGCCACACGAGCGGTACACCGGGGAGACGCGGTTCCCGCTCATCCTGCAGAACCTGCACCGGTACTTCTTCTACTTCGCTGCGGCGATCGTGGTGATCAACACCTACGACATGTTGCTGGCGTTCCGGACCGCGGACGGCGAGTTCGGGTTGGGGCTCGGCAACGTGATCCTGCTGGTCAACGTGATCATGCTGTGGGCCTACACGCTGTCGTGCCACTCCTGCAGGCACGTGATGGGTGGCAGGCTGAAGAACTTCTCCAAGAATCCGGTGCGCTACTGGATGTGGACCAAGATCTCCGCGCTGAACACCAGACATATGGAGTTCGCGTGGATCTCTCTCGGCACGCTGATGCTGGTTGATCTGTACGTCATGCTGGTGGCAAGCGGCGCCATCACCGACCTGCGCTTTATCGGGTAAGCGCGGGCTCCGGCCGAGACTTGAGGTGAACAAGTGACCGAGGTAGAGCGGCACAGCTACGACGTCATCATCATCGGTGCAGGCGGAGCGGGCCTGCGGGCGGCTATCGAGGCCAGGGAGCAGGGACTAAGCACCGCGGTGATCTGCAAGTCCCTGTTCGGCAAGGCGCACACCGTGATGGCCGAGGGCGGCTGCGCCGCGGCGATGGGCAACGTGAACTCTGGTGACAACTGGGAAGTGCACTTCCGCGACACCATGCGCGGCGGGAAGTTCCTCAACAACTGGCGCATGGCCGAGCTGCACGCCAGGGAGGCCCCGGACCGGGTGTGGGAATTGGAGACCTACGGTGCGCTGTTCGACCGCACCTCCGACGGTCGCATCAGCCAGCGGAACTTCGGTGGTCACGAGTACGCGCGCCTGGCGCACGTCGGTGACCGCACGGGCCTGGAGATGATCCGCACGATGCAGCAGAAGATCGTGTCGCTGCAGCAGCAGGATCTCAAGGAGTTCGGCGACTACGAGGCCAAGCTCAAGGTCTTCGGCGAGTGCACGATCACCGAGCTGCTGACCGACGACTCCGGCGCGATCTGTGGCGCGTTCGGCTACTGGCGGGAGTCCGGCCGGTTCGTCCGGTTCGACGCTCCCGCGGCGGTACTGGCGACCGGCGGGATCGGCAAGTCGTTCTCGGTGACGTCGAACTCGTGGGAGTACACCGGGGATGGGCACGCGCTCGCGCTCCACGCGGGGGCGAACCTGATCAACATGGAGTTCGTGCAGTTCCACCCCACGGGGATGGTGTGGCCCCTGAGCGTGAAGGGCATCCTTGTCACCGAGGGCGTCCGGGGTGACGGGGGAGTGCTCAAGAACGCCAACGGCGAGCGCTTCATGTTCAACTACATCCCGGACGTGTTCAAGGGATACTACGCCGACAACCCGGACGAGGCCGATCGTTGGTACTCGGATCCGAACAACAACCGCCGCACGCCCGACCTGCTGCCGAGGGACGAGGTCGCCCGAGCGATCAATACCGAGGTCAAGGAAGGCCGGGGTTCCCCGCACGGCGGTGTCTACCTCGACATCGCCTCGCGGTTGTCCGATGAGGAGATCGAGCGCAGGCTCCCGTCCATGCACCACCAGTTCAAGGAACTGGCCGATGTGGACATCACGTCGGAAGCGATGGAGGTGGGGCCGACGTGCCACTATGTGATGGGTGGCATCGAGGTCGATCCGGACACCGCTGCGGCTGTGGGGGTCCCCGGCTTGTTCGCGGCAGGCGAGTGTGCCGGTGGAATGCACGGCTCGAACCGGCTCGGTGGCAACTCGCTGTCCGATCTGCTGGTGTTCGGGCGCCGGGCGGGAGCCGGTGCCGCCCAGTACCTGGACACTCTCGCCAGCAGGCCGACGACGGAGGAATCCCGTGTAGACGAGGCGGCTCGGGCGGCCGTCCAGCCGTTCGAGGCAGGCGAGACGGCGGAGAATCCGTACACATTACAGAGCGAGCTGCAACGGGTGATGAACGACCTGGTGGGCATCATCCGCACCGGCGACGAGATGAGCCAGGCGCTGGAGCGGCTGCAGGTGATCGCCGAGCGGGCGCGGCACGTGGGAATCGAAGGCAACCGGCAGTACAACCCTGGATGGCACCTCGCTCTTGATCTGCAGAACATGCTGAAGGTCAGTGAGTGCGTGGCACGGGCTGCGCTACGGCGCACCGAGAGCAGGGGCGGGCACACCAGGGATGACTACCCGAAGATGGACCCCGAGTGGCGTCATACGCTGCTCGCCTGCGCCCTGGACGGGGACTCGGTGTCGGTGACGGCCAAGGAGCAGCTCCCGATGCGTCCCGATCTGCTGACGCTGTTCGAACTGGTCGAGCTGGAGAAGTACTACACCGAGCCCGAGCTGGCCGAGCATCCGCAGCGCGCGAACGCCCAGCGCGAGGAAGGAGCACAATGAGCTACAAGGGCCACTTCCGGGTCTGGCGGGGCGACAGCGAGGGCGGTTCCCTCGAGGATTTCGAGGTCGAGGTCTACGAGGGCGAGGTGGTGTTGGACATCATCCATCGCCTGCAAGCGACTCAGACCCCCGATCTCGCGGTGCGGTGGAACTGCAAGGCAGGCAAGTGCGGCTCGTGCTCGGCCGAGGTCAACGGCCAGCCGCGACTGCTGTGCATGACCCGTATGTCGCTGTTCAGCGAGGACGAGGTCGTCACGGTCACGCCGATGCGGGCGTTCTCGGTGATCAAGGACCTCGTTCCCGACGTGGAGTACAACTACCAGAAGGCCAGGGAGATCACCGCGTTCACCCCGCCCGCCGACCTGGCGCCGGGGGAGTACCGGATGCAGCAGGCCGACGTCGAACGCTCTCAGGAGTTCCGCAAGTGCATCGAGTGCTTCCTGTGTCAGGACACCTGCCACGTGATCCGGGACCATGAGGAGAACAAGGCGGCCTTCGCCGGGCCCCGGTTCCTCATGCGGGCCGCCGAGTTGGAGATGCACCCGCTCGACGCGGGAGACCGCACCGATGCCGTGCAGGACGAGCACGGGCTCGGCATGTGTAACATCACCAAGTGCTGCACCGACGTGTGCCCTGAGAACATCAAGATCACCGACAATGCCCTCATCCCGATGAAGGAGCGCGTCGCCGGGCGACGTTACGACCCGATCGTCTGGCTCGGCAACAAGTTGTTCAAGCGCGATCGCTGACATCGTGCCGCTCGACAGCGGCCAGGGTACCCGGTAAGCCATTGCCGTGGCCACGATCGGCGACATAGTGTCCGATGTAGTCGCACATCGCGACTCGCGGATGACCCATACCGGGCACCGCGGCAGGTCACAATCGCGACTCATTGTCACGTGTCCGTGATGCGTTCGGGGGTCGGGATGGTCGAAACTGGGCCATCGCGGTATCGGAGATGACAGAGCCTGCCAGGAGGCACAGATGACACAGCGAAGCGGGGCGGTATCGAGACCTGTGCGTGCGGGCATCGCACTCGCGGCGAGCGGCGCGCTCGTGCTCGCCGGGTGCGATGTCCAGGACGAGGGCGATCTGACCCTGGCCACCGGATCGACCGGCGGCACCTACTACCCGCTCGGCGGCGAGATCGCGGTGTTGTGGAGCGACGACATCGAGGACGTGAACGTCTCGACCCAGTCCACCGGGGCCTCCAAGGACAACATGGAGCTGCTGGACGCCGGGGAGAACGAGGTGGTCATGGCGGTCAACGGCACCGCGGCCCAGGCCGTGACCGGGGAGGGCCCGTTCGCGGACGAGCCGCTCGACAACCCCGACGAGGTCGTGGCGCTGGGCAACGTCTACCGGGAGGTCATGCAGATCGTCACCACCGCCGACACCGGGATCGAGTCGATCGAGGACCTGGAGGGTGCGCGTGTGGAGATCGGACCACCGGGCAGCGCCACCAGGACGATGGCCACGGAGATCCTCGAGGTGCACGGTATCGACCCGGACACCGATCTGGCCGAGACCTTCGACAGTGACTTCGGTCCCGCCGCGACCAACCTGGGTGACGGTGTGGTGGACGCGGCGTTTGGCATTCTCGGCGTGCCAACGGGCAGCCTGCTCGAGCTCGGCACCACCTCCGACATCGTCATGCTCGACGTGGTCGGCGACCCGCTGGACGAGCTCCTCGGAGCGGACGAGTCGCTCAGCACCGTGGAGATCCCGGCGGACACCTACCCGGGGCAGGACGAGCCGAACGAGACGGTGACGAACTGGGCGACGCTGTACGCCACCCCGGACCTCGACGAGGACATCGCCTACG
Organism: Haloechinothrix sp. LS1_15; assembly: GCF_033042135.1. Lineage (NCBI taxonomy): Bacteria > Bacillati > Actinomycetota > Actinomycetes > Pseudonocardiales > Pseudonocardiaceae > Haloechinothrix > Haloechinothrix sp. LS1_15. Next base: position 70,501 of record NZ_WBXM01000015.1, on the reverse strand, counting down.
ACCTGGTTCGGGTGATGTACGAGGAGTCCGACCGGGTGCAGCACGACGTGGCGGGGGACATCCAGCTCGAGACGGCCATCGAGGGCCTCGGGCCGATCGAGCTGCACCCCGGTGCGGAGCGCTACTACGAGGAACAGGGCCTGCTCGACTGAACGCGATCGGACGCGAGCGGACGCTCGGGCGTAGACCGCGGGCATCCAGGTCGACCGCCCGAGGGCGCCGCCTGACAAGGGGCGGCGCCCTCGGGCTGCTGGTGGTGTGCCTGCTGGTGATTCCCGGTGAAGTAGGGATCCCCGAGCTGCGGTTCGAGATCGTCGACCACGACGCGGACAGCGTCGTGTTCGACGCCCCGGTCGCGGTGGGCGACGAGCTCCGGCTCCGGCACACCCACTCGGTACACCGGCGGCCCGTCGTGGAGGTCTTCTCGGTCAGCCGGTCATGGGAGCTGGCGATGGAGGAGATGCGGTTCGACCGGATGGGCGCTAACTTGCCCTCCGGCCCGGAAACGATCGGCGGGGTACGGACCACCTTCCTCGCCGAGGGCGACGGCTACCGGGTGCTGCATCACGGTCGGGTGCTCGGCACGGTCGAGCTGATGGTCGGCAGCGCCACAGTCGATCATGTACTGACGGCCCCGGGGGGACAGCGAGTACGGTTGCTGGACGTCGCGCCGTCTGGCACGCGGGTGGAGCTCCGGATCGGGCCCGCGCCCGGCAGCGTGACTGCGGGCTAGGTCGACCAGGGGTCAGGGACTGCGAGGGAACCAACCGATGGCGACAGAATCGGATCGGGAGCGACGGCGCGGGGAGGCAGGGGAGCCGCCCCTGGTCGAGGAGGACATCGAGCGGCTGGAGGAACACAGCGTCAGCGACACGCCGCGTCCCGGCTCCCGCACCGAGCTTCGCTGGTTCTGGAAGTGGGCGGTCTTCGTGGCCGCGCTGACGTTGGCCGTCTTCCACATCTACACCTCACCAGTTGTCGCGGCGTCCCTGCCGATGCACCAGCAGGGCGCGTTCCACCTTGCGCTGGGGATGTGCCTGGTGTTCCTGCTGTTCCCAGCCAAGCCCCGTACCAAGCCGTGGCAACGCTGGGTCGGGATCGGTCTCACCGCGCTGGGTGTCGCGGCGCTGCCGTACCTGGCGCTGGCCGGGATCGCGGAGTGGTACGTGGTGCTTCCCGCCTTCGGGGTGTTGCTGCTCGTGCAGGCCTCGCGCTACCTGCCCTTGACGGTGCTCGGCGTGCCTGCGGCCGACATCGGGTTGTCCGCGCTCGCCCTGTTCTGCGGGCTGTATGTCTTCGTCAACTACGAGGAGATCGTCCGCGCGGGAGTGCGGCTGGACGACACCCGCGTGGCGATCGGCACAGTGGGCATCCTGCTGGTGCTGGTGGCCGCACACCGCGCGCTCGGTAGCGCGCTGGTCATCCTCGCCTCGCTGATGTTGCTGTACGCCTACTACGGCCCGGCGCTTCCCGGGTTCCTGCAGCACAGCGGCTACAGCGTGGATCGGATCGTCACCAACTCCTACTTCACCACCGAGGCGGTGTTCGGCATCCCCATCTGGGTGTCGGCCACGGTGATCTTCCTGTTCCTGGTCTTCGCCGCCATGCTCCGGCGCACCGGGATGGAGCGGTTCTTCACCGATCTTGCGCTGGGCAGCACCGGATGGGCGACCGGAGGCACAGCCAAGGTCGGTGTGGTGACCAGTGCCTTCTCGGGAACGATCACCGGAAGCTCGGTGGCCAACACGGTCAGCAACGGCGCGTTCACCATCCCGATGATGCGCAAGTCCGGTTATCGCAGGGAGTACGCGGGCGCAGTGGAGGCGGCGTCCTCCACGGGCGGCCAGATCGCTCCGCCGATCATGGGTGCCGCGGCGTTCATCATGGTCGAGATCACCGGCGTGCCGTACTTCGAGATCATTATCGCGGCGATCGTGCCCGCCATCCTGTTCTTCGTCGGCCAGTTCGTGGTCATCCACTTCGATTCGAAACGTTTCGGTATCACCGGCATACCGAAGCGAATCCTGCCAGGCGTGCGCGCGCTGATGGCCACCCGCGGTTACCTGTTCGTGCCGATCGTGGCGATCTTCGTGCTGCTGTCCATGGGGTTCTCGGCTGGTTTCGCGGCGATGGGCGCGATCGGTATCGCCGTCGGGATCAATGTAGTCGTCCAGCTGCTGGCCCCCGCCGTGGCGCTGGTGCCGCGGGTGCGGCGCTGCGGCCCTGCGCGGCGCGGCGCAGCGTGGATCACCGGCAATGGGTGGGGACGACTCGTGGGTGCGGTGCTCATCCTCGGCGCGATCGGGGTGCTGGCCGTCGTCGCCCGGTTGATGGACGACCTGCTGGCGATCCACGCCCCGGACCTATCGCTGCTCGCCCGCGCGGTACTGGTTTCGGTGGTGCTCGGCACCGTGGTGGCGGTGCTCGGTCAGAGTGCGCTACGGCTGCTCGGCAAGGACTCCGAGGACCCCGCGGTATCCGGATCGGTCAAGGCCAACCTCGGCAGGGCGGGGCGGATGATCGTGCCGTTCCTGGTGGCGTTCCTCGCTCTGCGGCTGTTCACCGAGGCGCTCGCCTGGTTGGCTCCGGATCTGGGTCGCGCGTTCACCATAGCGCTCGGCTCCGCCGGGATCGCGCTGCTGGCCGTACCGGTGACGGTGCTGTTCGGCCGGTGGCGTAGCGAGTCGGACGACAAGCTCTCGCTGAACACCCTCGTCGAGGGGCTCGTGGATGCCACGCGAATCGCGCTGCCGATCATCGTGGCCTGTGCCGCGGCCGGGATGATCGCGGGCGTCATCACGCTGACCGGCCTCGGGCACGAGCTGGCCGCCGGCCTCGTCTCCCTCGGCCAGGGTTACTTGCTACCGGTGATGCTGCTGTCCATGCTCGCCTGTCTGATCCTGGGAATCGGGCTACCCACCACGGCGAACTACGTCGTCACGGCGACGCTGGCCGCACCAGCGCTGCTGCTGATCCTGCAAACCGAGCAGGGTGTGGAGGCGCCGACGGTGGCGATGCTGCTGATGGCGCACATGTTCGTCTACTACTTCGGCGTCATGGCCGACATCACGCCCCCCGTCTGTCTCGCAGCCTACGCCGCTTCCGGTATCTCCGGCGGGGATCCCATCCGTACCGGGGCGCACGCCGTGCGGATCGCGGTGTCCGGGTTCGTGGTGCCGTTCATGTTCGTCCTCAACCCCGAGCTGCTGCTCCAAGGGGTCACCTGGGCGTCGGGCACGCTGGCCGCGGCCAGCGGCGCGGCAGGAGCCAGCGTGATCGGCATGGCCGTGGTCGGCTACATCGGCCGCAGGGCCAACTGGGCGGAGCGGGCGATCCTGGCGGTGGCGGGGGTGCTGCTGCTGCAGTACGGCTGGCTCACCGACGCGACCGGCCTCGCGGTGGCGGTGGTGTTGATCGGCTGGCACTACGTGGCGGCACGGCGTGCCGCTCAGCGCTTGCCGAGCTCCGCCAGCGCCTGACGCAACCGGTCCAGCGGTTCGGCGACCCACGGTAACGACAGCGGGTCCTCGCTGTTCAGGCTCTGCCAGCGCTGATCCTCGGTCTCACCGTAGAGCAGGCTGGTCGCCACGCGAACCCGCAGCGCACGCGGATCGTCGCCGAACGCCTCGCCGGGCAGGACACCCACGCCGTGCCTGGTGAGTAGCAGCTCGGCCAGGTCGGCGCCGCCTGCCACCCCGGTGCCGCCCAGCCGACCTCGCAGCGGCGCGAAGTCGGGGTACAGGTAGAAACCCCCGGCAGGTTCGAGGCACCGGGTACCCGCCGAGATGAACACCCGGTGTACGGCCTTGCTCACCGTGGCGTGCAACCGCCTGCAGCGGCCAACGTAGTCGACCACGTCGTCCGGTTCCCCGTAGACGTGGCGGGCGACCTCCTGCATCGGCGCCGCGAGGCTCGACCAGAGCTCGCTGGCGACACCCACGAGTTCGGTGCGCAATGTCATGCCCCTCGCGCCCGCGGGTAGCCGGGCGAGCCCCACGCGGTACCCGCCGAGCGCGGTGGCCTTCGACAGGCCGGTGGTGATCACGGTGCGCTCGGCCACGACGGTGGCGGGACCGTGGAAGTCCCCTTGCTGGAAGGCGAGATCGCGGTAGATCTCGTCGCTGATGATGAGCAGGTCCTCGCGTTCGGCCAGCGCGCAGACCTCGTCCACCAGCTCCGCAGGGGCGAGCGTGCCAGTGGGGTTGTCGGGCAGGGTCAGGATCACCGCCGCGGGCACACGACCCTCGGCGCGGGCGGCGCGCAACGCGTGCTCCATCCTGCCTGGGTCGGGAATCCCCCCTGCCTCGTCCGGGATCGGCACCGGGATGACGCCCCTGCCCGCGAGGGCGGCCTGCGCCGCGTAGCTCACCCAGCAGGGCTGCGGCAGCACGACGTCGCCATCCAGTACCGCGAGCAGCGCGAACAGCAACGCCTTGCTGCCCGGGGCGTAGATCACCTGGTCGGGATCGGTGGCGAGGTCGCGACGGGTGAAGTAGCCTGCGGCGGCTTCCCGCGCCGGGACCGAGCCCGCGACGGCGCCGTAGGCGTTGCGGTCCGCCGCACCGGCGAGTACCTCCCGCACCGAGGGGAGCACCGGCAGCCCTGCCTCACCGAAGCCCAGGTGCACGACGGGTTGCCCAGCCGCCCGCCGGGCACGCACCCGCTCGTCGATTTCCAGCGTCGCGGAATGTGCGACCACGGTGTCACCTCGTCCGGTGTCGTTGGGCTCGGCGGCCGGGGCGGCCAGGGTTGGCGCGCTGATCCGGCCGGGCAGCTCGTTGCGGGCAGCGTAGACCACGCGGGACCGGGGGTGCACGTGGCGGGCAGGTGGTGCGGGTGAACCGGTGGTCCGCGACTACCGCCGGTAGGTCTACCCTGGGAGTATGCCTACCGGAGACGGTCGCAAAAGATTCCAGATCCGCACTTTCGGCTGCCAGATGAACGTGCACGACACCGAACGTCTGGCCGGGCAGCTCGAAGCGGCCGGTTACGTTCCCGCCGGTGACGAGCAGCCCGACGTCGTGGTGTTCAACACCTGCGCTGTGCGGGAGAACGCCGACAACAAGCTGTACGGCAATCTTGGGCACCTGCGGGGCGCGAAGAAGGCCAACCCGGACATGCAGATCGCGGTGGGTGGCTGCCTCGCGCAGAAGGACCGTGGCGAGATCGTCAGGCGAGCACCGTGGGTGGACGTCGTCTTCGGCACGCACAATATCGGCTCGTTGCCCACCTTGCTCGAGCGCGCGCGGCACAACAAGAAAGCCGAGGTGGAGATCCTCGAGGCGCTGGAGACCTTCCCGTCGACGCTGCCCGCACGGCGGGAGTCGGCCTACTCGGGTTGGGTCTCGATCTCGGTGGGGTGTAACAACACGTGTACGTTCTGTATCGTTCCGTCGCTGCGCGGCAAGGAACGCGACCGGCGGCCTGGCGAGGTGCTGGCCGAGGTGGAGGCGTTAGTGGCCGAAGGCGTCCTCGAGGTGACACTGCTCGGTCAGAATGTCAACACCTACGGCGTGGAGTTCGGCGATCGCTACGCCTTCGGCAAGCTGCTGCGTGCCTGCGGCGAGATCGATGGCCTGGAACGGGTGCGGTTTACCTCGCCACACCCGGCGGCGTTCACCGACGACGTCATCGAAGCCATGGCCGACACCCCCAATGTCTGCCCGCAGCTGCACATGCCGTTGCAGTCGGGCTCGGACCGGGTACTGAAGGCGATGCGGCGCTCGTACCGGTCGAGCCGGTTCCTGTCGATCCTGGACAAAGTCCGCGAAGCCATCCCGGACGCGGCGATCACCACCGACATCATTGTCGGGTTTCCCGGGGAGACCGAGGAGGACTTCCAGGAAACGCTCGAGGTGGTGCGCCAGGCTCGGTTCTCCGGCGCGTTCACCTTCCAGTACTCCCCGCGGCCGGGCACTCCGGCGGCGGAGATGGACGGGCAACTTCCCAAGGAAGTCGTGCAGGAGCGTTATGACCGCCTGGTGCGGTTGCAGGACGACATCGCGTGGAAGGAGAACACCACGCTGGTCGGCTCGCGTGTCGAGCTGCTGGTGGCCGCCGGGGAAGGCCGCAAGGACAGCGAGACGCACCGGATGAGCGGGCGTGCCCGCGACGGGCGGTTGGTGCACTTCACGCCGGAAGGCGATGCGGTGGACGGTTCGGTGCGGCCAGGGGACATGGTGGAGACGGTGATCACCTACGCGGCCCCGCATCACCTCGTCGCCGACGGTCCGGTTGTGGCACACCGACTGACTCGCGCGGGTGACAACTCAGCGGCGGGACAGCGCCCGCGCACCGACGGGATCGCAGGCGGCGGAGTCAGCCTCGGCCTGCCCACGATGGGGGCACCTCAACAACAACCGGCGGCTACCTCGGGTGGGTGCTCGACATGCTGAATGAACCACGGGACAACAATCGCGACGACGTCGTCGAGCTGCGCGAGGAGATCGACGAGGTCGAGCGCAGGGCCGCGCGCACGGTGGAGTTCGGCAGGCGCGGTTTCGGCATCGCGGTGCTGGTGTTCATCCTGATCATCGCGATGCTGCTGCCCTGGGTGGAGGGGCACCTTGGCTGGCAGGTGCTCGCCGGGGAGGTCGGCATCGTTCCCCGGTTGTTCGCGACGACGGTGTTCGCCTTCGGCATCATCGGCTCGACGTTGACGCTGGTCACCCGCCTCTGGTGGATGGCGTGGGTATGCGCCATCGGCGGCTGGTTGACCTTCGTGAGCGGCCTGCTCGGCATCTGGTCGCAGCAGGCCACCGCTACCCCCGGCGTGGCAGGGGAGGGCCCCGGCATCGGCATGGTGATCGCGATGATCACAGGTGTTGTGCTGGGGATCAACTGGATGCGGGTGGCGGGCTCCCGCCGTTAGCGGGTGACCGACCGGAGGGCTCCTCCGGGTTGCGGCCCGCCACCCCGCCTACCGGTCGGCCACGGCTCGTTCGGCGGCTTCCAGCCACTCGCGCCACTGAGCCGCCTGCCGCTCGGCCTCGCGAGCCCGCTTGTCGTCGCCCGCCGCCCGGGCCTTGGCCGCCTGCTCCTCGAACTGCTGTACTCGTTCCCGGAACTGTTCGGCGCGGGCATGGGCCTCCGGGTCGGTGGCGCGCCACCGGCTGTTCTCGGCCGCGCGGATGCGGTCCTGCACGCCCTTGAACCGGTTGTCGAGCTCCCGCATGCGCTCTCTCGGCACCTTACCGATCTCGTCCCAGCGTTGTTGCAGCGTGCGCAGCGCTGCCTTGGCCGATTCCAGGTCTTGCTCCGGATCGACCCGTTCGGCCTCGGCGAGCAGCTCCTCCTTGCGCCTGGCGTTCTCTGCGTACTCGGCGTCCCGCTGTGAGTACGCCTCCGAACGGCGCGCGAAGAAGGTGTCCTGGGCCGCCTTGAAGCGTTGCCAGAGGGCCTCGTCGGCCTCCCTTGGAGCCTTCCCCGCCGCCTTCCACTCGGCCATGAGCTGCTTGTAGCGTGCCGCTGTCGCACCCCAGTCCTGCGAGTCGGCCAGCGATTCGGCCTCGGTGGCCAGCTCCTCCTTGCGCTCACGCGCGGCCGCACGTTGCTTGTCCAGCTCCGCGAAGTGCGCGCCCCTGCGGCGGCTGAACGCGTCCCGTGCCCTGGCGAACCGTTTCCAGAGCGCCTCATCGGTCTTGCGGTCGACTCCCTTGACCGCCTTCCATTCCTCGGCGATGGCGCGCAGCCGGTCACCGGCGGCCTTCCACTGCGTGGAGGACTCCGCGATCTCCTCAGCCTCGGTGACCAGCGCGGTCTTCTTCTCGACCGCGGCGGCCCTGGCCTGCTCGCGTTCCCGCTTGACCTCTTCGAGGGCCTGCTCGGCATGGCCGATGATGTAATCGAGGCGCGCCCGCAGGGCCTCGATGTCGCCGACGACCGCTGCCTCGTCGAGCCTGTCGCGGAGCTGGGTGGCCGAGGACAGGGCCTGCTTCGGGTCGCTCGCCCTGGAGTTCAGCCGGGTCTCCAGCAGCTCAGCCTCGGTGCGCAGATCGTCGAACCGGCGCGCGTAATGCAGCAGGCCTTCCGCCGACGATCCGGCCTGCCACACCCCGACCGCTCGCTCGCCGTCGCCGGTGTAGACGAACACGGTGCCCTCAGGGTCGATGCGGCCCCATCGGGAAGGGTCGTTCTCGGCGTACGGCACGGGAGGAGCGGCATGCGCGAGGCTCATCCGCCCGTGCAGGACCTCGTGCGGTGCCGGTGCGTGGGCGTCGTGCTGCTCGGTTCGCTTGTCGTGGGCCATGTTCTCGGCCATCGCCGGCTCCTTCGTGGCTACCCGCCCGCCGTTCGCGGGCGCCCCGCTCGAGCGGGGCCGGATCGTGTTGCCTGCCTCATATTCACGAGGGTTCTCCCCGCATTCAAACAGGTCGCGACCACGTGTGGTACTCGAGGCACGCCGTGCCCGGGACCGAGTCGTTCCGGTGACCGGTGACGGGGCCGGTAACCTCGGTGGTCGTGATGTCACGTGTCGCCATCGTCCCCTCCCCACCACTGCTGGTGCCAGCGTTGGTCCCGGGGGCGACCGGGGAAACGGCGCCAGTGCGGGAGGCGGCGGTGGCCGCCGTGCGGTGGCTGCGGGCCGCAGCCGACGACTGGTTCGTAGTGGGGTGCCTCGACGAACCAGGTGATGCGGTGGCGCGCTACGGGCCGGAGGAGGTCGGTACGTTCGTCGGATACGGTGCCGATGTGCCCGTGGCACTGGCTGGAGGGGGCCGGGATTCCCAGGCCGGCCAGCGGCGGCAGCGCACCGAGCTGCCGCTGCCGGTGCTGGTGACCGGCTGGCTGCGGGAGCGTGCGGGTGCGGTGACGGCGCGGGTCGAGCTGCTCGGCGCGGCCACGAGCGCGGCCGACTGCGCCGCCTACGGCGACCGGCTGCGGCTGCGAGCCGACACGGCCGGATTGCTGGTCGTGGGCGACGGGGCCACGTGTCACGGCTCGCGGGCACCGGGCGGGCACGATCCGCGCGCCCGCGGGTTCGACGACCGGATCGCCGGGGCGCTTCGGTCGGTGGACGTGGCCACGCTGCTGGCCATCGACCAGGCCGAGGCGGCCGAGCTCGGCGTGACCGGGCGCGTGCCGTGGCAGGTGGCGGCGGGTCTGGCCGGTCCGGGCCGCGACGATACTGCTGGGGCCACCGGCACGTGGCGGGGCACGCTGTTGTACTCGGACGCGCCCTTCGGGGTGGGCTACCATGTCGCTACCTGGGAGCGAGTGTGACCGAACCGCGACCTGTCGCCATCGTCGGGCCGACCGCGACCGGGAAGTCCGAGCTGGCCGTGGAGCTGGCCTCGGCACTTGGCGGTGCGGTGATCAACGCGGACGCGATGCAGCTGTACCGGGGGATGGACATCGGTACCGCCAAGCTCACCGTGTCGGAGCGTCGCGGGGTGGAGCACTACCTGCTGGACGTACTCGAGGTGACCGAGACGGCCTCGGTGGCGGCCTACCAGCGCGATGCGCGCGCTCGCCTCGAAGAGCTCATGGTTGCCGGGACGGTACCCGTGCTGTGCGGCGGGTCGGGCCTGTACGTGCAGGCGGTGCTGGATGAGCTGCGGTTCCCCGGTACGGATCCGGAGGTGCGGGCCCAGCTGGAGGGCACAGCCGCCGAGATCGGCGCCGAGGCCATGCACGCGCGGCTGGCCGAGCGCGATCCCGATGCCGCTGCCGCGATCCTGCCGTCGAACGTACGGCGCGTGGTGCGGGCGCTGGAGGTCATCGAGATCACCGGACGGCCGTTCTCGGCCACGCTGCCACAGCCAGGGCCGGCACGCTACGGCGCCGTGATGCTCGGTATCGATCGCCAGCGGGACGAGCTGGACGAGCGGGTGGACCGGCGGGTGCGGCGGATGTTCGAGGCCGGTCTCGTCGACGAGGTGCGCGAGCTGGATCGGCGCGGATTGCGGGAAGGGAAGACAGCTTCCCGCGCGCTCGGTTACCGGCAGGTACTGGAGCAGTTGGACGACAACGGGGACATGGCGGCGGCGGCGAACGCGACCGCGGCGGCGACGCGGCGGTTCGTGCGGAAGCAGCGCTCCTGGTTCCGGCGGGACCGGCGCATCGTGTGGCTCGACGGCAGCGACCGTGATCTGCTCGATCGCGCCCTCGACCAGGTGGCCTCGTGATCGCGCCAACCCCGTAGTCTCTGTGGCTGTGGGTATCGCGTTCCTCAAGGGCCACGGCACGCAGAACGACTTCGTGGTGCTTCCCGACCCCGACGCGGAGCTGGAGCTGACGACCGAGCGGGTGCGCGCTCTGTGCGACCGCAGGCGCGGCCTCGGCGCCGACGGGGTGCTGCGGGTCGTGCGCCGCGCCGCTCTCGGCGACACGGTGCCCGAATCAGCAGGTGAGTGGTTCATGGACTACCGCAACGCCGACGGCTCGGTGGCCGAGATGTGCGGCAACGGCATCCGCCTGTTCGCGCGCTACCTGGTGCGGGCGGGTCTGGTGGCCGGGGCAGCGGGTGAGGGCACCGGCGAGTTCGTGGTGGGCACCCGGGCGGGGGACCGTCCGGTTCGAGTGCACCCGGACGGCACGGTCACCGTCAGCATGGGGCCGGTGCGGGTGACAGGCGAGTCGATGGTGTCGGTTGGCGGCCTCGCGCTACCGGGCGTCGCGGTCGATGTGGGTAACCCGCACCTGGTCTGCCGCGTCGATACCGACATCGCGGAGCTGGACCTGCGGCAGGAACCGGCCTACGACGCGCGCCACTTCCCGCGCGGCGTGAACCTCGAGTTCCTCAATGAGCTCGGGGACGAGTCGATACGGATGCGTGTCCACGAGCGCGGCGTCGGGGAAACCCGCGCATGCGGGACCGGTACCGTCGCCGCCGCTGTGGTGTCGCTGCACGCCGCCGGTGTCTGGGAGGGCACCCGCACGGTGCACGTACCAGGGGGTACGGTCACGGTCACCATCGGCACCACGGACGCGAGCCTGACAGGGCCTGCGGTCCTGCTGGCCTCCGGGGAACTGGACGAGGGCTGGTGGGCCTCACCCGCGTGAGGGCGGCCCCACGGAGCGCGCCTGCCGCGGGCGGTCGAACAACCATTCGAGTCAGGTAATTCACTCGCCCGGACGGGCCGCATCGTGGGACGATGGAGCCACGATGACAGCAACGGCACATGGTGACGGCACGGGTGAGGACGCTGCGCGACAGCAGCTGAACGGGCGAGCAGCGGAGGATGTCTCCGCGGGGGAACTGGATCTGGAAGGTCGGGCGGCGTTGCGCCGCGTGACCGGGTTGTCCACCGAGCTGTCGGACATCACGGAAGTGGAGTACCGGCGGCTGCGGCTGGAGCGTGTGGTGTTGGTCGGGGTCTGGACCGAAGGGACTTCTGCGCAGGCGGAGGAGTCCCTCAACGAGCTGGGGCGGCTCGCGCAGACTGCGGGCTCCCACGTGCTCGAGGGCTTCATCCAGCGGCGTGGGCGTCCCGACCCGGCGACCTATATCGGGTCCGGCAAGGTGCGGGAGCTGGCGGAGACGGTTCGTGCCACCGGTGCGGACACCGTGATCGCCGATGGTGAGCTCGCTCCCGGACAGTTACGGCAGTTGGAGGACAAGCTCAAGGTCAAGGTGATCGACAGGACGGCGTTGATCCTGGACATCTTCGCGCAACACGCCCGGTCGAAGGAAGGCAAGGCACAGGTCGAGCTGGCCCAGCTGCAGTACCTGATCCCGCGGCTGCGGGGTTGGGGTGAGGCGCTCTCCCGGCAGACCGGTGGCCGTGCCGGTGGCGGCGGCGTCGGGCTGCGGGGCCCCGGTGAGACCAAGCTCGAGACCGACCGCAGGCGCATCAGCAAGCGGCTGGCGAAGCTGCGCCGGGACATCGCCGGGATGAACACCATCAGGCAGACGAAACGCAGCAGGCGCATGGCCAACGCCGTTCCCGGTGTGGCCATCGTGGGCTACACCAACGCGGGCAAGTCCAGCGTCCTCAACGCGCTCACCGGTGCCGGGGTGCTGGTGGAAGACGAGCTGTTCGCCACCCTGGATCCCACCACCAGGCGCTCCGAGACCCCGGACGGCCGTGCCTACACGCTGACCGACACGGTGGGTTTCGTGCGGCACCTGCCGCACCAGCTCGTGGAGGCGTTCCGCTCCACTCTCGAGGAGGCAGCGGAGGCCGACCTGCTGCTGCACGTGGTCGACGGTGCCGACGCCGCTCCCGAGGAGCAGGTCCAGGCCGTGCGTGAGGTGCTGCAGGGGATCGCTGAGCAGCGCGACGACTCGTTGCCACCGGAACTGCTCGTGATCAACAAGGCGGATCAGGCCGAGGGTGTGACCGTGGCCCGGTTGCGGCACTTGTTCCCGGAGGCAGTGGTGGTCTCGGCACACACCGGTGACGGGATCGACGGCCTCGTCACCGCGATCGCCGACCGCTTGCCGCGCCCGGACGTGTTCGTCGACGCGCTCGTGCCCTACACCAGGGGCGAGCTGGTCGCGCGCGCCCACGCGGAAGGCGAGGTACTGCTGGAGGAGTACGTGGCCGCCGGTACCCATCTCAGCGCCCGCGTGCCACCATCACTGGCCGGGGTGCTGCGCGAGTTCTCGGTCGATGGGGCCGCGGTGTAGCGGCCAGGGCAGGGCCGCCCGGCCGGTACTAGTCGCGGTGGCCTGCCTCGCGCTGCTGATCGGTGGTGCGGCACCGGTCGCGGCCGAACCGGACGGGGTGCCGAGCCCGCATACCCTGTGCATCATCGACGACGAGCGTCTCCCGGCCATCTCGGGGATGGTCGCCGACGGCGATCACTGGTACGTCGTCAACGACGGGGGATGGCGGCTCGAAGTGTACGTCCTCGACCGCGACTGCGTGGTGCGCGAGGTGCGCACCGACGACACCAACCCGTTCGACGTCGAGGATCTCGCCCGAGGCCCCGACGGCACGCTGTGGCTCTCGGACACCGGGGACAATCACCGGGAACGGGATACCGTCGCGCTGCACGAACTCGCCCCGGACGGCCGGGCGACTCTGTACCGGTTGACCTACCCGGACGGGCCGCGCGATGCGGAGGCGCTGCTGCTGGACCGCGACGGTGTACCGCACATCGTCACCAAGACCGAGACCGGCCGCCCAGGTGTGTACCGTCCCGAGGAGCCGTTGCGCAGTCCCGGGCCGACGCCGCTGGAGCGGGTCGCGGAGCTGACGATCAGCCCGACGGACACCACGGGCGGTCCGGCGGGTTTCCTCGGTTCGGTGCTGGTCACCGGCGGGGCGGTCAGCGCTGATGGCGGCGTCATCGCGCTGCGCACCTACACCGATGCCTACCTGTTCGCCGCACCGGACGGCGACGTGGTCGCCGCACTGCAGCGGGAGCCGGTGCGGATCCCGCTGCCGGACGAGCCGCAGGGGGAGGCGCTCGCGTTCGAGCCGGACGGCACGTTGCTGTCGACCAGCGAGGGTGTCGGCCAGCCGGTACGTGCCGTGCCGGGGGCGGTGCAGCTGGTGTCCGACCCACCGGAGGATCAGGGCGGAGCAGGTGAGCGGGCATCCGAGCCTGCCGCGATCTCCGGGGCGATCGAGGCCACCGGCTGGATCGACGTGTGGCGATCCCCGGAGCGGCTCGCCGTGATCGCCGCCGGCGGCCTGGCGGTGATACTCGTGATCGCCGTGGCAACGTGGCGCGCCCGGCGGAGCCACCGGTAGCGGTGGAGGGCCGTTGGCCTCCGGGAGCTACAGCCGCCGCAGCACCGCGACGACCTTGCCGAGCACGGTGGACTCGTCGCCGGGGATGGGCTCGTACGCCTCGTTGCGCGGCAGCAGCCACACGTGACCGTCTGGGGTGCGCTTGAACGTCTTGACAGTGGCTTCGCCCTCGATCATGGCCGCGACGATCTCGCCGTTGTCCGCGCTCGGCTGCTTGCGGACGACTACCCAGTCGCCGTCGGTGATGGCGGCGTCAACCATCGAGTCGCCCTTGACGCTGAGCACGAACAGCTCGCCCTCGCCGACGACCTCGCGCGGTAGCGGGAACACGTCCTCGATGGACTCCTCGGCCAGCACCGGGCCACCCGCGGCGATGCGTCCCACCAGCGGGATGTAGACCGGCTTGGCGGCACGTTCGTCCTCGCCAGCGGCGTCCGGTGGGGCGCCGATCTCGCTGGGGTCCACATCGGCCGGAAAGACTCCTACCGCGCGTGGCCGGTTCGGGTCCCTGCGGAGGTAGCCCTTGCGCTGGAGCGCCTGCAGCTGGTGCGCGACCGAGGAGGTAGACGTCAGTCCGACGGCGTCACCGATCTCGCGCACGCTCGGCGGGTATCCGAGCCGCCGGACCCAGGAACGGATGACCTCCAGGATCTGGCCCTGACGGATGGTGAGATCACCCCGCTCGCCCGCAGGGGAGAGCGTGTGCACGTTGCCGTCGGCTGCCTGACCCGCCGCATCCGGTTCGTCCTTCTTCGCCGCCGACCGTTGCTTTCCCGGATCGGGTCGGGATGCGGCCTTGTCTTGCCCTGCCACCGCTCAGCCTCCAAGAGAGTCGTCCCTGCGCCCTGGTGTACGGGCCCGCCTCGCACGCCTACCGCGGCGGACATCCCGCCCGTCGGCTCGCTTCGCTGGCCCGTTTCGATGTGGCCACCGCTACTCCAAACGGTAGCGCGCAAAGCCGCGTACCTCAAACAGCTGTTCGAGCGACACGCCGAAGGGTCGAGGGTGAGTTCGTATAGGGGTGTGCCGGTGGTCCGTGTGATGAATAGCCCGACTTTGGACAGGGACACGGAGGGTTGTTCATCAGTCTGTCGGCTCCAGGCCCGGCGGCGAGTGTGCTCTGGCCGCGGGCGTAGCGGTGCCCGAGCGGCCTGTGAGCGGCCTGTGAGCGGCCTGTGAGCGGCCTGTGAGTGGCCCGTGAGCGGCCCGTGAGCAGGACCGTGTGGACTCGGACCGGCACAACGCACTCGATTCTGTCGGTGCGCCGTGGTACAAATCCGCCCAGGCGTTCGATAGAACGAATGTTCGAGTGCTCCCGTCGCGAGGCCGGGTACGGTCCCGCCTCGGTGGGAGCCCGGTGGCAACGAGGAGGAACCGCGATGCCGGTCCCGATGAGCACCCATCGATCCGAACATGAGCCGCGCGCCGTCCGGAGCGGTCTGCCGCGTCACGGCCCGCAAGTTGGCCTTCGGCGGCAGGAGACGATGCGGCGGCCGGTCGCCGGAGTGCGCGGTGCCACGGAGCGGGTGCTGCCACGGCCCGTTGCGTGCCGCGTGCCGCACCAGCCCGGCCACGGTGAGCGTGGGTTGATGATCGCCGTGGTCGTGGTGGCGATCTGCGCGATCATCGTGGTGGTGGCGGTCACCTTCGGTGGTCTCGCGGGAGTCACGATGGGCGAGGTGCCGCAACGGACCACGGTGGTTACCGTGGCAGAGGGGGAGTCGCTGTGGGACATCGCCCGGACGCACGCTCCGGCCAGCGACCCTCGTGCGGTGATCGACCGTATTCGGGAGCTGAACTCCACCGTGGGTGCGGATGCGGGCGCTGTCGAGATCGGCTCGGTGCTCACCGTGCCCACTCATGACGGGACCAGTCATGGCGGGCAATGACCCGAAACCGGGACGAGGGTGCGGCAGCTCACCGCGTGGACTCTCACCCGGCCGGGGCGGGTCGCTTGCGGAGCGTCGGAATGCGATCTATCGTCGACCCCAACATGTAGTAGTTACATGGATGTAGTTGCTCCACAGGTTGGGGCGGAACTGGGAGCTGTGGTCCACAGCGGGGTGGCTGTCGTTCACCCGGCATCCACAGGTCGATCGCCGTAGCCGGGTTTCGGTTCGCGGGTGCGGGGACCGGTTCGACGCGCGAGAGGAAGGTGAGTACGCGATGCGGTGCCCGTTCTGCCGGAACACCGAATCGAGGGTGGTCGACTCGCGCGAGGTGGATGAGGGCCAGGCGATCAGGCGTCGCCGCTCGTGCTCGGCGTGCGGGCGGCGATTCACGACGTCGGAGACGATGGTGTTGGCGGTGGTCAAGAAGTCAGGGGTCACCGAGCAGTTCAACCGGGACAAGGTGGTGACCGGGGTGCGACGCGCCTGCCAGGGCCGTCCCGTCGACGACGACGACATCCAGCAGCTGGCGCACCGCGTGGAGGAATCGATCCGTTCGGCAGGCGCGGCGGAGATTCCCAGCCACGAGGTCGGCCTGGCGATCCTGGGGCCGCTTCGTGAGTTGGACAGCGTGGCCTATCTGCGATTCGCCAGCGTGTACCGGGCGTTCTCCTCGATCGAGGACTTCGAGAAGGAGATCGCGGGCCTGCGCGAGGTCATGGCCGGCGACGAGGCGGCAGGCAGTGATGGCGAGGCTGGCGATCGGGCGGCGTCGCGGTAGCGGAGTGACGGCGCGAGCGGCCTCGGTGATACGGGGCGGTGACGGCATGTAGGGCCCGACAGTCGCGGGATGCGCTGGTGCGGGCAGTGGCCGCGAAGACACAGCACGAGAAAATCGGTTCGGAGAGGCGCTCGAGCAGACCGGGGGATCCGGGGCGGCGCCGGAGTGAGGGAGATGTGATGACGGAGACCGTCGGAGTCGAAGCGAAATCTGGGCGCTCTGCCAAGGGCAAGGGCTCAGCCAAGGGGGAAGGCCGCGGACTCCGGGTGGAGCGGGTGTTCACCACGGAAGGGGTGCACCCTTACGACGAGGTCACCTGGGAGCGCCGTGACGTCGTGATGACCAACTGGCGTGACGGCACGGTGAACTTCGAGCAGCGAGGCGTCGAGTTCCCCGACTTCTGGTCGCTGAACGCCACCAACATCGTGGTGAGCAAGTACTTCCGGGGTGCGCTGGGCACCGAGGAGCGCGAGTACAGCCTCAAGCAGCTGATCGACCGGGTGGTGTCGACCTACACCGAAGCCGGGCGCCAGCACGGCTACTTCGCCACGGAGGCCGACGCCGAGGTGTTCGCGCACGAGCTGACCTGGATGCTGCTGCACCAGTACTTCAGCTTCAACTCCCCGGTGTGGTTCAACGTGGGCACGGCCTCCAAGCAGCAGGTATCGGCGTGCTTCATCCTGTCGGTCGACGACACGATGGAGTCCATTCTGAACTGGTACAAGGAGGAGGGACTCATCTTCAAGGGCGGTTCCGGCGCCGGGCTGAACCTGTCACGGATCCGTTCTTCGCGGGAGTTGCTGCATTCCGGTGGCACAGCATCGGGGCCGGTGTCGTTCATGCGCGGTGCCGATGCCTCGGCTGGCACCATCAAGTCCGGCGGTGCGACTCGCCGTGCCGCGAAGATGGTGGTGCTCGATGTGGACCACCCCGATATCGAGGAGTTCGTCGAGACCAAGGCGCGAGAGGAACACAAGATCCGCGCGCTGCGTGATGCCGGATTCGACATGGATCTCGGCGGCACCGACATCAGCTCCGTGCAGTACCAGAACGCCAACAACTCGGTGCGGGTGTCCGACGAGTTCATGTCGGCGGTCGCCGGGTCGACAACCTTCGGCCTGCGTGCGCGGACCACCGGTGAGACCGTCGAGGAGATCGACGCGAAGTCGCTGTTCCGTTCGATGGCACGCGCTGCATGGGAGTGCGCCGATCCCGGGCTGCAGTACGACGACACCATCAACGACTGGCACACCTGCCCGGAGACGGGCCGGATCACCGCGTCCAACCCCTGCTCGGAGTACATGCACCTGGATAATTCCAGCTGCAACCTCGCGTCGCTGAACCTGATGAAGTTCCTCGTCGAGGACGGCACCTTCGACGCGGAGCTGTTCGCCAAGGCCGTGGAGTTGGTGATCACGGCGATGGACATCTCGATCTGCTTCGCGGACTTTCCCACCGAGGCGATCGGTGACACCACGCGCAAGTACCGGCAGCTCGGCATCGGCTACGCCAACCTCGGTGCGCTGCTGATGGCGACCGGCCACGCTTACGACTCCGAGGACGGGCGGGCGCTCGCCGCTGCGATTACCTCGCTGATGACGGCGGTGTCGTACCGCCGTTCCGCCGAGCTCGCCGGGGCGGTGGGGCCGTACGAGGGCTACGCTCGCAACAGCGAAGCGCATCAGCGGGTGATGCGCAAGCACTCGGCGGCCAACGACGCGATCCAGCCAAGGGACACCAACGACGTCGCCGTGCGCCGTTTGGCCACAACCGAGTGGCAGCGCGGTATCGAGCTGGGCAGCAAGCACGGGTGGCGCAACGCCCAGGCGAGCGTGCTCGCCCCGACCGGAACGATCGGGTTCATGATGGACTGTGACACCACCGGGATCGAACCGGACTTCTCCCTGGTGAAGTTCAAGAAGCTGGTCGGCGGTGGCTCCATGCAGATCGTCAACCGGTCGATTCCTCGCGCGCTGCACTCGCTGGGGTACCAGGAGGAGCAGATCGAGGCGATCGTCGAGTACATCGCCGAGCACGGGCACGTCATCGACGCGCCCGGCCTGAAAGCCGAGCACTACCCGGTGTTCGACTGCGCCATCGGCGAGCGTGCGATCCCCCCGATGGGGCATGTGCGCATGATGGCGGCTGTCCAGCCGTTCATCTCCGGGGCGATCTCCAAGACGGTGAACATGCCGGAGTCCGCGACGGTGGAGGATGTCGAGGAGATTTACTTCCAGGGATGGCGTCTCGGCTTGAAGGCCCTGGCGATCTACCGGGACAACTGCAAGGTCGGCCAGCCACTGTCCACCGGTAGCGGTGATTCGGCCAAACAGGAGTCCGCCGACGCTGGTGCGACGGTCGCGCAGGAACCGATCGTGGAGTACCGCCCGGTTCGCAAGCGGCTGCCGAAGAAGCGGCCGAGCCAGACCGTGTCGTTCACGGTCGGTGGCGCAGAGGGGTACCTGCACGCGGGCGAGTATCCGGATGACGGACTCGGCGAGATCTTCGTCAAGCTCGGCAAGCAGGGATCCACGCTCGCCGGGGTGATGGACGCGTTCTCGATGTCGATCTCGGTCGGCCTGCAGTACGGTATCCCGCTCGAGTTCTACGTCAGCAAGTTCCAGAACCTGCGGTTCGAACCGGCCGGGATGACCGACGACCCCGATATCCGGATGGCCACCAGCGTGTTGGACTACCTGTTCCGCAGGCTCGCGCTGGACTACCTGCCGTACGAGAAGCGGGAGCAGCTCGGCATCTTCACCGCGGCGGAGCGCACGGCGGCGCTGACCGAACAGCAGGAGCGGCCCGCGTCCTCAGGGGAGACGGAGGAGGTGGATCTCGAAGCGTTGCGCAGCACCGTCGATGCGAGCGCGACGAGCTCCGAGTCGGCCGAGCGTTCGGCTGCCCCCGTCATGAACGATGACCAGCAGACCCCCGAGGCGCACACCACGACCGAGCTGCTGGAGGCCAAGCTCGGTAAGGCCGCGGACGCTCCGCTGTGCATGACCTGCGGCACGAAGATGCGGCCAGCCGGGTCCTGCTACGCCTGCGAGGGCTGCGGCGCCACCTCCGGCTGCAGCTGAGGTCCGTGCTCGGGAGGGCAGCGGTCAGGGCCGTTGCCCTCCCGAGCACCTGGGGTGCCTCCAGGTCGGCATCGGCGCCGCCGCGCAGGTCACGGCCGTACGGTGATCTACCGGCGGGTAAGTTACCCCCTCCGGCGTCTTCCGCGAGGCCTGCCAGCGGCGTTACTCTACTGGATACTGCTGTGAGGTCTGTCACCCGACGGAAGGAACTCGATGCGAATCGCCGATGTGCTCCGTGCCAAGGGAACCGAGGTGGCGACGGTGAGCCCGGACACGACGGTGACCGAGCTTCTCGCCTTGCTGGCCGAACACAACGTGGGTGCCATGGTCGTAGTGGACGGCGACGAGGTCAGCGGCATCGTCTCCGAGCGTGACGTGGTGCGTAGGCTGCACGAGCGGGGCGCACCGCTGCTGGACGCGCCGGTATCGGAGATCATGACCGAGATGGTGGCCAGCTGCGGCCCCGAGGACACCGTCGACGATCTGACGCACCTGATGACCAGGCGCCGGATCAGGCACGTGCCGGTGATCGACAACGGGCGGCTGGGCGGCATCATCAGCATCGGCGACGTGGTCAAGAACCGGATGGACGAGCTGGAACACACCAAGGAACAGCTCGAGGCATACATCGTGCAGGGGTGAACCCCGCGAGCAGCGGGTGTTCGGGTGGTGACGCCGCCCTCGCCACCGGTCGTGGCCGGTTCCGTGCGACTCCGAGCGGCAGTTCGCCCGCGGCGCTGTCCACACCCGGGTCACCGGTCCACGGATTCGCCATGCCTGCCCCGGCACGGCTATCGCCTGCGCAGGCTGGGTGCCATGACCGACGAGACATACGCGGGGAACGCGCCGGTACGGTTCACCAGCCCGGGCGAGCTGTTGGCGTCGCTGCCCCAGATGATTGGTTTCTACCCGAGCGACTCGGTAGTGCTGCTTGCCAACGCGCACTCCGGAAGCCGCCACGTCGGCCCGGTGATGCGCTGCGACCTTCCGGCCGAGCCCGAAGTGCGCGAGGTGGCGGTGCGGCTGGTCGAGGCGATCACTCGCGCGGAACCGGCGTCGGTGGTCACCGTCGTGATCGGCGGCACCTCGGGCGCACCGGTGCGCGGGCATCGCGGGTTGCCACAGCGTGCCCTGGTGCGTGAGCTCCGCGAGCAGTTGCGGGCCAGTAAGGTGACCGACCCCGCGGCGTTGTGGTTGCCCAGCATCACCGGTGGCGTGGGGTGGCGGTGCTACGACCACGCGCGCTGCGGGGGTGTGTTGCCGGATCCGGGCAGTACGGTGGCCGCCGCGCGCATCGTCGATCAGGGCCTTGTCACTTTCGGCAGCAGGGAGGAGCTGCAGCGGCTGGTCGTGCCCGACGATAACGCGCGGGCGCGGACGAGGGCCGATCATCTCGTGGCCGAGCTGCGTTCCCGACCGCAGGATGCGGCGGCGGAGGCAGCGCGCGGTATCGAGGTGGTCAGGGACGCGTTGCTCCGGGTGCGCCGGGGTGACTTTGAGCTCACTGACCAGGAGCTGGCCACGCTCGCCCGCGCTGTCAGCGATACGCGGGTGCGAGATGCCTGCCTGGCCACCGTGGTGCCGCCGCACACGGCCGATGCCCACACGGCCGAACGACTCTGGCAGTGGCTCGCCAGGGTGCTGCCCGCCCCGGAACGTGCTCAGCCCGCGGTGCTGGCGGGCTACTCCGCCTATGCCGCGGGCAACGGGGCGCTGGCGCGGATCGCGTTGGAGTCCGCGCTGGAGTCTGATCCCGATCACGTGCTGGCCGCACTGCTCCTCCGCGCGCTGCAAGGCGGGGTTCAGCCTCGTACCATCCGTGCGCTGGCCGGGACGGGCGAACGCACAGGCGGTTGCATCGACCTGCCGCCCGATGCAGCCGCGGGTGAGGATCCGGGTGGGTGAACGGCCGCGGGTCAGCGTGCTGGCTCGCCTGCCCGTCCGGTGGTGGCGAACTCCCACGCGTGGGTGACGATATCGACCAGGTTGGGGTGTTGTGGTTTCCAGCCGAGCTCCACCCGCGCCCGATCGCTCGATGCGACGAGCACGGCCGGATCTCCTGGCCTGCGTGGTGCCACGGCAGCCGGAATCCGGTGGCCGGTCACCGCCCGGCAGGTGTCGAGGACCTGCTGAACCGAGAAGCCGGTACCGTTGCCGAGGTTGTACACGCGATGCTGTCCCGGCGCCGCGTGGCGTAGCGCGCGGAGGTGGGCGTCGGCGAGGTCGGCGACGTGGATGTAGTCACGCACCGCCGTGCCGTCGGCGGTCGGGTAGTCGTCGCCGTGAACGGACACGCTCTCGGCCAGGCCGGCTGCGACCCGCAGCACGAGGGGGATGAGGTGGGTTTCCTCGGCATGCCGTTCACCCCACCGCCCATAGGCTCCCGCCACATTGAAGTACCGCAGGCTCACTGCCGCCAGTCCGTGCGCGTGGGCGTAGCTGGTGATGGCATGGTCGGCCGCGAGCTTGGTATAGCCGTAGGTATTACCCGGCACCGTCGGGGTTGACTCCGCGATCGGCACACGATCGGGGGAGCCGTAGGTGGCTGCCGTGGACGAGAAGACGAGGCGCGGTGTGCCGTGTGCGCACATGGCATCGAGCAACCGCAGTGAGGTCACGACATTGCCGTGCCAGTACCGGTCCGGATGGGCCATCGATTCGCCGACCAGGGACCGGGCGGCGAAGTGCAGCACTCCGTCGAAGCCCTCGCCGAGCAGGTCGGCGGCTATGTCGGCGGCGTCGCCCTCGACGAAGTGGGCGCCCCCGGGAACCGCGTCACGGTGGCCCGTCGACAGGTCGTCGACGACGGTAACCGAGTACCCCGCGGCCAGCAGCCATGCGGTGCAGACACTGCCGATGTAACCCGCACCCCCGGTCACCAGCAGCTTGCCGGTACTCGATAGCTCAGCCGATGTCATGCTCGCCGTCTAGGCCCGTTACGGAGCGGTGGCGAGGACGGCGTGCAGGATGCCGGTGGATACTTCGATCGATTCGTCCTTTCCAGTGATCGTCACAGCGGCCTCGGCCCCGGTGGCGCTGTCGATCTGTACGGATTCCCCGGGAATCAATCCCACCGACCGCAGCTTAGCCATCAACTCCTCGTCCATCTGAACGTGCTCGGCGATCCGCTTGATCGTCACGGTACCGCCGCCGGACCGCGCGAGCTCGTCGAGGCGGATCAGGTTCGATTCGGCGGGTGGCGCGGGTTCGCCCGCACCGAGCTTGTCGAGCCCGGGAATGGGGTTGCCGTACGGAGAGGTCGTGGGGTAGCCGAGCAGCTTCACCAGCTTGTGCTCGACGGCTTCGCTCATCACGTGCTCCCACCGGCATGCCTCGTTGTGCACGTGCTCCCACTCGAGCCCGATGACATCGACCAGCAGCAGCTCGGCCAGTCGGTGCTTGCGCATCACCGCGATCGCCAGCTCGCGGCCATGGTCGGTCAGCTCGAGGTGGCGATCACCCGCCACGACGACAAGGTTGTCACGCTCCATGCGGGCCACCGTCTGGCTCACCGTCGGGCCGCTCTGATCGAGACGTTCCGCGATCCGTGCCCGAAGCGGCACGACACCCTCTTCTTCCAGTTCGAAGATGGTGCGCAGGTACATCTCCGTAGTGTCGATCAGGTCGTTCACTCTGCCGTCCTTTGTCGGGCCGTGCACGGTCGTCGGATCATGTGCCGCGGGCGGTTCGCGCCGTCGGAGCCACGCCGGTGTCCGATGACCACAATCGTAGCTAGCTCGCCGGTGTTCGTGTGCCTGGCTACGGAAGGTGCCGGTAACGGTGGCTACGGCAGAATGGGCGGTATGCATCCGCTGATCGACCCCGAAGGCCTCGCGGCGATGCTGGCGAGCGGGGATCCTCCGACGGTGCTGGACGTACGCTGGCGGATGTCGGGGCCGCCCGGTGCGGAATCCTACGCCGAAGGGCACATCCCGGGCGCGGTGTTCGTCGATCTGGATACCGCGCTGGCGGGGCGGCCCGGTGCGGGTGGTCGCCACCCGCTGCCGGACCCCGAGCGGCTGCAACGGACGCTGCGGAGCGCCGGAGTGCGCAGCGGCCACCCGGTGGTGGCCTACGACGATGCCGACGGCTCGGTGGCCGCGCGGGCCTGGTGGCTGCTGCGCTGGGCGGGGCACCGGGCGGTGGCGGTGCTCGACGGTGGCTACGCGGCGTGGTCGGCAGGCAACCGTCCGGTTACCACGACGGTCCCCGAGCCGGTACCCACCGGTATCAAGGTGACGCCGGGGCGGATGCCGGTGCTGGATACCGACGGAGCGGCTCGCTGTGCCCGCGAGGGGGTGCTGCTGGATGCCCGGGCCCCCGAGCGGTACGCGGGCGAGCACGAACCGGTGGATCCCCGCGCAGGACACATCCCGGGCGCGGTGAACGCGCCGTTCGCTGATCACACCGGTGCCGATGGGCGCTGGCGCTCGCCCGCCGAGTTGGCAGAGCGCTTCGCCGAGCTCGGGGTCACCGGCGACGCGCCGGTGGGTGCTTACTGCGGATCCGGGGTTACGGCGTGCTCGGTTGTCCTCGCGCTGGAGCTGGCCGGTGCCGGTGAGTGGCCCGCGCTCTACGCTGGATCCTGGTCACAATGGTGTCGCGATCCGCTGCGGGAGGTCATCACCGGCACGCAGCCGGGTTGAGGATCACGGGTGACTGGATAGGCTGGGATGATGCGATCTTCGGCCGTAGTGTGGCACTCCTCGCTGCTGTCGTACGACTTCGGCGACGGCCATCCGTTCAACCCGGTACGGCTCGACCTGACGATTCGCCTCGCCAGGGAACTGGGCGTGCTCGACGGCGTGTCGTTGCTGGTTCCCGAACAGGCGGCCGAAGCGGATATCACCCGGGTCCACCATGCGGAGTACGTGGCCGCGGTCAAGCGCGCGCCCGGTGCCGGGTACGACGTCGGCCACGGCCTTGGCGGCGCGGACAATCCGGTGTTCTCGGATATGCACTCCGCGGCGGCGCTGGTGGTGGGGTCGAGCCTGCTCGCGGCCGATCAGCTCGCGAGCGGGACCGCCACGCGAGCGGTCAACATCGCAGGCGGCCTCCACCATGCCATGCCGGGATGTGCCGCGGGATTCTGCATCTACAACGACTGCGCGGCAGCGATCGCCCGGTTGCTGGACAGCGGGTTCGAGCGGATCGCCTACATCGATACCGACGTGCATCACGGCGACGGGGTACAGGCAGCGTTCTACGATGACCCACGCGTGCTCACGATCTCGCTGCACCAGCACCCGATGACGTTGTTCCCCGGCACGGGCTTTCCCGGCGAGTCCGGCGGTCCCGGCGCCGAGGGGCGTGCGGTGAACGTGGCGCTGCCGCCGCGGACACCCGACCGGGGCTGGCTACGTGCGTTCCGTGCTGTCGTCCCCGGACTGATCGCGCAGTTCGAGCCGCAGGTACTGGTGACGCAATGCGGCGTCGATTCCCACGACGAGGACCCCCTTGCTGATCTGGCGCTGAGCGTCGACGGGCATCGCCGGATCTACCAAGAGCTGCGGCAGCTGGCTGAGCAGTACAGCGGCGGCCGGTGGCTGGCCGTCGGTGGCGGCGGTTACCAGCTGGTGCGGGTGGTGCCCCGGTCATGGACGCACCTGATCGCCACGGTGCTCGACCGTGACATCGATCCGCACACCCGGGTGCCAGGGATCTGGAGCTCCTCGGTGGCCAAGGCCGCTCCGCACGCCGAGATACCGATCTCCATGACCGACGGCGAGCAGGCTGAGTTCACCCCGTGGGACGGGGTGAATGAGGAACCGGTGGATCCGGCTATCCGCGAGACCCGGAAGGCGGTGTTCCCGCTCGTGGGACTGAATCCCGACGACCCGAGGGACTGACCCTGTCGGTGGCCGTGGGAGTAGAGAACGAAGGGGAATGCGATGACGGCCGATGACCAGGCACCCGCCGGAGACTCCACCGACCCCTACGACTACCCGCGGCACTGGGAAGCCGACGTGGTACTGGCCGACGGGGGCACGGTCCGGCTGCGGCCGATCGTTCCCGACGACGCCGACCGTATCGTCGCGTTGCACAGCAGACTGTCGGAACGTACCCGGTACTTCCGCTACTTCGGCGCCTACCCCCGGATCCCGCCGCGTGATCTGACCAGGTTCACCGTCGTCGATCACCACGACAGGGTGGCGCTCGTCGCCGCGCTCGGTTCGGAGATCGTCGCGGTCGGTCGGTACGAGCGACTGGAAGGCGGCCCGCTCGCCGAGGTGGCTTTCGTGGTCGACGACGCCCACCAGGGCAGGGGACTGGGGTCGATCCTGCTGGAGCATCTCGCGGCCGCGGCGGCGGAGTGCGGCATCGAACGCTTCGCCGCCGAGGTCCTCAGCGACAACGCGGCGATGCTGCGGGTGTTCCGGGACGCCGGCTACGAGGTCACCAGGGAGGTGGCAGGCGGCAGCTTGCATCTCGAGTTCGATATCGACCCGACCGAGGAATCCCTGGTCGTGGCCCGCGCCAGGGAACAGGCTGCGGAAGCCCGCAGCGTGCGGAACCTGCTGTTCCCGCGATCTGTGGCGGTGATCGGCGCTTCCCCCGATCGATCCAAGATCGGCTACGCGGTGCTGACCAACCTGCTCGGGGCGGACTTCGCCGGGACGGTCTACCCGGTCAACCCGGAACACCCCTCGGTGCGAGGAGTGCGGGCCTACCCGTCGGTCGTCGACATCCCGGACGACGTCGACCTCGCGGTGGTCGCGGTGCCCTCGGAGAAGGTCGACGACGTGCTGGAGGGCGCGCTGCACAAGGGCGTCACCACGCTGGTGATCGTTTCTTCCGGGTTCGCAGAGTCCGGGCCGCACGGGATGCACGCGGAGCTGCGGGTGGTCGGCGAGGCGCGAGCGCACGGCATGCGCGTGGTGGGGCCCAACGCGCTCGGCGTACTCAACACCGATCCATCGGTCCGGCTCAACGCCACGCTGGCCCCGCGGCTTCCGCCGCGGGGGCGCACGGGATTCTTCTGCCAGTCGGGTGCCCTCGGTATCGCCATCCTCGACGACGCCGAGAAGCGCGGGCTTGGGCTGTCCACCTTCGTCTCCGCAGGTAACCGCGCCGATGTCTCCGGCAACGACCTACTGCAGTACTGGGAGACCGATCCGGATACCGACACCGTGCTGCTCTACCTGGAGTCGTTCGGCAACCCGCGCAAGTTCGCCCGGCTGGCGCGCAGACTCGCCCGCCGCAAACCCATCGTGGCGGTGCGCTCCGGGCGGCGCGCGCTGCGTCCGGAGCTTGCGGCGACCTCGACGTCGGTGGACGACGCCTCGGTGCAGGCGCTGTTCGAGCAAGCCGGGGTAATCCGGGTGGAAACGCTCGACCAGCTTTTCGATACCGCGCTGGTGCTGGCGCATCAGCCGCTGCCCGAGGGGGATCAGGTGGCGATCGTGGGGAACTCCGCGGCGATCGGCGCGCTCGCCGCGGACACCGCATTGGATCTCGGCCTGACGTTAGCCTTCGAACCGGTGGACGTGGGCCCGCAGGCGGGACCGGAGGAGTTCGCCAGAGCGGTGCGGGAGGCGCTGCACGATCCGAACACCGATGCGCTCGTGGTGGTGTTCGTTCCACCACTGGCGATTCCGGGAACGCGCTACGCGCGAGCGGTACGGGAGGCTGCCGAGGATGCTGCGCCGCACGGCAGCAAGCCGATCGTATCGACCTTCCTTGCGGTGGAGGGCATCCCGAGTGAGCTCGCGGTGTATACCGAGGACGGCGTCCCCGCCGCGGGTTCGGTCCCGTCGTATCCGAGCCCGGAGCGGGCGGTGTCGGCGCTGGCCCGCGTGGTGCGGTACGCGGCATGGCGGCAGCGGCCGGCCGGGTCGTTCGCGCGCCAACCGGAGCTGCACCCACAACGGGCGCAACAGCTGGTCACCGCCGTACTGGCGGGGGAGTGGGATAGCGCGGGAGCCCAGGCGGGTCGCTGGTTACCGGATACGCTGTGCCTCGAACTGCTGCGCTGTTACGGCATCGACGTGGTGTCGTACGAGCGGGTGGCCTGCGAGGAGGACGCGGCCGATGCCGCGGCGCGGCTCGGTTACCCGGTTGCGTTGAAATCCGGCGTGGATCGGCTGCGACGAAGCCCCGACTACACCGGGACACGGCTGGACCTCTACACCGAGGACGCGGTACGTACCGCCTACCGTGACCTGCGCGAGATCGGCGACTCTCCGGAAGTGTACGTGCAGTGTATGGCGCCGAGGGGTAGTTCATGTGCCATCGGGCTGCAGGACGATCCGTCCTTCGGGACGCTGGTGTCGTTCGGCCTGTCCGGCAGCCTCGGTGAGCTCATCGGTGACCGTGCCTACCGCGCGGTCCCACTGACCGACGTCGATGCCGCCGACCTGGTGGCCGAGCCGCGGACGGCGCCACTGCTCGCGGGGTATCGCGGTGCCGAGCCCGCCGATGTCGGCGCACTGTCCGAGCTCGTTCTGCGGGTGTCCGCGCTGGCCGACGACCTACCTGAGGTGCGGGCGCTCGAGCTCGATCCGGTGATCGCCACCAGCGATGGTGCGACGGTGGTCGGTGCCCGTGTCACGGTGGGTCAGCCGCCTGCGCGGCCGGACAGCGGGCCGCGCAGGCTCCGGCCGATCGATGTACCGCCGGAGTGAGCGGTCGCCTGCCGCGGTAGGTCACGCCCAGCGGGCGCTGCGGGACAACCTCGGCGGCGTGTCGCGCGTGTGCTCCGGTATGAGGTCGGTACGTATGGCGACGGCGCTGCTCGCGCTCCTGCTTGCGGTAGCCATGGGATGCGCGACGGCGGGGGGGGACGGCTCCACCGCCGATCCGGAGGAGACCACCACGCCAGAAACGGGCGAACCGGATGATGCGAACTCCGGTGACAGGCAGGGTGGTGACGGCCAGGCCGGTAACGGCGAGGAGGAAGCGACCGTACCGCCGGAACGGATCGACGGGTCGGCACTGCCGGAGGGGTATCCCACCGAGGTCGTCATCAGGGACGGCGGCAGGACCCTGGTGATCACGGCACGGGAGTCGAGCGGCTGCGTCACGGCCTCGGCCGAGCTCGCCGGACAGGCCGATCGGCACGTCACCGTGCTGCTGGTCCATACCAGGGCGGAGGGTGACGTGATGTGTACGCAGCAGGTGAGTTATCCCGAGGTCACGGTGGCGCTGGACGAGCCACTGGCGGACCGGACCGTGCTGTTGCGCGCCGAGGAACGGTGACACGGCAGCCGGGTTCGAACAGCCGGGAAACACCCCGGACGGGGCCGTGAACGGCCGATAAATTCCCGATGACCTTGGTCACTTCGCGCGGATTGAGTTGATCTCCCCCGTCGAGATCGACTTCTCGCGACAAAACGGTCTTCTGTGGACACTTGGAGTACGGTAGTCGCTGCGTCGGAACCGTACTCTGTCTGCCTTGTCGTATGGTTTTTCGCTTCGTGGCAAGGATACCGGGAGCTTAGTAATGGGGTAATCGGTTCCTGAGTGTAGGCGCGTGGACCCTCGACCGGGGGATACACGCGCGGGTGGGTAGTGCCATGTGCCGTGTGGTTCGGGTCACGTGGCTCGTCCGATCGATGTGAGCGCGATCACGACAATTCGTTGCCCTCCGCAGTACCCCCGATTACCGTCCGGTCGGCGTGTTACGACTCGGTCACGACCAGGGAACGGTTGGGTTGCCAGCCGATGCCGCCGGGAGCCCCGCCCGGGGTCGGACCGAGTTGCCCCGAGACGGAAGGCGTGTACATGACCCGGACCGAACCGGAGGGCCCGAGACGCCCCCCGGTGGCCGCTGCCGTGCCCCGCGGGCGGGCGGCCACCGGGGGAAGGCAACGATGGCAACAGGTGGTGGTCGCTACGTTGGCGATCGCCGTGCTGGTGGCGGTGAGCCAGTCGGCGGCGCGCAGCGCGACGGCATCGGAACCCGTGGAACTGGTCGCGGCCAGTATCGAGCCGAGGCCGACCCCGAACGTGCTGCGCCAGCAACCCACCTCGGTCGACGCCCGAAACGAGGTCGAGGCGCTGCTGGCCGCCGACGAGACGAGGCAGGAGCGCGAGCGTGCCGCTGAGGAGGCCGAGGCCGCCGAGCAGGCGCGCGCAGACGCTGAGGAACCCGAACCCGAGCCGGAGCCGGAACGGCCGGCGTATGCCAAGCCAGCCGAGGGGCGGTTCACCTCGGGATTCGGCGCGCGCTGGGGGTCGACCCACAACGGGATCGACATCGCCAACTCCATCGGCACACCGATCCTCGCGGTCACCGAGGGCACGGTGGTCGAGGCAGGACCCGCCAGCGGGTTCGGGCTGTGGGTACAGCTGCGCCATGACGACGGCACGGTGACGGTGTACGGGCACATGGATCGGATCCTCGTCGGCGAGGGGCAGCGGGTCAGCACGGGCGAGCAGATCGCCACGATGGGTAATCGTGGCCAATCCACCGGTCCCCACCTGCACTTCGAGGTGTGGCAGGGTGGTCAGACGCCCATCGACCCCGTGCCGTGGCTCGCCGAGCGCGGCATCTCCGTCGGCTGAGCAGCCTGATCGGGTCGCTGTGCGCACCTACCGTGCGAGCGTCAGCTCGCGTAGGCGCGCAGCCGGTCCGCCCGATCGCCGTGGCGCAGCTTCACCATGACCTCGCGCTCGATCTGCCGGACGCGCTCCCGCGAGAGCCCGAACGCCCGACCGATCTGGTCGAGCGTGCGCGGCTGGCCGTCGTCGATCCCGTAGCGCAACCGGATGACGTTCTGCTCGCGCTCGTCCAGGGTGCCAAGCACCCGTCGCAGGTCGTCGTGCAGCATGCCCGAGATGACCGTGCCCTCGGCGTCAGCGGCCTCACCGTCCTCGATGAAGTCGCCGAGCGGCGCGTCCTCCTCGGAGCCGACGGGCATGTCCAGGCTGACCGGGTCACGAGCGTGCTCGAGAAGCTGGGCCACCTTCCCCTCGGGGATCCCGGACTCCTCGGCCAACTCCTCGTGTGTGGCTTCCCGGCCGAGCCGCTGGTGCAGGTCGCGCTTGATCCTGCTCAGCTTGTTGACCTGCTCGACGAGGTGGACCGGGAGCCGGATGGTGCGGCCCTGATCGGCCATCCCCCTGGTGATGGCCTGCCGGATCCACCAGGTGGCGTAGGTGGAGAACTTGAAGCCCTTGGCGTAGTCGAACTTCTCGACGGCGCGGATCAACCCCAGATTGCCTTCCTGGATCAGATCCAGCAGCGGCATCCCCCGCCCGGTGTAACGCTTGGCCAGGGAGACCACCAGGCGCAGGTTCGCCTGCAGCAGGTGCTGCTTGGCGCGCTCACCGTCGCGAACCACGGCGGCGAGGTCGGACCGGCGTTGTGCCGAGAGCCCTTCCTCGGTGTCGAGCACGTGCTGGGCGAACACACCTGCTTCGATCCGTTTGGCCAGGTCGACCTCTTCGGCCGCGCTGAGCAGTGCGGTCTTACCGATCCCGTTGAGATATACCCTGACGAGATCGGCCGCCGGGCCTTGGTTGTCGAGATCGGCCTCGGGGCTCGGTGCGGTCTGTACCGGCACATCCGGTGCGTCGGCGCCGAGGGCCTCTGTGGCTTCGACGGCTTCGGCGGCGTCGCTGGCGGACGTGGCACGGGTTTCACGGTCGAGTGCCTGTACGGACATCCTCAGCCTCCCCTTGGGCAGTCCGGCACGATCGACGTACCGGAGCTACGTGGCGTGCGCCGGTGTTACCCGCCGCACACGCCCGACCTGTTTCAGGGCCAGACACCGGGAAAACGCCTTGGCGGCCCGAATCGTTCCCGCGAGGCGAACTCGATGCCGGGTTATTCGTGCCACAACAGGCGGCAAAGGTGGCGATCGGAGGCTACGCACGGGGCTCGTGTGCGGGCTGCGCAGTAGCCGTTCACACCTCGACCAGCACGGTGAACGGGCCGTCGTTGACGCTGTGTACCTGCATCTTGGCGCCGAACCGGCCGCCTGCCACCCGGGCACCTCGTTCGGTCAGCTCGGTGACCAGCTTGTCGAGGAGCGGTTCGGCCGTCTCGGGGGGCGCGGCCGCGGTCCAGGAAGGGCGCCTGCCCTTCCTGGTATCGCCGTACAGCGTGAACTGGCTGACCACCAGGATCGGCGCTCCCGCGGTCGCGCAGGACTGTTCGTCCCGCAGGATGCGGAGCTCGTGCAACTTGCGCGCCATGGTGCGCGCCTCGGCGGCAGTGTCCTCACGGTGCGCCCCGACGAGGGCGAGTAGTCCTGGTTCGTCGATCGCGCCGACGGTCTCGCCGTCCACCGTCACGCTGGCGCGCGTGACCCGTGCCACCACGGCTCTCATGGTTGTGCCCCTTGCTTCGTGGTCCGGTTACTCACCCCGCTGCGTGCCCGCCGTGAACGGGTCGTGCTGCCCGCTCGCTCCGGCGAGTTCGACCGGCAGCAGCATGCCGTGCAGGATGAGTTCCCGCACGATCGGCAGTGCCCCGGCGACGAGACTGTCCGTCGGCTCACCGTGCGCGGCCGCCAGCAGCTCGAGCAGGTCCGACAGGGGGAGTGCGCCCTGGCACCCCGCGAGTAACGCAGCGGCGAGCTCGTCGAGTTCGTGCTGCCAGCCGGGCCCGTCGGTGCGGTGCAACCGGCGGATCGCGGGTGCCCACCCCTGGCTGCCCTGCTCGCACACCTGCTCGAGTACCACCGACGGTGGGACCGTGTAGGTGACGGCGAGCAGGTTCGGGGTGTCGCGCAACCACGCTACTCTGGCCAGCCAGCGGGTGGCTTCCTCGCCAAGCGGATCGTCGTAGGCGTGGCGCAGGTCCTCGCAGACCACAGTGGGTTCGGCGGTAGTGTCGCCGCCTTCGGCGATACGCCGGAGCGTGACGAACCCGAACCCGATACCGTCTACCCGCTCGGTGGAGAACCAGTCCAGCCAGGCACGAGTGGCGGCTCTGCCTTCCGCCGAAGCCGGGTCGATCCCGGCGTCGCGTAACCACGTACTCACGTAGAGCGGGGGATCGGCCACGTCCCGTTGGACGAACCAGGCGTCGATGCCCGGCGGAAGCCAGCTTGCCACCCGCTCGGTCCAGTCCTCGCCCTGCACGTGTAACCAGGTCGCGAGCAGGTGCCCGGTGCCACCTTCGGTGAGGAACGCGGGCAACTGGCGGGTCACGAGGGCACTGGCCTCGTCACCGGCGAGTCCGGAGTCGCGGTAGGTGTATTCCACCCGTGGGGGGCCAGCCACGAAGGGCGGGTTGCACACCACTTGATCGAACGTCCTGCGGGCCAGCGGGGTGAACCACGAGCCGCGCAGCAGCTCCACGTCGACCTCGTTGAGCAGGAACGTGCCGCGGGCCAGTGCGAGCGCGCGTGCGGAGATGTCGGTCGCGGTGATCGTCGCCGCATGCCTGCTGGCATGCAGGGCCTGGATACCGTTGCCGGTGCCGACGTCGCAGAATGTGCCGGCAGGTTCCCGGGCAGTGGCCCGCACCAGGCTCAACGCCGCCTGGCCGACCCCGACGACGTACTCCCGCCCCACCGGGGTGCCCGCACGGCTGTCGCGGTCACTGACCACCCACCAGGAGCCCTGCTGATCGGCGTGCGGGCGGATGTCGAGCCCGGCGCGGACGCCGTCCGCGCAGGTGCGCAGTACACCGGCGGCGAGGGCGTCGTCGACCGGCAGTGGCGCGAGCGCGTGGGCTGCTGTTGCCCGGCTCTCCACGGCATCGAGCAGGAACAGCCGGATGAGCGTGCCGAGGGGACCGCTGCCCGCGGTCGCTTGGAATGCGGGTTCCGGTTCGTCCCGGCCCAGCGCGGCGTGGGCGGCATCGCCGAGCAGGTCCACCACGCCGTCGGCGTCGTAGCGCGCCTGGTGGAACGCCTCGCGAAGTCGCGCGCACACCTCGGCGGACAGCTCGGGGAGATCATCTCGCACGGGACTATCCTCGCATGTGCCTGCTTGATGGGCCGGTCAGGTGGGAAACCGTCCAGTGCCCCGGAAACGGCCCGAAAACGGCCCGGCAGAGGCCCGGCAGCGGGCATTGCCCGGCGTGGGACCATGAGAACTGGAGGTGATCGGCGGTGAGCTGGCCGAAACAGGACTCGGGTGAGCCGGAAGGGCCCGTGTTGATCACCGAGGCCGAACCCTCCTACGACGACGAGCTCGCCGCCCGCAAGCGCAAGTACGTCTGGATGATGGGGCTGCGGTTCCCGTGCCTGATCCTGGCTGGGATCTTCTACCAGATTCCCTGGCTCGCGGTCACGCTGGTGGTGATCGCGGTGCCGTTGCCCTGGATCGCAGTGCTGATCGCCAACGATCGGCCCGCCCGCAAGGCCGAGAGCGCCAGCACCTTCCGGCGTGAGCCTCGGGCGCTTGACGAGGGCGGGCACCGGGTGATCGACGGCTAGCGGACGCTCGGACCTCGACCACCGTGCCCTGTCCGGATGAGGCACCATAGGGGATGTGAGTACCCAGGTTCTTCCCGAGCAGGATACCCGGCCCGAGGGCACGGACGCGCCCGATGACGAGACGCCGGAAGTATTCCACTACGTGCGCAAGAACAAGATCGTGGAAAGCGCGGTCACCGGCTCGTACGTTGTCGCGTTGTGCGGCGAGGTCTTCCCGGTGACCAAGCAGGCCAAGCCGGGCTCCCCGGTATGCCAGGAATGCAAGCGCATCTACGAGAACCTGCCGCCGGGCGGCGACGAGTAACGCGCACGTGAGCGGTGACCGGGGTGATGCGATGGCGTGTCACCCCGGTTCACGCGCGCCGCGATCGGGTTCGAGCCGGTGCCAGCGCTTCCGGTACCGGCGAGGTGGCCCCGCGGGCCACAGCTCCTCGATGGCGCTGTTGAAGTACGCCCCCACGGCGATGGCGAGTCCGATGAAGAAGGCGAAGAGCAGGAAGGCGATGGGGGTCGCCACGGCGCCGTAGGTGTATCCGGTCGCGGTGATGTCGGACAGGTAGTTCCGGAGCACGGTGCTCGAGGCAAGAAAGACCAGCATGGCCAGCGCGGCACCGGGCAGCCCGCGGTGCCATGGCAACTTGCGAGGCAGCGCGAGCTTGTACAGCGTGGCCAGCGCCAGCACCAGCAGCAGCGCCAGCGCCGGGTAGTACAGCGTACCGATCCAGTCGGCGACCAGCGGCCGCCATGACTCGGGGATGATCCGGGTGAGCAGCTCCGGCCCGAGCGCGAGTACGGGCAGGATCACGATCAGCAGCGCGAGGCTGGCGATGTAGATCAGCAGCGCGAACACCCGCTGCCACAGCTCGTTGCGGATGCCGTGCTGGTCGTGCGCCACGGTGATGGTGTCGACGAACGACCAGATCGCCGAGGAACCGGCGAACAGTGCGATGACGAAGCCCAACGACACCAGGTGCGCCTGGCCGACGGTGAAGATCTCGGCCACGGTCGGTGCGATGAAGTCGGCGACAACGTCCTCGGTGAAGATCGTCCTGCTGAAGTCGATGATCTCCTCGAGAACCTCGTCCACCACCGCTCGGCCGAACCAATCGCCGAGGTAGCCAAGGCTGCCGAGCAGCGCCAGCAGCAGCGGCGGCAATGAGAGGGTCTGCCAGAACGCGGCCTCGGCGGCTTGCGAGAAGATGCTGCCCCGCCAAGCCCGTATCAGCGTGCGGGTGAGCAGCCGGAACGGGGCACGGCGGCGTAGCGGGCGGGAACCAACGGCCGTGCCCGCCCGCGTGCCCTCATCGTCATTGCCGGTCTCACGCATCGTGGTGTTCAAGCATGCTGTATACCGGACCGGTTCGCCTGCGGCCGCTCCGTATCGGTTCCCACGTCGGCTCCCACCCGACTGCGTCAACGTTCGCCCTCAGTGTGCCTGTGGTTACCCCGCGATGGTGTGCGCGGGACAACATCACGGGTACGCGCGTCGGCCGCCGAGCGTGCGGTACCTGCCGGTAGGGTGGCCGGGAAACCCTCACCGCGGTGATCACCGGCTGTACCCGCACGTGGCAGGCGGTGCCGCCGGTGCCCGTGTCACCGGTACCGGGTCGGTGGGGGTGTTCGTGTGCTACCCGGCTGTGAACGAGGCACCGACGGAGAGGAGCTGGCTCTCACCGTGTCGGACACCCGCCTGGCAGACGACAAGGCAGCGCCGAGTCCGGAGCAGGACGCCACCGCCAAGCCGCTGCGTACGTGGCAGCGACGGGCGTTGACACAGTACTTGCGGAGCAAGCCACGTGACTTCCTCGCGGTGGCCACACCCGGTTCGGGTAAGACCGTGTTCGCGTTGCGGGTTGCTGCCGAGTTGCTGAGCGACCGCACCGTCGAGCAGGTCACCATCATTACCCCGACAGAGCACCTGAAGCACCAGTGGGCTGCGGCCGCGGCCGCAGCGGGGATCCCGATCGACTCGCGGTTCAGCAACGCCGCCGGGCGAACGTCGGCCGACTTCTGGGGT
This sequence comes from Haloechinothrix sp. LS1_15, assembly GCF_033042135.1. Classification (NCBI taxonomy): domain Bacteria; kingdom Bacillati; phylum Actinomycetota; class Actinomycetes; order Pseudonocardiales; family Pseudonocardiaceae; genus Haloechinothrix; species Haloechinothrix sp. LS1_15. The sequence continues at coordinate 34,749 of NZ_WBXM01000015.1, read as the reverse complement.
GTGGCGATGACCTACGCGCAGGTGGCCGCCCATCCCACGCTGCACCGCGTGCGCACGGAGCGACGCAAGACGCTGGTGATCCTCGACGAGATCCACCACGCTGGTGACGCCCGCTCCTGGGGCGATGCGGTGTACGAGGCGTTCACGCCTGCGGTGCGGCGGCTCGCGCTGACCGGGACACCGTTTCGCAGTGACGACTCGCCGATCCCGTTCGTGACCTACTCCGCCGACGCCGACGGTCGGTTGCGCAGCGCAGCCGACTACTCGTACGGCTACTCGGACGCGCTGGCCGACGGTGTGGTGCGGCCGGTGGTGTTCCTGGCGTACTCCGGCGACGCGTCGTGGCGCACCAGCGCGGGGGAGGAGTTCACCGCCCGCCTCGGTGAGCCGCTGACCGCCGAGCAGACCGCCCGCGCGTGGCGTACCGCGCTCGATCCGAGTGGGGAGTGGATCCCCTCGGTGCTCAGGGCAGCCGACGTGCGCTTGCAGCAGCTTCGGGAGGGCGGGATCCCGGATGCCGGTGGTCTCGTGGTGGCATCGGACCAGGCGACTGCCCGGGCCTACGCGCGGATCCTGCACGGGATCTGCGGAGAGCACCCCGCCGTGGTGCTCTCCGACGATCCAGGCTCGAGCGAACGGATCGCCGACTTCGCCGAATCGCGCGAGCGGTGGATGGTGGCGGTGCGGATGGTCTCGGAGGGGGTGGACGTGCCGCGGCTGGCGGTGGGTGTCTACGCGACGAGCGCGTCGACCCCGCTGTTCTTCGCCCAGGTGATCGGGCGGTTCGTCCGGGCGCGCAAGGAGGGTGAGACGGCGAGCGTGTTCCTGCCGAGCGTGCCCGTGCTGCTCGAGCTGGCCAGTGACTTGGAGGCGCAGCGCGACCACGTGCTCGGCAAGCCGCACCGGGACAGCGAGGGGTGGGACGATGAGCTGCTCGCCGACGCCAACCGGACCAAGGACGAGGCTGGCGACGAGGAGAAGCCGTTCACCTCGCTGCATGCCTCGGCGGAGCTGGACCAGGTGATCTACGACGGGGACTCGTTCGGTACCGCGGCGCTGGCATACAGCGAGGAGGAGCAGGATTACCTGGGACTTCCTGGCTTGCTCGATGCCGAGCAGGTCCGCGCGCTGCTGCGCAAACGGCAGGAGGAGCAGCTGTCCCGGCGGGAACAAGCGTGGCAGTCGGAGGGCGACGGCGCGCATCCGGGCCGGGAAGGGCAGCGCCCGGCGGCCGAGGCCGGGGTGGCTGAGCGGCGAAACGCCCTGCGGAAGGAATTGAACGCGCTGGTCGGTATGTACCACCACCGCACGAGCAAACCGCACGGCGTGATCCACAACGAGCTCCGCCAGGCGTGTGGCGGCCCGCCGACCGCGATGGCCACGGTGGAGCAGCTGGAGGAACGCATCGCGACGTTGCGTTCGTGGTAACCGTGGGTCGCGGGTGTGGGAGGGGATCGATGGAACGTGTGGAGTGGCCGGTGGGCCCGGGCTACGGCACTATCTCGTGGCATCCCGGGTCCCACCGGTCCGGCGACGTCAGGTCAACAGCGAGTCGTCGTCTTGCTGGATCTCGGCATCGAGCTCGGCCAGCTTGGCCTTGTGCTCCCGGGCGTGGTGACCGCAGAACAGCAGCTCGCCCCCGGTCGGCAGGATGGCACGCACCTTGGCTGCGGCGCTGCACCGGTCGCAGCGGTCGGCGGCGGTGAGTTCGGGGCGGGTGAGCGTGGTTGTCATGGAGTCTCCCTCCGTCCCGGCATCATCGGTATCGATGCCTTCGATCGTGCGGCTGTGGCCGCCGGTGTCGGGGAACCTCCCCGCGAGCCGACGATCACGCTGTGCCGCTACCTCTACTGTTGCAGACGCTGCGTGCGACGCAAGTGTTCCCGTATAGCTGCGAGTTGTATCACGCCCGGTGACACACCGGCGGGTCGGTTCCTCCCACTTCGTGGGAAGTCCGGGCGTTCTCGCAGGTCGTCGGGTACTGATGCCGTCACAAGTACCGGTGGTGCAGGATGGGTGCCGTGACACGGCTAGGGGGCGGGGCACGGTTGGCGAGCGTGCCCGCGCCGGCACTGTTCGTTCTCAGCGGAATTTCGATGTACCTCGGGGCGGCGTTTGCCGTCTGGTTGTTCGACGAGGTGTCACCGTCCGGAGTCGCCTGGTTGCGGTGCCTCGGAGCGGCACTGGTGCTGCTGGCCTGGCGGCGGCCGCCGCGTGCGGCGTGGCGAGGGCGCCCGCTGCTGCTCGCCGGCACGTTCGGCGTCGTGACGGCGGGTATGAACGTGCTGTTCTACGAGGCGATCGCGCGGCTGCCGCTCGGCACCGCCGTCGCGCTGGAGTTCGTCGGACCGGTGGCGGTGGCCGCGATCGGTTCGCGGGGCAGGCGCGATGTGGCGGCACTGGTGCTCGTCGCGGTTGGCGTGGCGCTCATTGCCGACGTGCAGCTGGCTGGCAGCCCGCTCGGCGTGCTGTTCGCGTTGCTCGCCGCGGCGGCGTGGGCCGGCTACATCGTGCTTGGCAAGCGCGTCGCGCTGGCCGACACGGGCGTGTCAGGGTTCGACAGCCTCGCCGTAGGCTTCGCGGTGGCCACCGTGGTGCTGAGCCCGCTCGCCCTGGGCACCGGGCCGGTGTGGGGCTCGGGGGAGCTGATGCTGCTCGGCATCGGGGTGGGGGTGCTGTCCACGGTGATCCCGTACACCCTCGATCAGATCGTGCTGCGCAGGGTCGGCCGCGCCCGCTTCGCGGTGTTGCTCGCGCTGCTGCCCGCCACCGCCACCGCCGTCGGCCTGCTGGTGCTGGGGCAGGTGCCCACCGCGGGGGAGGGGATCGGCATCCTCGCCGTGGTCGCCGGGGTCGCCCTACGTTCCAGCGAAGGCTCCCGTAAGGGTGGGCAGTCACCCGAAGAGCCGCCGTAACCGGACAGCGAGCCGGTTGTCGGCCTACCATCGGTGATTATGGGCACCTCGAGCGGCGAGACGATCGAGCGGTACACCCCGGACGCTGTCGCTGCAGGGCGGTACGCGGCGTCGGTGGATGCGCTGCGCAGGCAATACGCGACAGCGCCTGCAACGGCGTCGGTACGGCTGGCCAAACCCACGTCGAACCTGTTCCGGTTCCGGCCCCCGCATACCGGCTACGCGCTCGACGTGAGTGGCTTCTCCGGGGTACTCGGCATCGATCCCGTCACGCGCACCGCCGAGGTCGGGGGAATGACGACCTACGAAGACCTGGTCGACGCGACGCTGACGTCGGGTTTGATGCCGCTGGTCGTCCCGCAGCTGAAAACGATCACGGTCGGTGGGGCGATCGCAGGACTGGGCATCGAGTCCACCTCGTTCCGCAACGGGCTGCCCCACGAGTCGGTGCTGGAGATGGACGTGCTCACCGGAGACGGCCGCGTGGTGACCGCGAGCCCTGACAACGAGCACAGCGAGCTGTTCTACGGCTTCGCCAACTCGTACGGCACGCTGGGTTACGCGCTGCGGGTGAGGATCGAGCTGGAACCGGTACGCCCGGCCGTGGCGCTGCGCCACATCCGGCCCGTCGATGCCGCATCCTGTGCTCGAACGCTGGCAGAGGTCTGTGCGGAGCAGCGCTACGACGGGCTACCGGTGCACTTCGTGGACGGGACGGTGTTCTCCCGAGGCGAGCAGTACCTCACGCTCGGTTCGTTCACCGACACCGCGGCAGGCCGCAGCGATTACACCGGCATGCGGGTGTACTACCGGTCGCTGCGAGAACGCGCTACGGACACGCTGACCGTGAGGGACTACCTGTGGCGCTGGGATACCGACTGGTTCTGGTGCTCGAAGGCGCTCGGTGCGCAGAACCCGCTGGTGCGGGCGCTGTGGCCCCGACGCTACCTCCGGTCGGACGTCTACCGGTCGATCGTCGCGTTTGACCGCCGGTACCGCCTGTCCGACCGCATGCGGGCACTGCGCGGTGCCGCCCAGCGGGAACTGGTGATCCAGGATGTGGAGGTACCACTCGACAAGCTGGAGGAGTTCCTGGAGTTCTTCCACCGCGAGATCGGTATCAGTCCCGTGTGGATCTGCCCGTTGCGGCTGCGCAAGCCGGTGCGTTGGCCGCTCTACCCGATGGACCCGGAGACGCTCTACGTCAACGTCGGGTTCTGGTCCTCGGTGCCGCAACGGGACGGTCACCGGCACGGCGCGGCCAACCGGGCGATCGAGCGCGCCGTTGTGCAGCTCGGCGGGCACAAGTCGCTGTACTCGACGTCCTTTTTCGACGAGGAGGAGTTCTGGCGCCTGTACAACGGGGAGCAGTACGCACGGCTGAAGCGCACGTATGACCCCGATGGCAGGTTGCCTGACCTTTATGAGAAGTGCGTGTACGGGCGCTAGGAGGGAGCTGGCGATGCGGCTGGCCGATGTGTTCATGCGCATGGTGGGTGAGCAGGCGGACATCGAGTTTCGCGCCTACGACGGCAGCAGGGCGGGACCGCGGTCGGCCTCGGTCACCGTGGAGATACGGTCGCCGCTCGCGGTGTCCTATCTAGCTTCCGCGCCCGGCGAGCTCGGTATGAGTCGTGCCTACATCACGGGTTGCCTCGACGTGGTAGGCGACCTCCATGCCGCGCTCACCCGGATGCAGAAGGTGGCCTTCGGGGAGCTGTCGCCTGCGCTGCGGGTGCAGGTGGCCGCGCGGCTGGCAGCTACCAGGATCCGGTGGCCGGTGCGGCGTCCCGCGCTGGAGGCCAGGATGCGGGGCTGGAAGCACTCGCTGCGGCGGGATCGTGAGGCGATCGCGCATCACTACGACGTGTCGAACCGGTTCTACGAGTGGATCCTCGGCCCGTCGATGACCTACACCTGCGCGGTGTACCCCCACGAGGGGGCGAGCCTCGAGGAGGCGCAGTACGCCAAGCACGATCTCGTGGCGCGCAAGCTCGGCCTGCACAGCGGTATGCGGCTGCTGGACGTGGGGTGCGGTTGGGGCGGCATGGTGATGCACGCCGCGCGCGAGTACGGTGCGCGGGCGCTCGGGGTGACGCTGTCCCGCAAGCAGGCGGAGTGGGCGCAGAAAGCGATCGCCGCGGCCGGTCTCGGGGACCTCGCCGAGGTGCGGTACCTCGACTACCGCTCGGTGACCGAGTCGGACTTCGACGCGATCAGCTCGATTGGGCTTACCGAGCACGTCGGCAAGGCACAGCTGCCACGGTACTTCGACACCCTCTACCGCAAGCTCCGGCCCGGGGGACGACTGCTCAACCACTGCATCACGCGGGCGGACAACTCGCGCTCGCCCCGCGTGCGCGGTTTCTTCAACCGGTACATCTTCCCGGACGGCGAGCTGCTCGGCCCTGGTCACATCATCTCGACGATGCACGACCGCGGCTTCGAGCTACGACACGAGGAGAACCTGCGGGAGCACTACGTGCGTACCACGGCGGCCTGGGCGGCCAACCTCGACCGGCACTGGGACGAAGCGGTACGCGAGGTCGGTGTGGAGCGCGCCCGCACGTGGCGGTTGTACCTCAACGCCTCGCGATTGGGGTTCGAGCGGAACAACATCGAGCTGCACCAGGTGCTCGGGGTTCGGCTGGACGATGCCCGCTCGCATATGCCGCTGCGGCCGGATTGGTGACCTCGACTGGGAGGCCGAACGTGACGTTCGTTCCCTCTACGGCACCGAACGTCACGTTCGGCCTCCCAGGCGTGGGGGTTTCAGTCCAGGTAGTCGCGGAGTACCTGCGAGCGCGACGGGTGCCGTAGCTTCGACATCGTCTTGGACTCGATCTGCCGGATACGCTCCCGCGTCACGCCGTAGACCTGGCCGATCTCGTCCAGCGTGCGGGGCTGGCCGTCGGTGAGACCGAAGCGCAGCCTCACCACGCCCGCCTCACGCTCGGACAGCGTCTGCAGTACGGACTGCAGCTGGTCCTGCAGCAATGTGAACGAGACCGCGTCAACGGCGACCACGGCCTCGGAGTCTTCGATGAAGTCGCCGAGCTGCGAATCGCCCTCGTCGCCGATGGTCTGGTCCAGCGAGATCGGTTCCCGCGCGTACTGCTGGATCTCCAGGACCTTCTCCGGCGAGATGTCCATCTCCTTGGCCAGCTCCTCCGGAGTGGGCTCGCGACCCAGGTCCTGCAGGAGTTCCCGCTGGATACGGCCGAGCTTGTTGATGACCTCGACCATGTGCACCGGTATCCGGATGGTGCGCGCCTGGTCCGCCATGGCCCTGGTGATCGCCTGCCGGATCCACCAGGTCGCGTAAGTCGAGAACTTGTAGCCCTTGGTGTAGTCGAACTTCTCGACGGCTCGGATCAGGCCGAGGTTGCCTTCCTGGATCAGGTCGAGGAAAGCCATGCCACGCCCTGTGTAACGCTTGGCCAGCGACACCACGAGCCGGAGGTTGGCCTCGAGCAGGTGGCTCTTGGCACGCTCACCGTCACGGATGATCCATTTCAGGTCGCGCCGCATCTGTGTGGACAGCTCCTCGCCGTCCTCCTCGGCGGCACGGACGCGCTCGGCGGCGTAGAGCCCTGCCTCGATGCGCTTGGCGAGCTCCACCTCTTCGGCGGCGTTAAGCAGGGCAACCTTGCCGATCTGCTTGAGGTAGGCGCGTACCGAATCGGCCGAGGCGGTGAGCTCGGCGTCCTTCCGTGCCTGCCGCAGCGCCTCGGACTCTTCCTCGTCCCAGATGAAGTCCGGGTCGCCCTTGGCCTTGGCAGCCTCCGCCTTGGCCTCGGCGGCCTCCTCGTCCTCCTCGGTGACGGTCGCGTCGACGACATCGACCTCGACTCCGTCCAGGTCGGTCAGGTCCGTCTCGTCCTCGAGCTCGCCGAGCTCCACGTCCTCTTCGAGAACGGGCTCGTCGGCGTCCTTGGCGCGTGTGGTCTTCTCGGCGCCCGACTTCGTCCCCGCCGAAGACTTCTTCCGTCCCTTGCCCGTGGACTCGGCTCCGTCGGTGGACTCTGCATCCGTGACATCCGACGCGGGTTCGGCGGTTTCGTCAACGCTCGAAGTCTTGGTCCCGCGTCGCGTTGCGGTCTTTGCGGCTGCCACGTACGCCCTTTCGCAGGTTCGTGATCACTTACACCGGGATGCGCCGCATCCCAGCTGCGTCAAGTTCGGGGATGCTCCTCCGGTCGGCAGCCGTAGTGGTTACCGACCGCAGCCTGTTCCATTGTAACGGCGAAGTTCGGTGGTCCGGCGAAGCGATCGTCGCCCACCGGCCGCGTACCGGGCGGGATGTTACCTCACGGTCGTCCTGCTCCGAACAGCCGCTACGGGCACCGCACGGCCGAACCGCGGGATACGTTCCCACCGCTTCCCACTCGACTCCTACTGCCTCGCGTTTCCTCCCACTGTACCCTTCCCGCTCCTACGCCGTCCTGATTACCGGACGACGTCGGTCAGGGCCGAGGGCCGTGTGGTGACCGGCCTGTTCGCACCCGCCGTCACTTCGCCCTGGCGTCGCAAGCGGCTGCCGCGGCGCCGACGATCCCGGCGGTGTTCTGCAGCGAGGCCACGGCCAGCGGCGTGCGGGTGCGCAGCAGCGGGACCCACTGCGCGGCGTCCTTGCTCACACCCCCGCCAAGGATGATCAACTCCGGCCACAGCATTCGCTCCAGCACGCCGAGGTAACGCGACACTCGCGCGGTCCACTCCTGGTAGCCCAACCCCTCGCGTTCCCGCGCCGCGGCCGCGGCACGGCGCTCACCGATATCGCCGTCGACCTCGATGTGCCCGAACTCGGTGTTGGGCACCAGCGTCCCGTCGATGAACAGCGCGCTGCCGATCCCGGTGCCGAAGGTGAGCACCAGCACGCAGCCGGTTCGGCCACGTGCGTCGCCGAACCGGACCTCGGCCACCCCTGCGGCATCGGCGTCGTTGAGCACCACGACGTCCGCGGAATCCAGGGCGAGCCGCTTGGCGAACAGTTCGCGCGCGTCGGTGCCGATCCACGCGCTGTCGATGTTCGGCGCGGTACGCACAATCCCGTCGATCACCACGCCGGGCACGGTGATACCGACCGTGCCGTCCCAGTCGAAGGTCTCGAGGATCTCGGCGACCACGTCCGCGACGGCGTCGGGGGTGGACGGCTGCGGAGTCGGCAGCCGGAGTTCCTCGCCGACGAGGGCACCCCTGTCCAGCTCGACGAGTGCTCCTTTGACGCCGCTGCCTCCGATATCGATACCGAATGTGAGATCGGTCATGCCGCTACAGTCCCTTCGGTGTTCGTCGCCGCCTGCTCAGGCAGTCCGGTGCCGGCCGGCTGCCCTGTCCCGTTGCCCTCGCCGCGCCCGCATAGGCACCGGGGCGCTGTGGCCTCTGTCACCGATTGTCCGGATCGCCTGCGCCGCGCGGCCATTCAGGTCGTGGTGGATGCGACTTACTGTAGAACGTGTGATCCCATGACGAGGTGGGTATCGATCAACAGAGCCTGCTGGCCACGGCGCGGCACGTGGCAGGCGAGGCAGCGGCGTTGGTCCGCGAGGCGTCCACCGGCCCAGGCGGGCACAGGCGGATCGACGTCGCCACCAAGTCGAGCGAGACCGATGTCGTGACGTCGGTCGACCGGGCGTCCGAACAGCGCATCCGGGAACTGCTCGCGCGCCTGCGCCCCGGGGAACCGATGCTCGGCGAGGAGGCGGCCACGGCGACGGGGGCGGCCCCGTGCGGCGAGGCTTCCGTCGGTCCGGACTCGGTGACGTGGGTGGTGGACCCGATCGACGGCACCGTGAACTTCCTCTACGGTTATCCCGCCTTCGCCGTGTCGGTTGCCGCCCAGGTCGAGGGCAGGTCGGTGGCAGGGGCCGTGATCGAACCGATGACGGGTCGTTGCTGGAGCGCAACACGCGGCGGTGGCGCGTGGCTGGACGGCGTGCGACTGCGGGTATCCGCACCCGCGCGACTGGGCGTGACGTTGCTGGCGACCGGTTTCGCCTACGACGCCGCACGCAGGCAACGGCAGGCGCGGATGATCACGTCGGCGTTGGGGAACGTGCGGGACATCCGCCGGTCCGGTTCGGCGGCGCTCGACCTGTGCGCGGTGGCCACCGGCTGGGTGGATGCCTACTGCGAGCACGGCCTGTCCCGCTGGGACTGGGCAGCGGGAGCGCTCATCGCCGAGGAGGCGGGTGCCACGCTCTCACTGCCGGGGGATGATCCCCGATTGGGCGCTGACGCCACTCTCGCCTGCGCCCCCTCGGTCGCCGACGAGGTGGCGGAGCTGCTGGTGCACTGCGGCGCTGCCGAGGTGTGAACCGGTCAGCAGTGCGTGTCGCGCGCCGCCTCGAGCAGCTCCTCGTCGATGTCTGGTTCGTCCTGACCGGTGGCCAGCTCGTTGTCCCCGGTGCCTGCCTGGCGCTGGGAATGCGCCGCGAGCTGTTCCAGGGCGGTGTGTGCCTCGGGCCGGGCGAGGATGTTGCCGAACCCGGAGCCGAGCACGAAGTCGACGCTTGCGTCCTGGCGGCCGTCCTCGACCAGCTCGAAGCAGGGAACGACGAGGCTAAGGGTGCGAGCGGCTCGTTCACCGTTGCTGCCGTATCGCAGCTGGCCTCGGCAGTGCGCTGGCTCGTCGTCGTAGATCGGGTCGTTGGCCGGTTCTCCCAGCTGTGTGAAGCCGAGCGAGCGCAGGGTCTCGGTGGTCAGCATCGCCTGCCCGCGAACGCCGCTGGCGTTGAGCACCTGGACCGAGATGGCGTCCGGTGCAGCGGGTGTGACGCTGTCCAACGCGTCGTAGCCCGCGGAGACGAACTCGCCGTCGGTCAAGTCCCCGGGACGCGGGTCGCATTGGATGGCTTGATCCAGGTCGGAATCATCGGCGAAAGCCTCGATCCAGATGTAGCCGGAAACGACACCGAGCACGGTGAGCACGATCACCGCGGGTAACGGGCGGTAACGCCGGTACGGGCGTTCCCGCCGCGCGGTCCTGTTGGTCCCCGACACCACCTGAATCGTCCCTTCCGGCTGCGAAGTTCCGGCGCCTGTCAACTTTAGTGTCGTTACTGGTCACCGTCGCCGTTACAACGTCCCCCGATCGAAGGTACCGTGTGTGATCTCGGCGTTATGCTGGCCCGGAGGGTACCGGGCGTGTCCGGACTTCCCTGCCGAGCACGGGCAGCGGTGAGCGCGTCGCTGTCTCCAAGTTCCCCCGTCAGAGTTAAAGCAGACGTGATCTGTGTATCACTCCCGGGCGCGTCGTTGCATCGCGCGGCACAACATGAGCTAGTCTCTCCGCGCTCCGGGTACTGATTACGATCCGTCAGCACCGCTTGTGAGGACGTCCGGCCGGTCACGTCGACGGCGGGGGTCTTGTCGGGCTGTGGCTTTGTGGCGCGGTTCAATTTCACGGCGTTTCCGGGCACAAACTGGGGCGCTGGATCGTTATCCAGCGACACGGACGATTACGTGGGCGCCCGGGCCAATCGGGCACCCACCCGAGGAGAGAACACGATGTCGAGCGCAGGGGTGAAGGACATGGCGACCGACTACGACGCTCCGCGCCGTAGCGAGACCGACGAGCTGGCCGAGGACTCGTTGGAAGAGCTGAAGGCGCGCCGCAACGAAACCCAGTCCGGTGTGGTGGACGTCGACGAGGACGCCACGGCTGACAACTTCGAGTTGCCCGGTGCCGACCTGTCCGGCCTGTCGGGTGAGGACCTGACGGTCAAGGTCGTGCCGAAGCAGGCGGACGAGTTCACTTGTTCGGTGTGCTTCCTGGTGCACCACCGGTCGCGGCTGGCCGAGGAATCCGGCGGCCGCACGGTGTGCCGTGACTGTGCCTGAGCAGCCCGGCGAACCGGTCGACGTGCGATCCGGCGCAACCTGTGACGGCGGGCACCGCACTGGCGAGGGGAGTCGCCGGAACCGGCGGTATCGGCCGGTCACTCCTCGGCGGGCTGCCCGTCCTGGGTGGCCTGCGTGCTCGGAGTAGCCGGGCTAGCCGGGGCCGCCGACCGCAGCAGCTCGGCGAGACGGTGCGGCCTGCGGGTGCTGAACAGCCAGTACGGCGTGGGGTCGGCTGGATCGGTCAAGTGCACTCGGAGTGCCGGACCGATCCAGCCGCGGTGCACCACGTAGGCGGCCGGATCGAGTTCGGGGCCGAGGGCGGTGCGCTTGGCCCCGCGTGGGATCACCTCGATGTCGCCGAGGTAACGAGCGGGCAGCCGTGCCGCGCCGACGTGCAGTACCGGCTCGGGTGAGGCGGAACCGCCTTCCCCGTTGGTGATCAGCAGAATCCGCGTACGACCGAGCAGCACGAGTGCGGCGGCGACGGTGAGGAGGATGAGCACGTAGGGCAGCCAGGCGCGTAGTCCCGGGTAACCGAGATGCACTGTCGCACCGAGCGAGGCACCCAACGCCAGCGGTACCGGCCAGGCCCACCACGACAGGTAGAGCCGTTCACTGTAGCTCACCGTTGCCTGCGAGCCGCCGGTGCTGCCGTTGCCACCCCGTGCCGTGCTGCCTGACATGCCCCCAGAGTAGCCTGAGCTGCCGTGTCGACTGTTCAGGTACTGATAACGCGCATCGATCCGGGAATCCCGTTGCCGCGATACGCCCGGCCGGGCGATGCCGGTGCCGACCTGTGCACGACGGTGGACGCCGTGATCGAACCGGGACAGCGCACCGTGCTGGGAACCGGGGTCGCGATCGCGCTGCCGACCGGCTACGCGGGCTTCGTGCATCCCCGGTCGGGATTGGCCGCGCGGGCAGGACTCTCGGTGGTGAACAGCCCGGGCACCATCGACGCGGGCTACCGTGGCGAGATTAAGGTGTGCCTGATCAACCACGATCCCGCCGAACCCATCGTGCTGTCCCGCGGCGACCGGATCGCCCAGTTGATCGTGCAGCGGGTGGAGCACGTCGATTTCGTCGAGGTCGGCGAGCTCGACGGCGGGGAGCGTGGAACCAACGGTTACGGCTCCACCGGCGGCTGGCGAGCGGGGGCGGACAGCGGCGGTGGGTGACCGCCGGGCGAGGACGCGGGCAGACAAGGGTACGTGCGTACGGCAGCTACGGCGCTGCGACGAGCCGCCCGTACCCGCGACGGCATGCGCGACACTGGAGACGAGGACGGTGTAGGGCGGTTGAGTAACGGAGACGTGAGCTAGTGGGGATTTTCGGACGCAAGCGACGAGGCGCGGGCCACCGCAGGCAACAGCGGGGCAGGCACGCGCTCCCGGAGGACCACGAGGTCTCGTCGGTCGACGCGGCGGGCGCGGGAAGCGAGTCCGATGTGACCGATCCCGACGCGGCCGGTGCCGGTGACGCCGACCGGGATCCTCCCCCACACGACGGTCCGTACGACGTCGCCGAAGCACCGCAGGACTCCGTGCCTCGCATGGATCTCGGTTCAGTGCGTGTCCCGGTTCCCGAGGGCGCGCAGATCCAGGTCGAGATGGACCAATCCAGCGGCAAGGTTCGCGCGGTCCACGTCGTCACCCCGCACGGCCAGGTGACGATCAGCGCGTACGCGGCGCCGCGGAGCGGGGAGATCTGGCCGGAGGTCAGCGAGGAGCTCGGCGAGCAGCTGCGCTCCGACGGCGCGACGGTGGTGCGTACAACCGGGCCGTGGGGCCCGGAGTTGTCGGTGCAGATGGGTAAGAACGCGCTGCATTTCGTCGGTGTCGACGGGCCACGGTGGATGTTGCGCGGTGTCATCGCCGGTCCTGGTCAGTTGGCCGAGCGTGCCCCGGAAACGTTGCGCAGGCTCATGCGCGACACGGTCGTGGTTCGCGGTGATGGTCCGATGCCGGTTCGCAACCCGCTGCCGATCAAGCTGCCCGAGGCTGTCGCCAAGCACATCGCCGAGCGACGCGAGCAGCAGAGCGGTTGAGCGCGGGTGCGACGCAGGCCGGGCAAGGGACGGCCGCGCCGCGAGCCAGCTATCCTTGACGGACGCACGCGGGACAGCACGGGTACCCGGTTGATATCCGGGAACACCCGCTACCGACCGCGGCTAGCCAACCGACCGTCTGCAGAAGGCGCAGGGACATCGTGGGCGAACCGGCGAACCGGGCAGGCAATGACAGCCCCGGCGACGAGCAACGAGCATCGTCGGACGAGGTAGCGCAGGACTCGGCTGCGGGCGCCCGCGTGTTCGGTGGGCAGACCTTGCTCGAGCAGATAGGCGGCGTGTACGGGATGCTGGCCTCCGCCGTCCCGATCGTGGTCTTCGTGATGGTGAACTCGGTGTTCGAGCTCGTGCCCGCGATCTGGAGCGCGCTGGCTTCGGCTGCTGTGATCGCCGTGGTCCGAGCGGTGCGCAAGGAGAGTTTGCAACCCGCGGTGGCCGGACTCTTCGGGACCGCTATCGCGGCGTTCATCGCCTACCGCACCGGCGAAGCCCGGGGATTCTTCCTGTATGGCATCTGGATGAGCCTGCTCTACTGCGGGATCTTCGTGATCTCGGTGATCGTGCGGTGGCCGCTCGTCGGGGTGATCTGGAACTTCCTCAACGGTTCCGGGATGGGTTGGCGCAAGGACAAGCCCTCGCTGCACGCCTACGACATCGCCACGCTCGCCTTCGCCGCGGTGTTCGCGGCGCGGTTCGTGGTGCAGAACTGGCTGTACCTGGAGAACGAGACGGGGATGCTCGCCGTGGCACGGATATCCATGGGTGCCCCACTGTTCGGGCTCGCGTTGATCGTCACCATCTGGGCGGTTCGCAAGGCCAACAAGCGTATGAAGGCGATGACGTGGCAGCAGCATGAGTCGGACACCGAGATCGAGCGCAGGCTACGGGAGAAGTACGGGTAGTGGGCGAGTCCGACGTCACCTCTCGGGTTCCTTCACCATGTGCCGGATGGCGTCCTCGGCCTCGTCACCGGCGATGAACAGCAGCTCGTCCCCGTGATGCAGCGGGTCGTCCCCGGTGGGAACCATCACGCTGTCGCCCCGAAGGACGGCCACCAGGGTGGTGTCCGCGGGCAGCGAGAGCCGGCTCACCGGGCGTCCGTCGAGCGCGCTGCCCGCGGGCAGCGTGATCTCCACCAGATTGGCCTGCCCCTTGCGGAACGTCATCAGCCGGACGAGGTCGCCGATCCCGACGGCCTCCTCGACCATCGCCGCCAGCATGCGCGGAGTGGACACCGCGACGTCGACACCCCACCGCTGGTCGAACAACCACTCGTTGTCGGGGTCGTTGACCCTGGCCACCACCCTGCGCACCGCGAACTCGGTCTTGGCCAGCAGCGACAGCACGAGGTTCACCTTGTCGTCCCCGGTAGCGGCGATGACGACATCGCACCCCTGCAGGCCTGCCTCTTCGAGTGTGGAAACCTCGCAGGCGTCACCGAGTACCCAGTCGGCCGCTTCCACCGATTCGGGGGCAAAGTTCTCCGGGAGCCGCTCCAGCAGCATCACCTGGTGGCCGACCTCCAGCAGCTCCAACGCGATGGACCGGCCGACCGCTCCGGCGCCTGCGATGGCCACACGCATCAGCGGACCTCCTCACCCGAATGCGCAGGCGGTCCGGTTCCCGCGAACCGCTCGACGGTGTCGAGCTCGTCCGATCCTGCCACTACGTAGACCGAGTCGCCCTCGGCGAGACGCTCGTCGCCTTCCGGGTAGATCGTGGCGGCCGCACGCCGTAGGAACGCGACCCGCGCACCGGTCGTCCGTTCCAGTTCCGCGAACGTGGCACCGACCCACTGAAGACTCGGGCGCAGGTGCAGTAGCGCGACCTGCCCCGAGGGATCCCGCCACACGGGTGCGGCGGAGTCACCGACCAGGGTGTGCAGGAACCGGTCCGTGGTCCACGGCACGGTGGCGACGGTCGGGATCCCCAGCCGCTCGTACACCGCGGCACGTTTGTGATCGTAGATGCGTGCTACGACGTGCGTGACGCCGAACGTCTCGCGTGCTACCCGTGCCGAGATGATATTGGAGTTGTCCCCGCTGGACACGGCGGCGAAGGCTTCGGCCCTGTCGATGCCTGCCTCGCGCAGCGTCTGCTTGTTGAAGCCGATCCCGAGGATCTGGTCCCCGTGGAACTCAGCTCCCAGCCTGCGGAACGCGTCGAGGTCCTTGTCGATCACGGCGACGTCGTGTCCCAGCCGCTCGAGCGCGTTCGCCAGCGAGGCGCCGACACGGCCGCAGCCCATGATGACCACGTGCACTCGAATGCCTCCTCCTCGGGCGGGATCGTGTGGGTTCAGGCTACTGCGCACCCTTCTCGCTGGGGCAAGACACGGCCGCGGGTCGGGGCGTGGAATCACCTGGCCTGCTGATGGCACACACTGGAGGGACGATGACGACCGACTGGACCGGGCAGCGGGTGGCGCTGGAGATCGAGGCTGTGGCGCACGGCGGTCACTGCGTGGCACGCTCCGACGGCAGGGTGGTGTTCGTGCGCCACACGCTGCCGGGGGAACGGGTGCTGGCCGAGGTGACCGAGGACCATGGCGGCTCGTTCTGCCGTGCCGACGCGATCGAGGTGTTGCGAGCGGCACCGGGACGGGTGAGTCCACGCTGCTCGCTTTCGGGGCCGGGCGGTTGCGGCGGCTGCGACTGGCAGCACGCCGATGCGGCCACCCAGCGGGAGCTCAAGGCCACCGTGGTCGCCGAGCAGCTGCGCAGGCTGGCTGGGATCGAGCTGGCTCCCGAGGTGGTGGCGTTGCCCGGCGGAACGCTCGGGTGGCGCAGCAGGATCAGGCTCGCCACCGATGCCGAGGGAAGGCCAGGGCTGCGCGCCAACCGGAGTCACCGGGTGATCCCGCTGGGCGAGTACGGCTGCCCGTTGGCGGTGCCAGGAGCCCTCGACGGCCTCGCGGGGCAGAGGTGGGAGCCGGGCGAGGAGATCGCTGTCGCGGTCGACGCCGCAGGCGAGGTGCACGTGCGGGCGGGCACGTCGGGCGCGGGACGGCAGCTGCGGGGCGGGCAGGCTGCCGAGCGGGCGGCGGGCAGGCAGTGGCGGCTCGACGCCCACGGCTTCTGGCAGGTCCATCCTGAGCTGCCCGACGCGCTGGCTGGCGTGGTGGCCGAGGATGCCGAAGCGCCTGCTGGTGGGCTGGCCTGGGACCTCTACGCGGGAGTCGGGTTGTTCGCCGCGGTGCTGGCCGAGCAGGTCGGCCCGACCGGTCAGGTGTTCGCGGTCGAGTCGTCGCGACGCGCGGTCGCCGACGGCAGGCGCAACCTGGCCGATCTCCCGCAGGTGCGCTGGCGGCAGGGCAGGGTCGATCGGGTGATGGCCGCCGGGCAGGAAGGCCTTTCGGTGGCGCGGCCGCCGCGGGTGGTGGTGCTCGACCCGCCGCGCAACGGGGCGGGTCGAGCCGTGGTGCGCGCCATCGCTGCGTCAGGGCCCGACCGCGTGGTCTACGTGGCCTGCGATCCGGCGGTACTCGCCAGGGACATTGCGACGTTCGGTTGCCACGGCTACAGGTTGCGCAGACTGCGCGCGTTCGATGCTTTCCCCATGACCCACCACGTGGAGTGTGTCGCCCTGCTGGAACCACAGGCCCGTAACGGGCATGACACGCGGGCCGGTCCCGCCGGTCGCGCAGGCAATGGACTGTCCAGCGGCCAACGAGCGGGGAAGAACCCCTAGACTGGGGGACGTTCCCTGCCTGGGTGAAGCAAGAATCGAGGTGGAGCGGTGGCGTTGCTGGACGCGGTGAACGGGCCGGACGACCTCAAGCGGATGAGCCGGAACGAGCTCGCGGCGCTTGCGGCCGAGATCCGAGCGTTCCTCGTAGACAAGGTCCGTGCCGCCGGTGGGCATCTCGGCCCCAACCTCGGTGTGGTCGAACTGACGCTGGCGGTGCACCGCGTGTTCGACTCGCCGAAGGACAGCATCGTCTACGACGTCGGGCACCAGAGCTACGTGCACAAGCTCGTCACCGGCAGGCGGAAGGGCTTCGATCGGCTGCGACAGCGCGGCGGTGTGGCAGGCTATCCCTCCCGCGAGGAAAGCGAGCACGATCTGGTGGAGAACAGCCACGCCTCGACGGCGCTGTCCTACGCTGACGGCCTCTCGAAAGCCTACGAGCTCGCGGGTGGGCACCGCAGCGTGGTCGCGGTCGTGGGTGACGGCGCACTCACCGGTGGTATGTGTTGGGAAGCGCTGAACAACATCGCTGCGGCCAACCGCCCTGTGGTCATCGTCGTCAACGACAATGGCCGGTCTTACCTTCCCACTATCGGGGGCATCGCCGAGCGGCTCGCCGCGCTGCGGTTGCGCCCCGGCTACGAGCAGTTCCTGGAGTACGGCAAGACCCTGCTCCAGCGGACGCCGGTGGTCGGCAAGCCGCTGTACGCGGCCGCGCATGCCGCCAAGGCAGGTTTGAAGGATGCCTTGAGCCCGCAGGCGCTGTTCGCCGATCTGGACTTGAAGTACATCGGGCCGGTCGACGGGCACGACCTCGGCGCGTTGGAAGCGGCGATGAGCAAGGCCAAGGCATTCGGTGGCCCGGTCATCGTGCACGCGGTGACCCAGAAGGGGTACGGCTATCCCCCTGCGGTGAACGACGAGACCGACCAGATGCACCAGACCGACGCGATCGATCCCGCCACCGGCAAGCCGCCCGCGAAGGGGACGAGCTGGACCTCGGTCTTCGGCCACGCGATCGCCGAGATCGCCGATGAGCGGCCGGACGTGGTGGCGATCACCGCCGCGATGCTGCACTCGACCGGGCTGCACGCCTTCGCCGACCGTTACCCGGAGCGGGTCTTCGATGTGGGGATCGCCGAGCAGCACGCGGTGACCTCGGCGGCCGGGTTGGCCATGGGCGGCATGCACCCGGTGGTCGCGGTGTACTCCACGTTCCTCAATCGAGGCTTTGACCAGCTGCTGCTCGATGTGGGACTGCATCGCCAGCCGGTGACGTTCGTCCTGGACCGTGCAGGCATCACCGGCCCGGACGGGCCGAGCCACCACGGCATGTGGGACCTGTCCTTGCTCGGCACGGTGCCGGGTATGGCAGTGGCTGCTCCCCGCGACGCGGTGACACTGCGCGAGGAGCTGCGCGAGGCGGTGGCGACCTCGGGCGGGCCGACAGCACTGCGCTATTCCAAGGGCACGGTGCCGCAGGAGCTGCCTGCCCACTACCGCACCGGCACCGTCGACGTGCTGCGCACCCCCGACGGCGAGGTGGGCTCCGATGTGCTGCTGGTCCCCGTCGGCGCTTTCGCCGAGCTCGGGTTGCAGGCGGCGAGCAAGCTGGCAGACCAGGGGATCGGCGTGACGGTGGCCGACCCGCGTTGGATCCTGCCAGTACCAGGGGAGCTTGTCGAGCTCGCGGCGAGACACCGGCTGGTGGTCACCGTCGAGGACAGCGGACGTCACGGCGGGTTCGGTGCGGCGCTGGCCGCGGCACTGCGCGACGCCGGATGCGACGTGCCGCTGCGGGACCTGGCTGTGCCGCAGGAATATCACGAGCACGGTTCGCGGTCGGAGCTGCTGACCTCGTTCGGGCTCACGTCGCAGGACATCGCCCGCCGTGTCACCGAATGGGTAGCCGACCGGCTGGCCGCGCCGGAGACAGGTGCCGAGCTGGCCGCACCGGAGCTTATGTCCAGCAGGAATCCGCAGAACGAAGGTACCTGATCGGGACCAGCGCGGGAGCTGCCGACCCGCCGTTCCGCGGCCGGGCGGGGTCTCGCGGCCGGGGAGCCCGCCGGAATCCGGGATGCCGGGGGTTCTCAGCCGCGTCTCATCCCGCTCTCAGGCGGATGTGGCACGGTAGTGACGTGCGGGTACTGGTAGTGGAGGACGAACAGCCGCTCGCGGAGGCGGTGGCGCGCGGTCTGCGTCGCGAGGGCATGGCCGTGGACGTGGCACTCAACGGCGACGACGGGCACGAGAAGGCCATGATCACTCGCTACGACGTCGTGGTGCTCGACCGTGATCTGCCCGGCATGCCGGGTGACACGCTGTGCGAGGAGATCGTGGGCTCGGGTGAGCTCACCCGCATCCTCATGCTGACCGCCAGCGGTACCGTTGCCGACCGGGTCGATGGGCTGTCGCTCGGGGCCGATGACTACCTCGCCAAGCCTTTCGCCTTCGCTGAGTTGGTCGCGCGGGTGCGCGCGCTGGCGCGACGCGCGACGCCGCCGAACCCCCCGGTGCTGCGTGCCGCGGATGTCCGGCTCGACCCGGCGCGCCGCACCGTGTACCGCGACAGCGGCCACATCGATCTGACCAGGAAAGAGTTCGGGGTGCTCGAGGTGCTGTTGTCGGCGGGAGGGTCCGTGGTCAGTAGCGAGGAACTGCTGGAACGGGTCTGGGACGAACACGCGGACCCGTTCACCACGACGGTCCGGGTCACCGTCATGACGCTACGGAAGAAGCTGGGGGAGCCGGGGATCATCGAGACCGTCGTGGGAGCCGGGTACCGGATCCCGGAAGCCGGTAGTGTCTCCGACGAGTAGACCGCTCCACCGACGACCCTGGAACCCAGTTGAGGAAGCTTCGCGAGAGGCTGTCCCCGCGCGGGCTGCGCGCGCGAATCACGCTGCTCTCCGTGCTGCTGGCCGCGGGGATCAGCGCGATCCTGCTCGTCCTGGCGTGGCGATTGGTCAGCGACGCGATCGCTGCCGTACCGCACATGCCACCGGGAACCACGGTACGCGTGGACGGCACCGACGTGGAAGCCTCGGCGCTGGCCGAGTACCTGCGGGAGCAGGCCCGCACCCGCGTCGTGCTGATCGGAAGTATCGCTTTCGGTTGCGTGGTACTCGCCGCAGGCGTGCTGGCATGGGCATTGACCTCGTACGTGCTGCGCCCGCTCCGGGAGATCGCAGGAACGGCGCGGCGGCTGACGGCCGAGTCGATGGACGAGCGTATCGGGCAGCTGCACCCGCGTGACGAGCTGGCCGAGCTCGCCGCGACGATCGACAACATGCTCGACCGGCTGGCCGCGGCGTTCGATGCGCAGCGCCGGTTCGTCGCCAACGCCAGCCACGAGCTGCGCACGCCACTGACCGTGATGCGAACCGAGCTCGACGTCACGCTCACCGACGAACAGGCCGACGCCGAGGAGCTGCGCAGGATGGCCGGGGTGGTGCGATCAGCCGCGCGGCGCGCCGAGCAGCTGGTTGGGGCGCTGTTGCTGCTGGCCCGAACCGACGGTGCCGAGCTCGCGACGCGGGAGCCGGTGGATCTGGCAGCTGTGGTGCGGCACGCGTGGGATGCGGTGCGTGCCGATGCCCAGCAACGTCAGCTGCGTGTCGAGTTCGACACCCCGGCCGCTCCCGCCGTAGGTGACCCGGCCCTGCTGGAACGTGTTGCCGGTAACCTGCTGGAGAACGCGGTGCGGCACAACGTCGCAGGTGGCTGGATCACGGTCCGCACGAGGGCGGAACCGGCCGATGCGACGCTGGTCGTGCGTTCCTCGGGACCGTTGATCGATCCGCAGACCGTCTCGGAGCTGTTCGAACCGTTCCACCGGGGTGGGACGGCTCGTACCGGCCGGGACGGCTCCGGGCTCGGCCTGTCCATCGTGCGTGCCGCGGTGGAGGCCCACCACGGCACGGTGACGGCGGACCCCGTGGTCGGTGGTGGTCTCGCGGTCACGGTGCGACTACCCAGCACCCCGTGAGACGGGTTGGCCGTGCCCGGTCAGTCGGAGCCGCCGTCGTTCTCACTACCGTTGTCCCCGTTGTTGCCGCCACCATTACCGCCACCGTTGCCGTTGCCGCCGCTCGCGTCCTCGTCGCCGTCGCCGTTGCCGTCACCGGGATCGGGCTCGGGGCTGTCGTCGGGATCGGGCTCGGGGCTGTCGTCGGGATCGGGCTCGGGGTTGTCGTCGGGATCCGGCGACGGGTCCGGCGCGGGCGCGCAGCGGATAGCGGGTTGCGGGTTGTAGACGACGGTGCGTTCCTCCTCGGTGACCACCTCGCCGTCGAGGTCCCGGATGATGCGGGTATCGGTCGCGGTGAAACCCCGCGAACCGCTGCTGGGGGTGCAAGGTTCGCCGTGCGGGATGGTTCGTACCGACGGGCTGGTGAAGTTGGTCCTCGAACCGGTCACCGACTCGACTTCGTAGTGCTTGGTCCCCCAGAACCGGACCGTGATCTCGGTGGGGGTCCACTCGGTCTCGATGGCGATCCCTGTCGGGTGGCCGTTGCGGAACGCCAGGTCGATCACGCTGTTGCCCCTGGCGTCCTGGTAGACGGTGGCTTCCCTGGCCACTGGGTAACGGCTGATGTAGTAGCTGTGCTCGGTGTGCTCGATATCGGTCATGGCGGCGAAGTACGCCGCGTTGTAGAGCGTGGTGGCGAACTGCGAGATACCGCCGCCGACGGCACGACCGGGTTCGCCTTGCTCGATGATCCCCGCCTCGATATAGCCCTGGTCGGTGCCACGGGGGCCGGTGAACTCGTTCAGGCTGAACGTCTCACCCGGTGGCACGATCACACCGTCGACGTGCTCGGCGACCCGGCGGATGTTCACCCCGGAGTCCTGGGCGAAGCCCCCGGTGGAGAATTCCCCGACGACCTCGTCGATACCCAGGTCGCGGGCCTGCTCGGTGGTGATGTCGGCGGGCTCGTCGCGGTAGGAGACGGCGACCTCGCGGTCGTCGCCCGGCAGGACATCCAGCAGCTCCGCCGCCGTGCCGTCCCAGTCGATGCGGCGACCGTCCACAGAAGGCCGGACGGTGGGGGTCTCGCCATCGAACTCCATCGAGGCGTCCCTGCTTAGTTGCTCCGACTCGGCCAGCTCGTCGCCTACGGTGCTCTCCAGATCATCCGGCGACAGCTCGGGGGCGAGGCCACCGCGACCGTCGGGACGGAACCGCAGCAGCTCCGCGATGTCGTGTGGTTCCAACGAGGCGCTGACGCCGTCAGCACCCGCGAGCGTGACGTCACCGGCAACGGCTGGACGCGCCACGGACTCCAGCGCGGTGTGCACGCCGTTGGCGGTGACCAGGGGACGCTGCGTGGTCACGGCGACCGTGATGGGGTTGTCGTGCACCCACTCCCGCTGGACGGTCCGCGCTGCCCCGTCGACGTTCAGGCGCCTTCCCTCCTCCGGTGGCACCGCCACCGGTTCGGTGCCGTGGAAGGCGATGCCCCCTTCCACGTGATCGCGTTCCACCTGGTCGCGGAGCCGGGCCAGTTCCTCGCGCAGTGCCTGCTCGTCGGCGTCGACGACGGGATCTACTTCGTGCGCTGTGAAGTGGAACAGCAACCACGCAAGCGGTCGCGACGGGCGCTGCGCGGCGGTGGCGACCGTCGCTTCCCAATCGGCCTCGATGCCCACCGCCGCCGGGTCGATGTCGACGCTCTCGTCACCGGCGGTGACCGTCGCGGGCTCGGTCAACCGCTGGTCGAGGTCGCGTCGCAGTGTCTCGACCGCGTCCTGCTTGTACATACCGCCGATGTCGACCCCGGCCACGGTCACCGCACGGGGGAGGTGGTGCGATCCGATGACCAGGTCGAGGACGTACACGACCCCCAGAACCCAGGCGATGAGCGCGACAGCGACAGCGAGCCGACCGGTCGGTCGCGGGCGGCTCGCCACGGCCGGCACCGGTGTGGAGTCTCCCCCCAGCATCCGTTACGAACCCTCCCATCAGCTGGAACCGGGCAGCGTGTCGTCGGCAGCGCGGCACGACCATCGCCCGACCCGCAAGCCTGGCCGGGCGGTGGCCTGCTCGCAGGCCACCGCAGCGACTACACACCATGCCCAGGGTAGTGGCACGGCACGCCCACTGCGTCACCGGCCGGTCCGAGATGTCCGGTACGGCCAGCTGACAAGCGCGAGCAGGGCGACCGCGGCGGGTGGGGCGATCACCGCTTGCCACGGCACGTCCGGTAGGGCGTCGGCTGACAGCAGGCTCGCGCCGAGCATCACGATCGAGGCGGTCGCCACGCCGGGCAGCAAGCAGGCGTAGTCGCGGCGGCCGTCGCCAGGTGGGTGGGATCGGGGGGTCGCGTCGGCCAGCACGAGCGCGAGCAGGCACAGCAGGCCCGCGGCGAGCGCGTGGGGCACCCCGGCGGGAGCGACCCCGACAAGCGCGATCCCGCAGGCCACGGTGATCGCGGCGAGTGTCTTGCCTTGGCGGTGCCCGCCACCGGGCTCGCGGCCGGTCACGGTGCCCTCCTCGGCGGGTGCGCGCGCAGCGGCCTGCGAGCCAGCGGCTGCAGGACCTCGTCGAGCGACGATTCGGTTCGCCACGGCATGACCGGTACGCCGAGGCTGGCGAGGTTGCGATGTAGTCCCCGACGTTGCAGCCGCCACAGTCGCGCGACGAGGGGATCGTCGGCGGCAGTGGCGTGTCGCGGCATCGCCGTGAGCACGTCGACCGCGGCCACCGCGTACCCTCGTAACCGGGCGTTGTTGATGGTGAGCACGATGCGTGCGTCGAGCAGCGGTGTGAACGCGATGACCATGGCACCGGAGGTCAGCGCGCCCGAAGGGATCAACGCGCCGGTGGCACCATCGGTAGCGACGCCGTGGGCACCGACGGCGTGGCCCGGTATGGCGTCGAGGACCACGTCGGCGATGCGGTAGAACTGCTTTCGTCCCGACTCGGGCGGTAACCAACGTACTCGACCGCCGAGGGCGAACACGCCAGTGCGGTCGCCGTGCCGTAGCGCGGTCTGGACGACCTGTGCCGCCCCGTGTACCGCACGGTCCAGCCCCTGCCGCTCGGCGGTGCCCGGTCGGGGCGCCGTGCCTGGGGTGTCCACCACCACCACGGTGTCGCAGGCTCGCTCGGTGTGCCGCTCGGTCACGTACAGTCGCCGAGTCCTGGCGGTGGCGTGCCAGTTCACCGCACGGAGCCGGTCGCCTGCCACGTAGGGACGGATCCCGGCGAACTCCACCCCTTCGCCCCGTGCCCTTGTGAGGTGCGCGCCGATCCGATCGGGCAGCTCTGCCGCGCGCGGTGAGACGGCCGACGGGGCGGCTAGCGGATAGGCGCGCACCTCGACCGCGACCGGGCTGGTGTGGGTGGCTGCCAGCAATCCTCCCCTAGCACGGACGGTCAGCGTCACGGGCAGCACGAACCGGCCCCAGTCCGGAGCCGTCAGCGCGTACTCGACACTGATGCCCCCTGGCACGCCGGCGACAGTACGCTCGTCGACGGTGACGCCGTCGGGGCAGTCGAGCCGCACGTCGAGGCCGGTGAGACGGCTACAGGTAGTGGCCTCCACCCGCACCCGCGCCGTCTCGCCCGCCAGGATCCGCGCGGTCGCCGGATGCACCTGAAGCAGGACGGCCTGCCGCCGGTGCCGGGCCGAGGCCCCTGCCAGCGCACCGAGCAGTGGGGCGGTGAACGCGATGAGCTCGATCCGGCGCAGCAGCAGGGCAAGCGCGAGCGCGGCGGCCGAGAACAGCACCAGCTGTGTGGCCAGCGGGGAGGCATGCAGCGTGACGCGTTCCTGTCGGGTGTGCACGGGTCACTCCAGGCGCGGCGCGGGCAGGGTGGCGAGCAGCTCGTCGAGGACGTGTTCGGCGGTGATGCGGCGGATCCACATCTCGGGGCGGAGGCTGACGCGGTGCGCCCACGACGACGCCGCGAGCGCTTTGACGTCCTCGGGGATGACGTAGTCACGGCCGCGGAGCAGTGCCCTTGCCCTGGCGAGCTGCACCAGGTCGAGCTCGGCCCGTGGGCTGACCCCGACGTCGACCTGATGGTGGGAGCGTGTCGCGCCCGCCAGCGTCACCACGTATGACAACACCTCGGGATGTACCGACACCTGCTCTAGGGAGTCACGCATGGCAAGCAGGTCTTCCGGAGCCAGGGCGGTGTGCAGTTGGGTCGACCGTATCCCGCGATGCAGGCGCCGCTGCAGCATCTCGACCTCGCGGTCGGCGTCCAGGTAACCGAGGCGCACGCGGAGGATGAAGCGATCCAGCTGCGCCTCGGGCAGCGGGTAGGTGCCCTCGTACTCGATCGGGTTGTCGGTGGCGAGCACGATGAACGGCGCTTCGAGCAATCGCGTGTGCCCGTCCACGCTGACTTGCTCCTCGGCCATCGCCTCGAGCAGGGCGGCCTGCGTCTTCGGCGGCGTGCGGTTGATCTCGTCGGCGAGCAGCAGGTGGGTGAAGATCGGGCCGGGACGGAACGTGAACGTTCCGGTTGCCTGCTCGTAGACGGTGGCACCAAGCAGGTCGGCTGGCAGCAGATCGGGGGTGAACTGCACGCGGGTGAAACGCAGCCCGAACACCGTCGCGAACGAGCGGGCGATGAGGGTCTTGCCCATGCCGGGCAGGTCCTCGATCAGGACGTGGCCGCACGCGAGCACGCCGGTCAGGATGAGCTCGAGCGCGTCGCGCTTGCCGACGACAGCGCGTTCGATCTCGTCGAGCACGCGCGTGCAGTGCGCGGTCGTCGTGGCGGCCGGGAGCACGTTCATGTGGCCTCCTCCAACCTGTCCACGATGGCCTCCAGCGCGTCGGGACCCGGCCCCTGGTGGCCAAGACGCGTGGTGAACGCCTGTTCGGGGTCGACCAGCGGCCACAGTGTCGCGCCGAACAACCGGACACCCGCGCGGTGCCGCTCGCCCTCGGTGGCCGTTTCGGGGGCGTGCGGGTGGCGGTTCGCGGTGATCTCGGCGAACTCCTTCGCCAGCACGGGCCGCACGTGCCGGTCCCAATCCGCTCGCGTGCCTCGGGCGGCCGAGGCGATCGTTGCCGCCCGCGCGGCGACGGAATCGTCCGGGGCCCCGGCAGCCGGGATCCGGGCAGCGCTCGCGGAGTCGCGGTCCAGCCGTGCACGCCGGGATCGGCTGAGCAGCGTGAGCGCGATCGCGATCAGCGCCGTGACGGCGAGCAGCTCGAGTATCAGGAAGGTGACCATACGCGCTCCCGCAGGTCGTCCAACGCGCGGCGCAGCGTATCCGCCGCATCGGCGCGGTCCTGCTCGGTCATCGGGTGCGTGCTGAACCGGGCTTCGGCGAAGAGCTCGACCAGGCGCCCGCCGTGTTCGGCGCGGAGCTTGCCTGCATGAACCGCCCTGCCCAGCACATCGGATGCGGTGTCAGCCGGGTGCGGCGCCGCGTCCGGCGCATCGGCGAGCGCGCGTTCGAAGGTGGCGTAGCTGCGGATGATCGCCTCGCGCGGTGACTGCCCAGCAGAATCCACTTCGGACAGGGCACGTCGGGTCGCCTCGACGAGGGCGTGGTGGGTGGAGAGACGAGAGCCGTGGCCCTGCTCACCGTGGCCGCGCTCGACTACCGGCCCGCCGGGGGCCCGTCGCGGCCAGTGGGCGATCAGCGCGGCGAGTGCGAGCAGCAGGACCGCGGCGACCACGAACACGGTCACCACATCGAGCAAGCCAGAGGGCCCGGCCTCGCCGCCGGGCGCCGGGTCGGCGGTGGCCGGCTCGTTTCCGGCATCCCGGCCGGGCGGTTCCTGCCGGTCGTCGGGCGCCCGGCCGTCCTGGTCGCTGGGCAGCGACACATCGGGTGCCCGCAGCGGTATCACGGCAGCCAGCGCTGCCAGCAGCCCGAGCAGCCCGAGCGCGCCGAGCAGCCCGCGGAGCACCGGGGTTCCGTGGTGCCGGTCGGTGGCGCGGCGGCGCGTGACACGGTGGTGGACGGCGGCCAGCAGGATGGCGGCCAGCAAGGGCATCGCCAGCGCCATCAGCCACAGCAGCGCGGTGCCAGCGGCGCCTGCTTCCGGCCGGTACCCTGGCGTGCCTGCCACCTCCTGCCGCGACCCGATCGCCACTGCGGCGGCTGTTGCTACCAACAGCAGGGCGAGAACGAGCAGGCGGGCAGGCGCGGCCATGGTCTCAACGGTGCGCCAGGATGGCACCGCGCACAAGGGTGCGGTGGCGCCCTGGCCTGGTGGCAGGTGCCGGGTATCTGCGCCATGATGACCAGCAGGAACCCGCCGGTGCGGCAGGCGGGCTCGGTACGACGGCGGGAGGTAGCCGGTGGGGCACTCGGACACCTCGGCGCACCACGCCGAACACGGGCGCAGCGGCCCGGTGGTGGTGGGTGTGGACGGGTCGGAGGCGGCGTTGCGGGCCGTGACCTGGGCGGCGCACGAGGCGCGGCTACGGCACGCCGCGCTGCGTATCGTGCATGCCATCGGTATCCCGGACTTCTTCCCCGGCGGCGCGATCTCCCCATCGACCGAACTGTTCCACCTGCTCGAGCGCGACGCCGACGCCGCGCTCGCCGACGCGCGGGAGCTGGCCGAGCGGGTGGGAGGTGGGATCGTGGTCGGTACCGAGACGCTGACCGATTCCCCAGTGGTATCGCTGATCGACGAGTCGGCGCGAGCACGCTGCGTGGTGCTCGGCGAGTCCGGCAGGGGTGCGTTCGCAGGCGCACTGCTCGGCTCGACGACCATCACGCTGGCCGCGCACGCGCGCTGCCCGGTCGTCGCGGTGCGTGGGCCGGGCGAGCGAGTGCAGGCGAATACCGTGGTCGTCGGTGTCGACGGTAGCGAGCTCAGCGACGATGCGCTGGGCTGCGCGTTCGAGCAGGCCGCTTTCCGAGGGGCGAGGCTGGTGGCGGTCCGCGCCACCGGCGACGGGGATACCGGCGAGCCCGGTGCACGGTCACCGGTGCCGTCCGGCGGCGAGCCGCCGGACGGCACAGAGCACCGGGTGCTCGCCGAGTGCCTGGCAGGCTGGGCGGAGCGTTACCCGGACGTCGAGGTGCAGCGGGACGTGGCGCGAGCCAAGCCCCGGCAGCGGCTGCTCGACTGGAGCGACAGCGCCGATCTCGTGGTGGTGGGCTGCCGTGGCCGTGGCGGCTTCCGTGGCATGCTGCTCGGCTCGACGAGCCAGGCGTTGCTGCATCACGCCACGTGCCCTGTGATGGTGGTGCGCAGGCACTGCGCGACGGTCCCGCAGGGCGTGTAGCCGGACCATCGGCACCCCTTTCCCGCAGGGAAGGCGCAAAGCGGCCTACCGGCGACGCTGACGGTAGGCCGCAGCCATGGGGATCGGGCGCACCCCGACCCCGGGACTAGGAGATGGGGCGGTCGGTGGGCTTCACCGGGGCGGGCAGCACGTCCCGTCCGGTGAGGTAGGCGTCCACTCCGGCTGCGGCCGCACGGCCCTCGGCGATCGCCCACACGATCAGGGACTGGCCGCGGCCCATGTCGCCCGCGCTGAACACACCCTCGACGCTGGTCTGGTAATCATCGCCGCGGGCCACGTTACCGCGCCCGTCGTAGGTCACGCCGAGATCGGTCAGCAGCGGCCCTTTCTCCGGGCCGACGAAGCCCATCGCGAGGGTGACCAGCTGCGCCGGGATCTCCCGCTCGGTGCCCTCGACCGGGGCGAAACCGCTGTCGGTGCGTTCCACCTCGACCAGCTTCAACGCCCGCAGCTTGCCGTCGCCATCGCCGAGGAACTCCTGGGTGTTGACCGAGAACACCCGCTCGCCGCCCTCGGCGTGCGCCGAGGAAGTGCGGTAGAGCAACGGGTAGGTCGGCCACGGCTGGTCTTCGGTGCGGGACTCGGGCGGCTTGGGCATGATCTCGAGCTGGGTCACCGACCGAGCGCCCTGGCGGTGCGCGGTGCCGAGGCAGTCGGCGCCGGTGTCACCGCCACCGATGATCACCACGTCCTTGCCCTCGGCGTCGATCGGGGAGACGTCGAGCTCGCCGTTGGCGACCCGGTTGGCCAGCGGGAGGTACTCCATGGCCTGGTACACCCCTTCGAGCTCGCGGCCGGGCACCGGCAGGTCGCGCCACGCGGTGGCGCCTCCGGTCAGCACCACGGCGTCATAGGAGCCGCGCAACTGCTCGGCGGTCACGTCCACGCCCACGTCGACGCCCGTGCGGAACTCGGTTCCCTCGGCTCGCATCTGCTCGAGCCTGCGGTCGATGCGCCACTTCTCCATCTTGAACTCGGGGATGCCGTAACGCAGCAACCCGCCCACGGCGTCGGCGCGCTCGTAGACCACCACGTCGTGCCCCACCCTGGTGAGCTGTTGGGCGGCGGCGAGTCCCGCGGGCCCCGAACCGATGACCGCGACCTTCTTGCCGGTCTTGGTGGCAGGCGGCTGGGGCTTGACCCAACCCTCGTCCCAAGCGCGGTCGATGATGGAGATCTCGACCTGCTTGATGCTGACCGGGTCATCGTTGATGCCGAGTACGCACGCTGCCTCGCACGGCGCGGGGCACAACGTGCCGGTGAACTCGGGGAAGTTGTTCGTGGCGTGCAGGCGTTCGATGGCATCGGCCCAGTCCTGCCGCCACACCAGGGTGTTCCAGTCCGGGATCAGGTTGCCCAGCGGGCAGCCCTCGTGGCAGAAGGGGATGCCGCAATCCATGCACCGTCCGGCCTGTTCCTGCAACTTCCCGTTGTTCAGCCCCTCGTAGACCTCGCGCCAGTCCATCAACCGCAGGTCGACGGGTCGCGGCTTCGCGGTCTCCCGCTTGGTGGTGAGAAAACCCTTCGGGTCAGCCATGCGCGGCCTCCATTACTGCCTCGTCGACGCTGCGGCCCTCCCGGACCGCGGCCTCGCGTGCCTGTAGCACGCGCTTGAAGTCCTTGGGCATGATCTTGCCGAACCGTTCCACCGCCGCGTCCCAGTCGGTGAGCAGCGAGCGTGCCACTGTGGATCCGGTCTCCGCGTAGTGACGGCCGACGATCCCCGCGAGGAACTCGCGGTCGTCGTCGTCCAGCGGGTCGAGGTCGACCATTTCGGTGTTGACCCGGTGATGTGGCAGGTCGAGGACGTAGGCGACGCCGCCGGACATGCCCGCGGCGAAGTTGCGCCCGATCCCGCCGAGCACCACGACCTTGCCACCGGTCATGTACTCGCAGCCGTGGTCACCGACGTGCTCCACCACCGCTACCGCGCCGGAGTTGCGGACGCAGAACCGCTCGCCGACCTTGCCACGCAGGAAGATCTCCCCACCGGTGGCGCCGTAACCGATCACGTTGCCCGCGATGAGGTTCTCCTCGGCGGCGAACGGGGCGTCATCGTGCGGACGCACGATGACCCGGCCACCGGACAAGCCCTTGCCCACGTAGTCGTTGGCGTCGCCGATCAGGCGCAGCGTGATGCCGCGCGGTACGAACGCACCGAACGACTGGCCCGCGGTACCGGTGAAGGTGACATCGATGGTGTCGTCAGGCAGGCCGTCGCCGCCCCACCGCCGGGTGAGCTCGTAGCCGAGCATGGTGCCCACCGTGCGGTTGACGTTGCGCACCGGGAGCTCGAGGCGTACCCGGTCACCTGAGGCGAGCGCGCCTTCCGCGAGCTGGATCAGCGTGTTGTCCAGCGCCTTGTCGAGACCGTGGTCCTGGCTGACCACTTGGTGGCGTGGCGCGCCATCGGGGAGCTCGGGCACGTGCAGGATGGACGAGAGGTCGAGCCCCTGCGCCTTCCAGTGCTCCTCGGCGCGACGGGTGTCGAGCATCTCGGCGTGCCCGATCGCCTCGTCCAGCGAGCGGAAACCGAGTGCTGCCAGGTATTCGCGAACCTCCTGGGCGACGAACTCGAAGAAGTTCACCACGTAGTCGGCCTTGCCGGTGAACTTCTCCCGCAACTTCGGGTTCTGCGTGGCCACCCCGACCGGGCAGGTGTCCAGGTGGCAGACACGCATCATGATGCAGCCCGAGACGATCAGCGGGGCCGTGGCGAAGCCGAACTCCTCAGCGCCGAGCAGCGCGGCCACCATGACGTCCCTGCCGGTCTTGAGCTGGCCGTCGGTCTGCACCACGATCCGGTCACGCAGCCGGTTGGCCAGCAGGGTCTGTTGAGTCTCGGCCAGCCCGAGCTCCCACGGTGCACCGGCGTGCTTGATCGACGACAGCGGGGAAGCCCCGGTACCGCCGTCGTGGCCGGAGATCAGCACGACGTCGGCGTGGGCCTTGGACACGCCGGCCGCGACGGTACCGACCCCGACCTCGGACACCAGCTTGACGTGAACCCTGGCTTCCGGGTTGGAGTTCTTCAGGTCGTGGATCAGCTGCGCCAGGTCCTCGATCGAGTAGATGTCGTGGTGTGGCGGCGGCGAGATCAGCCCGACGCCCGCCGTGGAGTGCCTGGTCTTGGCGATCCACGGGTACACCTTGTTGCCTGGCAGCTGGCCGCCCTCGCCGGGCTTGGCTCCCTGGGCCATCTTGATCTGCAGGTCGTCGGCGTTGACCAGGTACTCGCTTGTCACGCCGAAACGCCCGCTGGCGACCTGCTTGATCGCCGACCGGCGCTCCGGGTCGTAGAGTCGCTCGGGGTCCTCGCCGCCCTCACCGGTGTTGGACTTGCCGCCCAGCCGGTTCATCGCGATGGCCAGGGTCTCGTGCATCTCCTGCGAGATGGAGCCGTAGGAGATGGCGCCGGTGGAGAACCGCTTCACGATCTCCGAAACCGGCTCGACCTCCTCGACCGGCACCGGTTCACGCGCGCCCTCGCGGAACGAGAACAGCCCGCGCAGCGTCATCAGTTCCTCGGACTGCTCGTCGACGCCGCGGGTGTACTCCTTGAAGATCTCGTACTGTCCCGAGCGGGTGGAGTGCTGCAGCTTGAACACCGTGTGTGGGTTGAACAGGTGCGGCTCGCCCTCGCGGCGCCACTGGTAGTCGCCGCCGAGCTCCAGCTCGCGATGGTGGGCGTGCACCCCGTCGGCGGGGAACGCCTTGCGGTGCCGCTGGGCGACCTCCTCGGCGAGCACGTCGAAGCCGACCCCGCCGATTCGGGAGGTGGTTCCGGCGAAGCAGGAGTCGATGACCTCCTGCCCGAGGCCGATGGCCTCGAAGATCTGCGCACCGGTGTAGGAGGCGACCGTGGACACACCCATCTTGGACATGGTCTTGCGGACGCCCTTGCCCAACCCTTTGATCAGGTTGCGGGTGGCCTGCTTGGCATCGGTGCCGGGGATCAGGCCACGCTCGGCCATCTCCTCCACGGTGGCCATGGCCATGTAGGGGTTGACCGCGG
Source organism: Haloechinothrix sp. LS1_15 (assembly GCF_033042135.1). Classification (NCBI taxonomy): domain Bacteria; kingdom Bacillati; phylum Actinomycetota; class Actinomycetes; order Pseudonocardiales; family Pseudonocardiaceae; genus Haloechinothrix; species Haloechinothrix sp. LS1_15. The sequence continues at coordinate 2,971 of NZ_WBXM01000015.1, read as the reverse complement.
CGGCGCCGTAGCCGATCAGCAGCGCGATGTGGTGGACCTCGCGGGCGTCACCTGACTCGACGACCAACCCGACCTGAGTCCTGGTCTTCTCGCGCACCAGGTGGTGATGTACCGCTCCGGTCAGCAGCAGCGAGGGGATCGGGGCGTTGTCGGCGTCCACGCCCCGGTCGGAGAGCACGATCAGCCGCGCGCCCTCGGCGATGGCCTCGCTGACCTCGGAGCGGATCTCGTCGAGCCGCCTGACGAGCGCCTCGCCGCCACCGTGCACGGGGTAGCGGCCGTCGATGGTGGCCGCCTGGAACTCCGGAAGGTCACCGTCGTCGTTGACGTGCACCAGCTTGGCGAGCTCGTCGTTGTCCAGCACCGGGAACGGCAGCACGATACGCCGGCACGCCTGCGGACCGGCATCCAGCAGGTTGGGCTCGGTGCCGAGCTGAGCTTCGAGCGAGGTCACCATCTCCTCGCGGATCGCGTCCAGTGGCGGGTTGGTGACCTGGGCGAACAGCTGGGTGAAGTAGTCGAAGAGCTGGCGCGACCGGCCGGAGAACGGCGCGAGCGGGGAGTCGTTGCCCATCGAGCCGATCGGCTCGGCCCCGGAGCGAGCCACCGGCTCGAGCAACACCGAGAGCTCCTCCTCGGTGTAGCCGAAGGCCTGCTGCCTGCGGACCAGCGAGGAGTGGGTGGGCACCTCGCGCTCCCGCTCGGGCAGCTCGTCGATGCGAAGCCTGCCTGCCTCGACCCACTCCCGGTAGGGGTGCTCGGCGACGAGCTCGCCCTTGACCTCTTCGTCGTCGATGATCCGGCCCTGCTCGGTGTCGACAAGGAACATCCTGCCCGGTTCGAGCCTGCCCTTGGCCACGACGCTGGCTGGCTCGAGGTCGAGCACGCCCACCTCGGAGGCCAGTACGACCAGGCCGTCCTCGGTGACCCAGTAGCGCGCGGGGCGCAGCCCGTTGCGGTCCAGCACGGCACCGATCCGGGTGCCGTCGGTGAAGGCGACGAGCGCGGGTCCGTCCCACGGTTCCATGAGCCCGGAGTGGAACTCGTAGAAGGCCCTGCGGTCAGGGTCCATTTCGTCGTGGTTCTCCCAGGCCTCCGGGATCATCATCAGCACCGCGTGCGGCAGGCTGCGGCCACCGAGGTGCAACAGCTCGAGCACCTCGTCGAAGGTGGCCGAGTCGCTGGCGTCCGGTGTGACGATGGGGTAGAGGCGCTCGAGCTCGCCGGGGATCAGCTCCGAGCGGAGCATCGACTCCCTGGCGTTCATCCAGTTCTTGTTACCCCGGAGCGTGTTGATCTCGCCGTTGTGCGCGATGAAGCGGTACGGGTGCGCCAGCGGCCATGACGGGAAGGTGTTGGTGGAGAACCGGGAGTGCACCAAGCCGACGGCGCTGGCCACGCGCTCGTCTGTGAGGTCGGGGTAGAACCGGTCCAGCTGCGGCTCGGTGAGCATCCCCTTGTAGACGATGGTCCGCGCGGACAGGCTCGGGAAGTAGACCCCGTGATCGGTCAGCGCGTGCTCGGCACGCTTGCGGACGCAGTAGGCCATCCGCTCCAGCGCGAGCCCGGTAGGGGCGTGCGAGCCCGCCTCCTTGGGGGCCAGGAAAACCTGCGCGAAGGAAGGCATGACGCTCGCCGCCGTCGCCCCGACATGGGCGGTGTCGACCGGGAGGTCACGCCAGCCGACCAGCCTCATGTCCTCCTCGGCGGCGACGCGCTCGATGGTCGACTTGGCCTTGTCCCGTGCCTGCTCGTCGCGCGGCAGGAAGGCGGTGCCTGCCACGTAAGCTCCGGGGTCGGGCAGCTCGAAATCGACGACCGCGCGGAAGAACGCATCGGGTATCTGGATGAGCAGCCCGGCGCCGTCACCCGTCTCGGGCTCGGCACCCCGCGCTCCCCGGTGCTCCAGGTTGCGCAGTGCGGTGAGCGCGTTGCGCACGACCGAGTGGTCGCGGCGACCGGAGAGATCGGCGACAAAGGCGACGCCGCAGGCGTCGTGCTCGTACTGCTTGTCGTACAGACCCTCACTCGGGGGTTGCGCCGAGGGTTGCGCTGCGCCAAGCGAGCTCGTGTTGTGGCGGGTCACGTCTAGCCGCCCTCCCAATGGTGTCGGCGCGTCCTGGCAGCGCGCATGGGTCCCCGGCCACGGGGGCGGCCGGGGAAGTGGCACTGCCAGGAATCGCGGTGGTCTGCTCTTCAGACGCGAGATGCCCGGTATCTCGCCGGATGGTCGGTCCGCCGCTATTGCCGGACAGCAGCTGGCGAGCTGCTGGTTGTCCGGAGGCGAGCGTCCCTACCGGTGGTAAGCGAGTGGCCGCACCTCGCTGTGCAGCCGATAGATTGCACGTCATCGTGCCAGTGGCGCCCGTCCCCGGCCCCGGATCGGCGCAGGCCAGGCGGCACGCCGTGTGCGCATATCGCGGTGCCCGGGGTTACCGGGTCCTCCTACTTTAATGTGAATCCGGGTCGAATGGCATACCCGAAGGGCTATTGCGTGGGAAACACCACGTCGGGTTGACCGGTATGCGCCGGTCGGTGACCGGAGTTCGGTTGACAGTCGCCACCTCTTCCCGCATGCTACCCTATGGTAACTGTTACTATCGGTAACAATGGTTGCGGCTGTGCTGGCGCGGCCGGACCGCTGGTCGTCGTGGCCCGGCGTGCTGCCTGGCAGCTGCCCGGTCGGATATCGCCCCGGAAGGCGCGTGGAGGATGTGAGTATGGCGGTACGTGCCCGAGCCAAGGTCGTGATCGTGGGGACCGGATTCTCTGGTCTCGGACAGGCGATCCAGCTCCAGCGAGCTGGCATTCACGATTTCGTGATCCTGGAGAAGGCTGACGAGATCGGCGGGACGTGGCGTGACAACTCCTATCCCGGTTGCGCGTGCGACATCCAGTCGCACATGTACTCGTTCTCCTACGAGCAGAACCCCGACTGGACCCGGGCGTTCTCCCCGCAACACGAGATCTT
>NZ_WBXM01000014.1:0-126826 GCF_033042135.1 Haloechinothrix sp. LS1_15 | reverse complement strand
ACGAGCGTTAGAGACCGGCCGGGCGCGCCCTACCCCTCCCGCCGCGCCCGGCCACCCGCTCCGGCCGGGCCGTGGCCGCGCCCCGACCCCCACGGCCCGGCCGGACACCACCACACCACCAGCGAACGCGCGAGACGGGTCGAGGGCAGGCTCGGCGTAGCCGACTCGCGAACGGAAACTGCTCGTGACGCATGGTGTTCGGTGCCGTGGAAGCAGGAAGCGGGCGTGGGGCGTCTCCGGTTGGGGTGGTGGTGGGCGACGGGGTGAGGGGGAGTAGCCCGACATATGAATAAGGGCACCGGTCACCCCGGTTCACCGCGCCGTTTCCGGTGAGCCACCCAGGCGATGTTGCCGATCAATCCCGCCGACACCGCGAACAGCAGCAGGGCCAGCCACGTCCAGCCGTCGACGCGCATCGCGACGACGCCGGTCACCAGACACAGGGCGAGGGCGAAGCCGGACAGCCACAGCCGCAACGTCAACGCGCTGTAGGCGGGGGCGGCACCGCCGATGCCCGCGGTGGGGTCGTGGTAGTCGGGTAGGCCGCGCGCGTACTCCTCGCGGCTGCGCTTGCGGTGCCTGCGCGCGCCCACGTTAACCGGCCTCCCGGCAGCCCTCGTGCCGGGCACCGCTGCTGACCGCCGGGGTCACAGGATCTCCAACGGGGTGGCGGCGGTCGGTGCCGGGAACTCGGCGTCGAGCTCGGCGAGGTCGTCCGCGCCGAGGGTCAGGTCGAGCGCTGCCACGTTGTCGTCCACGTGGTCGGGATCCGAGGCTTTCGGGATGGCGCACACCCCCGGCTGGTGCAACACCCAGGCCAGCGCGACCCGGGCGGGCGTCACGCTGTGCCGCTCGGCGACGCGTCGCACGGTGGCGTTGCCGAGTAACCGGCCCTGCTCGATCGGCGAGTAGGCCATCACGGGGATGCCCCGCTCGCGGCATCGCGGCAGCAGGTCGAACTCCACCCCTCTGCGGGAGAGGTTGTACAGCACCTGGTCGGTCACTACCTGGTCACCGAGCGGGAGCGACCACAGTTCGGCCATGTCGTGCGCATCGAGGTTGCTCACCCCGAAGTGGCGGATCTTGCCGTCGGAACGCAGCCGCTCGAACGCCTCCAGGGTTTCCTCCAGCGGCACCGTGCCCCGCCAGTGCAGCAGGTACAGGTCGATCCGGTCGGTGCCCAGCCGCTCGAGGCTCCGCTCGCAGGCCGATATCGCTTCGCGCTTGCCCGCGTTGTGCGGGAACACCTTGCTGACGAGGAACGCCTCGTCACGACGCCCGGCGATCGCCGAGCCGACGATCTCCTCCGCCCCACCCCCGCCGTACATCTCGGCGGTGTCGATGAGGCCGAGGCCCCGATCCATGCCGTGGCGAAGGGCGGCGACCTCTGAGGCCGCGCGGTCGGCTCGTTCTCCCATCCCCCATGTGCCCTGGCCGAGCGCGGGGAGCCGCTCATCCGCGGTGAGCTGCAGGTAGCGCATGCCGTGACGACCTCCGGAACGCGACGACGCGAGGTGTCCGAGTATCCGATCCCAGCCTACCGGCGCGCAGGCACGGGTGGGGTCGGTTACTCGGGCGCTGCCCGCTCGGCCTCCCGAGGGTGGCCGGTGTGATACTGCCAGTACGCATTCGGTAAGGCCGTCGGCACGGTGCGGGATCCGGCTCCCGTGCCGCAAGGAGGAGGACATGGCACTCGGGCAGCTTCCCGCGGGCTCGTATCGGAGCGGCGACCAGGGGCACGACCAGGATTCGGGTGGTTTGTTCGGTATGGCGGGCAGGCTCGTCGGGCAGGCGGCCCGGACCGGGTACGGGCTGGCACGGCGGTTGCCGGGGGCGGAGACGGCCGAACGCGAGCTGCATCGGCTGGAGCGCGCGGCGCTGACCGAGCTGGGCAAGCGCATCGACGACGTGACGGACCCGTATCTCGCGGCGTTGCGCAGACCCTCGTTCGCAGGCGGTGACGGGTGGAACGGCTCCGGTGGCGGGCAGCGGGGTGACGGGCTCCCTGTGTCCTCGGCTGAGGCGGCAGGCGAGCTGCAACCGCTACGGGCGGCCATGGCGGAACTGCTGGAGCGTTCCATCAGCTACGGCCCCGAGCAGGCGCGCGAGTACTGCTACGCCATCGTGCTGCGCCAGCTGGCGCCCGACGAGGCCAGGATGTTGTCGGCGCTCTCGGACGGCTCGCCGTTCCCCGTGGTGCACATCGCCGAGCGCAGCGGCGTGGGCGGCACTGGGCGGTACCTCCTCCGCAACGCTTCCAGCCTGGGCAAGGCCGCCGGGGTGACGTTGCCCGACGAGGTCCCCCACTACATCAGCCGCCTGTGTGCCCTCGATCTGGCGGAGCTGACCGAGGAGTCGGTGTCACTGCAGACCCAGTACGAGATCCTGCTTGCCGAGGAGCAGGTGCGCGTGGCTCAGGAAGCCGCCAAGCGCCCTAAGGTGATGCGCAACACGTTGCGGATCTCCACGTTCGGCACCCGCTTCTGGCAGGCTTGCGACCCGACGGCCCAGCCTGGTGCGTCGTGGTCACGTACGGTGCCCGTACCAGGTTCGGGGGCATGATCGGTAGCCTGCCGTCAGGCTCATCACAGGGGTTTCACGATCGGCGCAGGTAGGATGGCCGCCGGTCTGCGCGCCGTGCGGGAAACGGTGCCGGATTCTGCTAAGTTGGCCGAAGGGTAGCGGCGTCCGTGCAGCGCAGGAGTGGATCGGTTGCTGCTGTTCCGGTAGCGGAGCGTGAGCCTCCCGGCGCGGGAAGCGTGGGGTCGCGCCCGTGTAACGAAGAGTGCGGTGACATGTCCGAACACCTGGAGATCGACCACCCCTGCAAGGCCGACGCCGCTGCGATGTGGCGACTCGCGCGCGATTCGGGAGTCCTTGATGTCAACTCCTCGTACGCGTACTTGCTGTGTTGCCACCATTTCGCCGGTACGAGCGTGGTCGCACGCAGGGGCGGTGACGTCGTCGGCTTCCTCACCGGATTCGACGACCCGACGGCCGAGGACACCGTGTTCCTGTGGCAGATGGCGATCGATGTGGACAACCGTGGCTCCGGGCTCGCTGGCGAACTGGTCGATACGCTGGCCACCAGGCTCCTCGCGAGGGGAACGCGGTACCTCACGATGTCGATCACACCGGGCAACGGCGCCTCGCAGGCGGTGTTCAAGTCGTTCTCAGTCCGCTGGAACACCGAGCTCCACACGAGTCGGTTGTTCGAGTCGACTGACTTCCCCGAAGACGGAGAGCACGAACCCGAGGATCTGTACCGGATCGGCCCGCTCACCCACCCGCCGGGTGATGTCGAGCCGTCGAGCTCCGCGTAACGGGCGGTGACGGGCTGGCTGACACAACGGCACAAGCAGGCCGAACGGGAGTGAAAGTGAGTATTTTCGACAAACTGGAATCGCAGGTACGCAGTTACAGTCGGGGTTGGCCCGTCGTGTTCAACAAGGCGCAGGGCAGCTGGCTGTACGCAGAGGACGGCACGCCGTACCTCGACTTCTTCGCCGGGGCAGGGGCGTTGAACTACGGCCACAACAACCCGGTTCTCAAGCAGGCGTTGCTGGATTACATCGCCTCGGACAACGTGGTCCACTCGCTGGACATGCACACCGTCGCGAAGCGGGACTTCCTCCAGGCGCTCGACGAGATCCTGTTGCGGCCACGTGACCTGCACTACAAGGTGACGTTTCCGGGGCCGGGCGGCGCCAACGCCGTCGAGGCGGCGCTGAAGCTCGCCAGGAAGGTGACCGGCAAGGAAGCCGTCATCAACTTCACCAATGCCTTCCACGGTATGACGCTGGGCGCGCTGTCGGTGACCGGGAACTCGATGAAGCGTGGCGGGGCCGGTATCCCGCTGGTGCACGCCACACCCATGCCGTACGACCAGTACTTCGACGGGAGTTACCCGGACTTCCTGATGTTCGAGCGTATGCTCGACGACTCGGGAAGCGGGCTGAACGAACCGGCGGCCGTCATCGTGGAGACCGTGCAGGGGGAAGGCGGCATCAACGCAGCGGCCCTCGACTGGCTGCGCAAGCTCGACGAGGTCTGCAAGAAGCGGGAGATCCTGCTGATCGTCGATGACGTGCAGATGGGATGCGGGCGGACCGGACCGTTCTTCAGCTTCGAGGATGCGGGCATCAAGCCGGACATGGTGTGCCTGTCCAAGTCCATCTCGGGATACGGCTTGCCGATGGCGCTCACACTCATCCGGCCCGACCTGGATGTCTGGGCTCCGGGTGAGCACAATGGAACGTTCCGTGGCATCAGCCCCGCCTTCGTGACCGCTGCCGAGGCGCTGCGTACGTTCTGGACCGACGACACGCTCGAGAAGGCAACGAGGGCCAACGGTGAGCGGATCGGCACCGTGCTGTCCGAGATCGCGGGCGAGCGCGGCGACCTTGGCCTTGTGGCCAAGGGGCGTGGCATGGCACGCGGCCTGGAGTTCCCCGACGGCGAGACCGCGGACAAGGTCTGTGCCGCGGCGTTCGAGCGGGGCATGCTGATGGAGACCTCGGGCCCCGACGGGGAGGTGGTCAAGCTGCTGCCGCCGCTGACCCTGACCGACGCCGAGCTGGAGCAAGGCATGGGCATCATCAAGGAATCGGTGGTCGCGGCGCTACGCTGAACCCGATCTTCGGATGAGACACCGGGATCCCAGATCGACCGTATAGACCCGATGTGGCGCTACGACCCCGGCGCCGCGCGTAGCGGAGGAGAGAGAACGTGATCGTCCGTACCCTCGACGAGATCACCGACACCGAGGCCGACGTCAAGACTGCGAACTGGCGGAGCAAGCGCATCGTGCTCGCCAAGGACAAGGTCGGTTTCTCGTTGCACGAGACCACGCTGTCGCCCGGAACAGTGAACGATTTTTGGTACGCTAACCATATCGAGGCCGTATTCATCGTCGAGGGTGAAGGCGAGCTCACCGATAAGGAGACGGGGGAGACGTACCAGCTGCGGCCGGGGACGATGTACCTGCTCGATGGGCACGAGAAGCATCAGCTCCGGCCCACAACCGAGCTACGGGCGGTGTGCGTGTTCAACCCCCCCGTCACCGGTAAGGAAGTACACGACGAGAACGGGGTGTACCCGCTGGTCGTCGAGGACGACGAGTCGGTCTCGGCTTAACCGGGTACTCCGGGGGCACGGGTGCCGCGCGTGGCCGTCCGGGATCGGGCGGCACCGCGCGGTACCGCGCCCGCGCCGACGAGTGTGAGTAAGGCAGGGCACCTACGAAAGGAAGGATTACGGATAACCGATACGCGAGGAGGCGAGTCGAATGGTGCTCACGCGTACGCGAGTCCAGGACAGCTATCCGACGCGAGTCCGAGGCGAGGCCGAACCGTTCGAGCGCGTTCATCCCGCCGTCTGGGGGCAGGAGCATGACGGCCCGTGCGACGCCGCCACATTGGCCTCGCACGAGGCCAACGGCTTCACGATCGTCGACGGTCTGCTGTCGCCCGCTGAGGTGCAGGGCTACTGGCAGGAACTGACCCGCCTCTCCCGTGATGAGCGGCTATCCGACGACGAGCGGGTGATCACGGAGAAGTACTCCGGCGAGATCCGCTCCGTCTTCGAAGTACACGAGCTCAGCGAGCTGATCGCCGAGCTTGCCAGCGATCCGCGAGTGCTGGATCGCGCGCGGCAGATCCTCGGTTCCGAGGTGTACCTCCACCAGTCCAGGGTCAACTACATGCCCGGTTTCGAAGGCAAGGGCTTCTACTGGCACTCCGACTTCGAGACCTGGCACGCCGAGGACGGCATGCCCGTGCCCCGCGCCGTCAGCTGCTCGATCGCTCTCACCGACAACTACCCCTTCAACGGCGGGCTGATGCTGATGCCCGGTTCGCACCGCACCTTCGTGCCATGCGTGGGCGAGACGCCGGAGCACCATTACCAGGATTCGCTGCGGGAACAGGAGATCGGCGTTCCCAGCAAGCACCAGATCACCAAGATGGCCGCCGAGCACGGCATCGAGCAGTTCACCGGCGCGGCGGGATCGGCGCTGTGGTTCGACTGCAACGTGATGCACGGTTCGGGGAACAACATCACGCCGTACCCGCGGTCGAACATCTTCCTGGTGTTCAACAGCGTGGAGAACACGCTCGTCGAGCCGTTCGCCGCCGATCAGCCTCGGCCGACGTTCATCGCGAACAGGGATTTCGTCCCGATTACGCGATGACTCCCACGCGACCTCCCGTGCTGTGTACCCTGAGTGCGATGACCGGTGCGGGGCGTGAGAGCGCCCCGCACCGCCGTGCGGTCGTACAGGGCACGTTGCCGCTGGTGGTAACGGGAGGCGAACGTGGACACCGAGGATGCCGTCGCCTCGGTGGATACGTCTGCCCACCAGCCGTCCGGCCTGTCGATCCGGCTGCTCGGCCCGGTGACGCTGCTCGTGGACGGCCACCCGCAGCCGGTCGGCGGTCCGGGCGCGCGCAGCGTGCTTGCGTTGCTGGCGCTGCACGCCAACCAGGTCGTGAGCCAGAACACGATCATCGACACGATGTGGACGTACGACCCGCCGCCGACGGCTAGGACCATCGTGCACGGTCACATCTCGGCTCTGCGGCGCAGGCTGGCTACGGCGCAGCGCGCTGCCGGTGAGCAACCGGTGGCCCACATCCACACGGTCGCTCCCGGATACCGGCTGGAGGTCGACGAGCGGCGGATCGACGCGCACCGCGCCCGCGCGTTGCTCGACGCGTCGGCCGGGGTGCCCCTTGTGCGGCGCATCGAGTTGCTCGACGAGGCCCTGGGGCTGTGGCACGGTCCGGTGCTCGGCGATGCCGCCGGGCACGTGGCGGTCGCCGAACTCGAAGAGCTGCGGCGGGCGGTGCACGGCGCCAAGATCGACGCCGAGCTCGAACTCGGCAGGCACGCCGAGGTGATCGCGGAGCTCGGTAGCCTGGTGCGGGACAACCCGCACTCGGAACGTTTCACCGGCCAGCTGATGCGGGCGCTGTACCATTCGGGACGCCGAGCGGAGGCGCTCGACGCCTACCACGAGTTCGCCAGCAAGCTCATCGCCGATCTCGGTATCGAACCCGGACCGGGGCTGCGCGAGCTGCACGCGAACATGCTGCAGGACGACTTGGGCACCGACGGCAGTGACCAGGGTCAGCTGTTGCGGTTGACGCCGATGCAGCTACCGCCCGCGGTGCCGTTCCTCGCGGGGCGCTCGCCCGAGCTGGCGTGGCTGGATGATCTCGCCGAGCGTGCCGTTGCCGGTCGCAACATCGCCGCGGTGCTGTCCGGCACCGCGGGCATCGGCAAGACGGCGTTGGCGGTGTGGTGGGCACACCACGCGGCCTCACGGTTCGACGACGGCGTGTTGTACGCGAGCTTGCACGGGTTCGATCCCCACCGCCCCCCGAGGGAGCCTGCCGAGGTACTGACGCAGCTGCTGCGCGGGCTCGGTGTGCGTCCCGGCGAGCTCCCGGAGGATTTCGCGGAGCGGGTCGGCCTGTACCGCTCGTTGCTGGCGGGTCGACGGATGCTCGTGGTGCTCGACGATGCCCGGTCCGCCGAACAGGTCGAGTCGCTGTTGCCGCCCGCCGCGGGTGCGATGGCGCTGGTGACCTCACGGGCACGGATGGACGACCTCGCGGTGGCCAGGGCTGCGCGGCAGCTCACGCTGGGCACGTTGGCCGAGCGCGACGCGGTGTCGCTCATCACCGAGCTCTCGGAAGGTAGCGCGGCCGCCGACGCTCCGCTGCCCGTTCCGACGGGAACTCCCGTCGGAACGGGCAGCGGGGACGGCGCCGGCAGCGCGGCTGAGTTGCGCGACTACGCCGAGACGCTCGCGGAGCTGTGCGGCTACCTGCCGCTGGCGCTGCGCATCGTCGGGGCGCGGCTGTCCGCGCGACCACCGGGGGCGGCGCGGCAGCTCGTCGCGTCCCTGCGGGACGAGCGCACCAGGCTGGGTGCGCTCGAGCTCGACGCTCATCCCGACGGGGAGGCGCCGATCGGGGTGCGCGCCGCGCTGGACGTCTCGGTGGCCGAGTTGGGCACGGTGGAGCGCGAGACGCTGCGAGTGCTCGGCGTGTTCCCCGGCAGGACGGTACGCCCGCACCTGGTGGCCGCGTTGTGCCAGGTCGACGTCGAGCAGGCACGCAAGCGGATGCGGGTGCTGGCCTCGCGCAACCTGTTCACGGAGCATGCACCGGACGAGTTCGCCGCGCACGACCTGGTGCGTGCCTTCCTCGGTGAGCGGGCGCGCAGGCTCGACGTCGAGGACGAGCAGGCCATCCTGCGACGCGCGTGGCAGTACTACATTGCCGTCGCCGACCGGGCGCGGCGGGCGTTGAGCGCCGTGGTGGACGGTCTGGACCACCGTGACCTCGTGCCCGCCGAGCTGCTCCCCGAAGTCAGCGGTTTCGGTGGTGCGCTGGACTGGTTCGCGGCCGAGTGGCAGAACCTGTTCGCCATGCTGCGGCGATGCCACGAGGCGGGTTGGTATGACGAGGCCTGGCGGTTGGCCCGCATGGCGCACCCGTACCGGATCAACCGGCCGTCGTGGGACGACTGGATCGAGCTCGCCCACCTTGGGCTGGACGCGGCACGGCGGTCCGGGGACCGGCACGCGCTGTTCTGGATGCTGATCTCCCGGTGCGCGGCCCGGCTGGTGTTCGAACGGATGGACAACGTGCTGGCCGATGCCGACGGCGCGCTGGAGGTGGCGGCCGAGCTCGGTGACCCTGCGCTGCGGGTCACCGCCCTCACCCACCGCGGGTGTGCCCTCACGTCGCTGGAACGCCACCCCGAGGCGTTCGCGGTGCAGCTCGACGCGCTGGCCGAGGCCGAGCCACTCGGTGACGAGATGCTGCGCAGCCAGGTGATGCACAACTACGCCGAGGCGCGCAAGCGCGCCGGTCAGTACTCCGAGGCGATCGAGCTGCAGAGCGAGGTCTTCGAGGTGTACACCCAGCGGGGACATCACGGTGATGTCATCAGGAGCCTGGCCAACCTCGCCGAGATGTGGTTGTACGCGGGCGAGTTCGACGAGGCCGAACGTGCCGCGCGGAAGACGATCCGGCTCGCGGCTGCACGGGAAGTGATACAGCAGGAGGGTGTCGGCAGGCTCATTCTCGGGAGGGTGTTGCGGGCCCGCGGCGACCGGGAACGCGCGCGGGCCGAGCTGCGTGCCGCGGTCGAGCTGCACGAGGAGATCGGGGATCCGCACGCGAACGCGCTGCGCCAGGAGCTGGAGGGACTGTGAGGCCCGGGCCGGGTTCGGTTCCGGTGCCGCGGCGACGGCGCGGGGTTTAAGCCTGGCTATGGGGTGTGCGCCGTTGGCCGTTAGTCAACTCTTAGTGGTGCCCCGCTTGGGCGGGCTACCCTTCGCGGGTGGGGCTGGCGACCGGTCAAAGGGGGAGCATGCCTGCCGCCGCTCGGTGGTGCGCAGGTTGCAGGCCGGTGCCGGGGCCGCGCCTGGGTAGGGGAGATGCAGGCGCCGGTCGGCACGCATGGGGGACGTGCCGACCGGCCGCCCTACCAACCTGCGATCAGGAGGCGACCGCACCGTCGGTGCCGCGCGCGGCCTGCCCGATGGCTTCGAGGCGGAGGCGCTCGTCAGCACACAGCGGGGCCAGCTCAGGGCGCTTGGGAGTCACGCCGTCGCCGAGGGATTCGCCGCGGATGCGCCTGCGGATCCACGGCAGCAGGTGCGCCCGTGTCCATTCGATGTCCGAGCGACGTTGCGAGATCCAGTCGGTGTGTTCCGCTTCCCGTTGCTCGTCGGCGTTCCACAGCGGCTGGCGCCAATCCTCCTCGGTCGGCAATCCGAGCGCCTCCGCGGTACGCAGCGCGATGCGCTTGTGCGCCTCCGGGGTGAAGTGCAACCGGTCCTCGCTCCAGGCGCGTGGGTCGCGCAGCACGTCCATGGCCCACAGATCCACCACGCGCGCGTTGTGGCGTTCCGCGATCGCGCGCAGGTCGGCGTTGTAGATCGCGATCTTGCCGCGGAGCCGGTTCATCACCGACATCTGTTTGGTGTCCGGGCCGGAGAAGATGAGGACCTCGATCCCGGCGCGACGCAGCTGCTCGATCATGTCGTCGAACCGTGCCGCGACGACGTCCACGTCCGTCCCCGGGATGAGGATGTCGTTCCCGCCCGCGCAGACCGTGACGAAGTCGGGGCGCAGTTCCAGCGCGACGGGCAGTTGCTCGTCCATGATGGGCTGCAGCTTCTTGCCGCGCACCGCGATATTGGCGTACTTGAAGTTCGGTTTGCCCTCGGCGAGCATCGCGGCGAGCCGGTCCGCCCAACCCAGGAAGGAGCCGTCAGGAAGTTGATCGTTCAACCCCTCGGTGAAGCTGTCGCCGATGGCGATGTAGCTGTTGAACGTGTGCACCACTCACTCCCTTCTGCTGCGCCGCGACGTGCTCCTGGCGCCCCGTTGTCCGTCACCCCACCCCGGCCGCGGAGCGCCGACGGACGTTCCCCGGGCGCGCACCCCCAGCGGTGATGTTTCGGTAACCTCGCTTGCCAGTCGAGTCCTCGGCCCTCGTGAAACCCGCCAGAAAACCTTGATAACACGGTCACGCGAAGTTCGCCACTCTCCCGAGTCGGCCTCGGCGTCATAGGTTAGCCTCACCTACATGGAGCGGATGCGGCAAGGTGGTGGTGTGCGGGAGCACGCGGACACCTCCGGGGGCTCGCTCGCGGCGTTGCTCGGAGGGCGCAAGGGCGCGCTGGATGCGAGCCTGCCGCCGCTGGCATTTGTGCTCGGCTGGGTGGTCACCGGGCAGTCGATCATCTGGGGAGCGTTGGCCGCGCTCGTCACCAGCGTGATCACCGGGCTGACGCGGTTGTACCGTAAGGAGAAGGTCAGTGCCGTAGTGGTCAGCCTGGCGGCCGTGGTGGCCGCTTCCGCGATCGCGCTCTACACCGGCCGCGCCGAGGACTTCTTCCTGCTTCAACTGTTCGCGAACCTGGCCAGCGCGCTGATCTGGGCTGCGAGCATCCTGATCCGCTGGCCGATGCTCGGTGTCGTGCTCGGCGCGGTGCTCGGTCAGCGGACGCGTTGGCGTCGCGATCCCGCACTGTTGCGCGCGTACTCGCTGGCCAGCTGGGTATGGGTGCTGGGCCAGTACACGCTGCGCGTGATGGTGTTCGGCGCGCTCTGGGCCAGCGGCCAGGTGGTCGCGCTCGGGATCGCCCGGACGGTGCTGACCTGGCCGCTGGTCGCAGCGTGCATCGCTGTCAGCGGCTGGGTGCTGCACCGCGCGCTGCCTGACGGGCACCCTGGCGTCCGGCACCCGCGGATCGAGTAGCACGGCCAGTCGTAAGCCGCGCCGCGCGAGCGTGGGGCTTGGAAAGCATAGGACGCCGAGATCAACTCTGTCCACTGTAGAAGCTCTGTGATGTCGGTTACGCTGGGCAACGTGGCGGCATCGCCCCGCGTGAACCGGGTGGATCGCCCGGCGCTACCCCGCGGAACTCATGAGCGACAGATCGACGGAAACCAGGAACAGAACCAGGCCTGCGCAGGTCGCAGCGACGGCGCTGGCCGCGCTGGCAGCCGCCTTCCTGTCATCCCGCATCGGTGTGTACGGGACGGTGATCGGTGCGGGGATCTTCAGCTTCATGCTCACCGTGGGCAGCGAGTTGTTCCTGCGCTCGTACGACCGCACCAAGGAAGCCGCCAAACGCGCGGCGATAACGGCGGCGACGCGGGAATGCACCACGACGGCTGCGGGTGGGCAGCCGACCTCCAGTGCGGCCAACCCGGCGGCCACCGTGCCCCGCACGCTGCCGCCCTGCGAGCAGCCAACCGAACCGCTTCCGGTGCCCGGCGGGGAGCCCGGAGCCCCGGCGACCGGAACGCGACCGCCGTCCGGCTGGTCATTGCATGGTCTTCGCTGGCAGGCGATCGCCGTGCTCAGCGTGGTGGTGTTCGCCACGGTCATGTTCGCCATCACGGGCATCGAGCGGGTGAGCGGCCGGGCGTTCTCCGGCGAGGAGGGCACCACCATCGGTTCGGTCATCGGCGAGCAGGAGCCTGAAGGACACCAACATCCGGTGGACGAAGGGGAGGACGTGCCGCCTCCCGCTCCCGAGACCACCACCCCACGGGACGGGCAGGGCGGCACCGAATCCCCGGAGCCCACCGAGGGGGAGGAAGCTCCCACCCCGACCGGTGAGCAGGACGAGCCGCGCGAGCCGGACGAGGACGGGCAGGAGGTCGAGGAAGGCGAGCCCGACGAGGACGGCGGCGGAACGACCGAACCCCGTGTGCCTCGTGCTCCTTAGGCGCGCAGCATCGACGACAGTGCGGTGGCGGCGGCTCGTGGATCCGCTGCTTCGGTGATGGCGCGCACCACCACGACACGCCGTGCGCCGGCGTCGAGCACCTCAGGCAACCGCTCGGTGTCGATACCGCCGATGGCGAACCAGGGACGCTGCGGCGCGCGCTCAGCGGTGGCCCGCACCAGGTCGAGTCCCGGAGCCGTGCGCCCCTCCTTCGTCGGTGTCGGCCAGCACGGTCCGGTGCAGAAGTAGTCCACCCCCGGTTCGCTCTCCGCAGCACGGGCCTGCGCCGTGGAATGGGTGGACCGCCCGATCACCGGGGCATCGCCGATCACCCGTCGCGCTACTTCAACGGGGATGTCCTCCTGCCCGAGGTGCAGGATGTCGGCATCGGCGGCCAGCGCGATATCGGCGCGATCGTTCACGGCGAGCAGTGCGCCGTGCCTGGCACACGCCTCGGCCAGCACCTCCAGTGCAGCCAGCTCGTCGGCGGCTTCGAGCGGGACACCGTCGCGCTTGTGGCGCAGCTGGAGGATATCCACCCCTCCGGCGAGCGCGGCGTCGGCGAACTGGGCGAGATCCCCCTGCTCGATGCGGGCGTCGGTGCACAGGTACAGGTAAGCGTCGGCGAGCCGATCGCGAACCCGTTCGGCGGTCAGTCCCGGCATACCTGTCACGGTACCGGCCTGTCACGGTCGCCGGGCGCGGTGCCGCGGGGTGGTGATTGGTGGCCGACCGGGGCAATGCGCGATACCGTGGGAAGTGGTCCGCACGGGAGCCCGCGGCAGAGGGCTGAGAGGGAGCGAACGGCTCCGACCGTGGAACCTGATCCGGGTCATACCGGCGCAGGGAGCGAGAGGTTTCTATGGCTGTCCGCAGGAATGTCGCCGTCGTCGGCGGTGGCGTCATCGGGTTGTCCGTGGCGTGGCGCGCGGCGGCGCACCATGACGTCACCGTGTATGACCCGCTGCCAGCTCGAGGCGCCTCATGGATCGCGGGCGGCATGCTCGCTCCGGTGACCGAGGCGTGGCCCGGTGAGGAGGAGGGGCTGCGGCTCGGTGAGGAATCCCTGCGACGCTGGCCGGGATTCGCCGACGAGCTACGCGCGGAGTCGTTCGATCCAGGGCTGTCCACCGCGGGGACGGTGGTGGCAGCCGCCGACCGCACCGACGCGGAACAGCTCGAGATCCTCGCCTCCTACCTGCACGGTGTCGGCAGGCGCGCCGAGCTGCTCACCGGCAGGCAGCTGCGTTCCCGGGTACCCGGGCTGGCGACCGGCGTCCGCAGGGGTCTTGCGGTGCCGAGCGACCTCGCGGTCGATACCACCAAGCTGCTCGACGCGCTGCGGGCCGCGGCGCGTGGCAGGGGTGTGCGTTTCGTCCCGGAGCGGGTGCGGCAGCTCAGCGCCCAGCAGGTCGTCACCGATGACGCGGTGCACGCGGCCGAGGTGGTGGTGCTCGCCGCTGGAGCCGCCAGCTCACGGCTGCATCCCGAACTGGCCGAGTCGATCCGGCCGCTGAAAGGCGAGATCCTGCACCTGCGGGCGCGCAAGAGCAGCCTTCCTCCCCCGGAGGTCACCGTACGAGCGTTCGTGGAGGGGCGGCCGATCTACCTGGTTCCCCGTGAGGGCGGTGAGCTCGTGCTCGGTGCGACGCAGTACGAGGCGGGCTTCGACGAGACGGTGACCGCGGGCGGTGTGCGTGACCTGTTGGATCGTGCGGAATACGTGTTCCCCAGCATCGTCGAGTACGAGCTCGTCGCCGCCAGGGCGGGGCTGCGTTCGGCGAGCATCGACAACGTCCCGCTGATCGGCACGCTCGGCGACGGCGTGTACGTCGCCTCGGGACACCACCGCAACGGGTTGTTGCTGGCGCCGGTCACGGCGGACGCGGTGAGCGCGATGCTGGCCGGGCAACCCCTTCCGGAACACGTCGACGCGGCGGACCCGCGCCGCGACCTCTCGGGAAGGGAGCGAGTGTGATCTCGGTTCAGGTGAACGCAGAGCAGCGCAGGGTCGAAGAGGGCACCTCGCTGGCCGCGCTGTTACACGAGATGGGTAAGGACCACTCCGGCATCGCGGTAGCGATGGACGGCTCGGTCGTGACGCGCAGCGAGTGGCAGAACGTGACACTGCGGGACGGTTCCAGAATCGAGATCATGACCGCCGTCCAAGGCGGTTGACGAGGAGGATGTATGGCTGAGGAGCACGCCGCGGGCGTGATCGACGACCCGCTGGTGATCGCCGGCCACAAGCTGAGCTCCCGGTTGATCATCGGGACCGGCGGGGCGGGCAACCTCGCGGTGCTGGAACACGCGCTTGCCGCTTCGGGGACCGAACTGACGACGGTGGCGATGCGCAGGGCCGACACCGAGGGCGGCTCGGGTGTGCTCGACCTGCTGCGGCGGATGGGAATCGGCTTGCTGCCGAACACCGCAGGCTGCCGCAGCGCCGCCGAAGCGGTGCTGACGGCGCGGCTGGCGAGGGAAGCACTGGACACCGACTGGGTCAAGCTCGAGGTGCACGCCGATGACCGTACCCTGCTGCCCGATCCGCACGAGACGCTGGAGGCCGCCGAGCAGCTGGTCGGTGACGGGTTTACCGTGCTGGTCTACACCAACGACGACCCGGTGCTGGCGCTCCGGCTGGAGGAAGCGGGGTGCGCGGCGGTGATGCCGCTCGGCTCACCGATCGGCACCGGCCTGGGTATCCGCAACCCGCACAACATCGAGCTGATCGTCTCCCGCGCAGGCGTGCCGATCATCCTGGACGCCGGTATCGGAACCGCGTCGGATGCGGCGCAGGCGATGGAGCTCGGCTGTGACGGCGTGCTGCTGTCCACCGCGGTCACCAGGGCGCAGGATCCCGAACGGATGGCCGCCGCCATGCGCTCCGGCGTCCAGGCAGGCCGCCTCGCCCGTCTCGCGGGCCGCGTCCCGCAACGCTTCTGGGCGCAGGCCTCCAGCCCACCCCGGTGAGGGGGTGGGGTCGCTGACCGTGACAGTCGGCGCCCTCGAGGGAACGGCTGTCACGCCCGGCTCCCACCCGGCCCGGCCCGCCTGCGTGGCTTGCGGGGTGGGCCGAGGAAGACGCGCGCGACGACGACGATCACGATGCCGGCCATGATGAGAATCCCGTCTGCGCGGAAGAGTGGGTAGAGGGTGAGCACGGGGCCGCTGGTGGCCTGGATCCACTCGCCTCTGCCGCAGGTGATCACCATGCCCTCCGGGGGAGGCTCCACGTACTCGCCACGCACAATGGGGTTCCTGCTGGCCTGACGCGGGAGGGTAAGGGTTCGTGGCTCGTGTCCGGGGGACCGGAAGGTGCATTCGCGAGTTTCGGGGATCGAGGCTGTGGATACCAGAAAGCGGGTGTCGGTGTCTCCGGGCGGGATGACCAGCCGGTCGCCGACGGTCTCGCCGCCGTAGCGCGCGTAGGCGCTGGCGCCGAGCATAGCTACGACGAGCGCGCCCCCGATGAGGTAGGCCAGCCAGCGCAGGACGAACCGGGTGCGGTCGGTCATCGCTCTCCCAGGGGTCGGCCGAATCCCTGCCACAGCTGGTCGGGATCATCGGCGTCGTCCTCGGGCGGCTCGGTCTCCGGTGGCTGCTGGTGCTGGTCGTTGACCTGGTCGAGCTGCTCGGACAGCTCGGCGAGGTCGATCTGGCTGGCACGCCGGGCGCCGTCTTCCAGCGCGTCGCGGTAGGCGGCAACCTCGCCGAGCTGCCCCCAGGTGACGGTGCCGTCGCGCAGCTGCGTGCCCATCTCGCGGACGGTGGCGTCCTCGCTTCGGGCCATGAGGTCGCAGATCGTGCGCTCCATAGCGGCCTCGTCGCGCAGCAGCGGCCCCAGCGGCCCCTGCTCGATCTTCGCCATGAGCTGCTCGAGGCTGGGCTGCTCGGTACGCCCATCGTCTGCGGCGGCGGTCATCGTGGTGCTCCTCTAGGTCTGTGGGCTGGGAAGTGCCGGTGCCTCCGCAGGCAGCTCCGGCAGGGGGAGGCTGCCGTCCACCCGCCCGAAGTCGTTGGCCATGCTGTTGAACGCGTCCTGCGCTGCTTCGAGCCTGCCGATGAGGTCGTAGGCTTGTCGGAGGAGCGAGATGACCCGGTAGATCCTGCTGGCCGCGAACGCGCCGACCACCAGCGCCACCGGCAGGCCCACGCCGGTCTTGGCCGCCAGCCCGCTGATGCCCATGCTGGCCCCGGCCTTCAGCGCGGCATCGGCGGCATCGGCGACCACCGGCCCGAGCGCATCCCGCAGGTCCTGCGCGCCCTCCGCG
This sequence comes from Haloechinothrix sp. LS1_15, assembly GCF_033042135.1. Classification (NCBI taxonomy): domain Bacteria; kingdom Bacillati; phylum Actinomycetota; class Actinomycetes; order Pseudonocardiales; family Pseudonocardiaceae; genus Haloechinothrix; species Haloechinothrix sp. LS1_15. The sequence goes on along the minus strand of NZ_WBXM01000014.1, from coordinate 110,287 downwards.
GCCGCCTCGTACTGGTCACCGAGCGATTCCAGCGCGCCGGTGGCCGCCTCGAGTGCCCGAGCGAGCTCCAGCAGGTGTGCCTGGCAGCCGTCGGCGGCGTTACCCTGCCACACCTCCGCGAGGCCCTGTGCCGAGCGGCGCACGTTGTCTCCCATATCGGAGGTGGCGGCAGCGGCGTTGCGCCACACCTCGGCCGTGGCTGCCATGCCCGCCCAGTCGCCGCAGACCGGTTTGAGGATCTCCTCGAAGATGTCGTTGCCGGTCAGCGTCATGATCAGCGAGCGCGCGGCCGAGCTGGGGCCGGCATAGTCCGTCCATCCGGGTTCGTAGGCCATCCTGTCGCTGTAGTCGGCGGGGGGCCGGTAGTGGCCGGTCGGGTCGGCCACGTCCTCGAACGCGCCGGCCTGCGCGGAGACCTCCTCCGGCGCCCGGCCTGCCGCGCCCGCGTCGACCTCGGGGTAGCTGGCATCCAGCCGGGCCGCGCTGTCGGCGTCGGTGGAGCGGTAGTAGCGCGCCGCATCGATCAGCGACTCGGCCGTGGTGGCCGCCGTCCGGTTGGCCAGCCTGTCAAGGAAGTTCTCCACCTGCTGCTGTACCTCGCGGTGGCCACCGGAGATCAGGTTGATCAGCCCCTCACCGCTGAAGTCGATCTCCGAGTGGTTGCCCACGTACGACGTGCCCTGGATCGCGTGATCCTGTAACCGCTCCAGTTGCTTGCTCAGTGCGGCGACCGCGTCCGGATCGACCGAGAACCCCATGCTCACCCCTCATGCCGTCACATCCCACGCAAACGCAGGCTACCAATACCCCGGTCCCTCAGTCCTGGCGCTGGCGCAGGGCCTCCACCTCGTGGCGCAGGGCGTGCAGCTCGTCGAGGATCCGTTGGTTGGCAGCGGCCTGCTCGGCGGCGTGCTGCTCCTCCTGCTCCCGCATGTCGGCCCGCATCTGGTCCTCCATCGCGCTGACCACCACGGCGATGAACAGGTTCAGCACGGCGAAGCCGACACCAGGATGTAGATCACGAAGAACACCCAGGCCGCCGGGGCCTCGTCCATGACCGTTCGCGCTACCTGCGGCCATCCCTCGCCGGTCATGACCTGGAACAGGGTGAACAGTGAGCGCCCGAGGTGCCCGAAATGCTGTGGGGAGATCTCGCCGAACAGCTTGGTGGTCATCACCCCCGCGACGAAGATGATCAGTGCGAGCAGCGCGGCGATCGAGGCCATGCCCGGCACCGCGGCCAGCAACCCGGACACCACCCGCCGCATCGCGGGCACGGCCGACACCAGCCGCAACACGCGCAGGATACGCAGCGTTCGCAGCACCGCGAACGGCCCTGAGGCGGGGATCAGCGCGATGCTCACGATCACGAAGTCGAAGACGTTCCACGGGTCACGGAAGAATTGCCAGCGGTAGACACCGAGTTTGAACAGCAGCTCCACCACGAAGATCGATAGCGCGATGGTATCCAGCGTCCGCAGCGGCGTGCCGTACTCGGCGACCAGTGTCGGGGAGGTCTCCAACGCCAGGGTGATCGCGTTGGCCACGATGACCGCGATGATGAACCGCTGGAACCGGTGATGCTCGACGAACCGGCGTATCAGGTTGCGGGTGACCGGTGCGTTCCCCGTGATCACACTGCCCTCCCCGTGCGCTCGCGGGCGCGACTGGTGCTGCTTCCGGTTACTGCGTAACGGAAAGCGACGGGAGACTGTGTACCAGCGGGTCGAAGATGTGGTTGGTGACACGCTCCCGGCCACCGGCGGTGATCGCGCGGGTGCCCGCTGTCACCCGGGTCGCGACGGCGCGAGCTGGTGGCGGGCGAGCCGAAGGGCCCCTCCGGTGCATATTATGTACCCAAGGGTCCCTTCGGCTCGCCCCTCGGCGCGGGACGTCAGCTCTCGCGAACCCGCCACAATGGAGACACCGGGCCGATGCCGGAACCCAGCGGGTAGCTGTCGGCGACGCAGCGTTCGATGAAGCGCTTGCCGTGCGCCACGGCGTCCGGCACGGTCGAGCCGCGCGCGAGCTCGGCGGTGATGGCCGACGCGAGCGTGTCGCCTCCGCCGTGGGTGTGTTCGGTGTCGTAACGCGGCCCGACCAGCTCGGTGAACTCGGTGCCGTCATAGAGCAGGTCGAGGCAGTCGGTGGCACCCCTCAGGTGCCCGCCCTTGACCAGTACGTACCGCGCGCCCATCGAGGCGAGCGCCTTCGCGGCCTCCCGCTGGCCGTCGGTGTCGGTGACGGTGATACCTGCCAGCAGCCGGACCTCGTCGAGGTTGGGCGTTACCAGCGTGGCGCGCGGGATCAGCTCGCTGCGGATCGCCTCCAGCGCCTCCTCGCGCAGCAGCGGGTCGCCGTGCATCGAGGCGGCCACGGGGTCGACCACGAACGGGCTGCGCGCGTCCCGCCCGATCGAGACCTCGTCGAGCACCCCGGCCACCGCGGTGATGATCCCGGTGGAGGCCAGCATCCCGGTCTTGGCCGCGCCGACACCGATGTCCGTGGCCACCGACCTGATCTGGTCGGCGACCACCTCGGGCGCGATCTCGGTGAAGCCCTGTACGCCGACCGAGTTCTGCACGGTCACCGCCGTGACCGCGGTCATGCCGTGCACGCGGTGTGCGAAGAACGTGCGCAGGTCGGCCTGCAAGCCCGCACCACCGCCGGAATCGGATCCGGCGATGGTCAGGGCCGTCGGTGGACTCGGATTGGTCGTGCTCATCACTCGCTGTCACCAGGGGAGCCGTTCCCAGTCACCGGCAGGTAGATTCGGTTGCCCTGCTCGGTGAACTCCTTGGCCTTCTCCTCCATACCGGCTTCGATAGCCTCCACAGAGGTCAACCCGTGCTTGTCGGCGTACTCGCGGATGTCCTGCGTGATCCGCATCGAGCAGAACTTGGGCCCGCACATTGAGCAGAAGTGCGCGGTCTTGGCAGGCTCGGCGGGCAGCGTCTCGTCGTGGTAAGCCCGCGCGGTGTCGGGGTCCAGCGACAGATTGAACTGGTCGTTCCACCGGAACTCGAACCGGGCCTTGGACAGTTCGTCGTCCCACTCCTGCGCGTACGGGTGGCCCTTGGCGATGTCGGCAGCGTGCGCTGCGATCTTGTAGCTGATCACGCCGGTTTTCACGTCGTCGCGGTTGGGCAGTCCGAGGTGTTCCTTCGGGGTGACGTAGCACAGCATCGCGGTGCCGTACCAGCCGATCTGTGCCGCTCCGATCGCCGAGGTGATGTGGTCGTAGGCGGGAGCGATGTCGGTGGCCAGCGGCCCGAGCGTGTAGAACGGGGCTTCACCGCACAGCTCCTCCTCCAGCTCCACGTTCTCCTTGATCTTGTGCATCGGCACGTGGCCGGGGCCTTCGATCATCACCTGCACGTCGTGCTGGCGGGCGATGTGGGTGAGCTCACCGAGGGTGCGCAGCTCGGCGAACTGCGCCTCGTCGTTGGCATCGGCGATCGAGCCGGGCCGCAGCCCGTCGCCGAGCGAGAACGTGACGTCGTAGGAACGCAGGATCTCGCACAGCTCGGAAAAATGGGTGTACAGGAAGGACTCCTTGTGGTGCGCGAGGCACCACGCGGCCATGATCGAACCGCCGCGGGACACGATGCCGGTGACGCGTTTGGCCGTCAGCGGGACGTACCGCAGCAGCACGCCCGCGTGCACCGTCATGTAGTCCACACCCTGTTCGCACTGCTCGATCACGGTATCCCGGTAGATCTCCCAGGTGAGCTTCTCCGGTTCCCCGTCGACCTTCTCCAGCGCCTGGTAGATCGGGACCGTTCCCACCGGGACAGGGGAGTTGCGCAGGATCCACTCGCGAGTTTCGTGGATGCGCTTGCCCGTCGACAGGTCCATGATGGTGTCGGCTCCCCACCGGGTCGCCCACACCATCTTGTCGACCTCCTCCTCCACAGAGGACCATACGGCCGAGTTTCCCATGTTGGCGTTGACCTTCACGAGGAAGTTCTTGCCGATGATCATGGGTTCGGATTCGGGGTGCTTGCGGTTGACGGGGATGATGGCCCGGCCCGCCGCGACCTCCTGCCGCACGTACTCGGGGTCCATCCGTTCCCTGGCGGCGATGTACTCCATCTCCTTGGTGACGACTCCGGCCCGTGCCCAGCCGAGCTGGGTGTCGTGCTCGCGCTCGGCGAGCCACCCGGCGCGAGTGGGTGACAGCCCCGTGTGCACGTCGATGACGGCATCGGGGTCGGTGTAGGGACCGGAGGTGTCGTAGACGTCGAAGTGATCACCGTTGGACAACTCGATGCGGCGCGCGGGAACGCGCAGCCCCGAGGTGGTTTCGGTGTAGACCTTGCGTGAGCCCGTGATGGGGCCGGTGGTCACATTCGGCTGGGTGTTGGCACTCGTGTCCAGCGACGTCATCGGACGATCCCTCCCTACGCCGGCATTACCCGGTCAGGTTCGTGCGGTCGGCGGCGCCCGAGTCTCGACTCCAGCCGCCCTCTCAGCCCGCCTTGGCGCGAGCTCCCGCGGTACTTTCGGTTATCGCCGTAGACACTGCCACGAGATCGCCGCGGACTCAAGTCCGGCACCGCCGACCGTACGGTCACGCGCAGCTGGGCTGCCGGGTGTTGCCCGCCTGCGCCTCGGTGGCCACGGGCGCCTCGCGGCCTGCCGAGGTGTCCCCGTCCAGGGCCAGGGCCCCGGCACCGCTGCACACGCCGGTCTCGGGCAGGGTCAGTTCGACGCGCTCGGCCGATGCCGTGTCGCCAGCGAGCGCGGCTGCGATGCTGCGCACCTGCTCGTAGCCGGTCAAGGCGAGGAACGTCGGCGCGCGCCCGTAGCTTTTCATCCCCGCCAAGTACACGCCCGGTTCCGGGTGGGTGAGCTCGCGGACCCCGTGCGGGTAGACGGTTCCGCAGGAGTGCACGTTCGGGTCGATCAGCGGGGCGAGCGCCACCGGGGCCTGCAACGTCGGGTCCAGCTCGAGCCGAACCTCGGACAGCCACGACAGTTCCGTTCGGAACCCGGTCAGCGTGATCACCTCGTCCACCTCCGACAACTCGCGCCCGTCCGTCGAGGCCAGCGTCAGGCGCCCGTCGCGCTCCCGCAGGACCCGTTCAGCGCGGAATCCGGTCATCACGGAGATCCGCCCGCCTGTCACGGCCGCCTCCGCTCGCTTGCCCAGCGCACCCCTGGCTGGTAACTCGTCGGCGTCGCCACCGCCGAAGGTGTTGCCGAACTCATCCCTGCGCAGCAGCCAGGTGACCGTCGTACCGGGATGTTCGGCAGCCAGATTGTCGAAGCCGAGGAGCGCGGTGAGTGCCGAGTGACCGCTACCGGCAACCGCGATGCGCTTGCCCGCGTAGCGTCTGCTCACCGCCTCGCCGGACAGGTCGGGGATCCGGTAGGTGATGCGGTCGGCGGCCGCGAGCTCGCCGACGGCAGGGAGCCCGTCGGCGCCGAGCGGGTTCGGCGTGGTCCAGGTGCCCGAGGCGTCGATCACGGCTCCCGCGTCGATCCGTGCTTCTGTGCCGCTGCCGGTACGGACGTAGGCGACCAGTGGCCGGTGAGCCCGGTCGGTGTCGGAGACGCGATCCCTGCCCTTGCGCGCCACGCCGACCACGTCCACGCCAAGGCGTACCCGCGATCCCAGCTCGGCGGCCAGCGGCCGCAGGTACCGTTCCACCCAGTCCGCGCCGGTCGGATAGCTGTCCTCGTCCGGGTGTTGCCAGCCTGTTCGACGCAGCAACCGGCTGGCCGCGGGGGCGGTCACTTCACCCCACCGGGAGAACAGCCGGACGTGTCCCCACTGGCTGACGCTCGCCCCGGCAGCGGTGGCGCGTTCCAGCACCAGCGGCTCGATGCCGCGCTCGACGAGCTCGGCCGCGGCCGCCAGCCCCACCGGACCGGCGCCGATCACCACGACGGGTAACTCCGACATCCCCACCCCTTTCATCGACATGTATCGATCGAATGGCACGTACTCTATCGACGTATATCGATGGAATCAACCATCGAAAGCGATCGATACAATGAGGGGCGTGACGAGCACACTGCCCAGCGACCGGGTCCTTCCGGACAATGACGCGGCCACCTACGCCGGTTGGTTCGCGTGCCTGGCGGAGCCGGTGCGGGTACGGCTGCTGCACGCAGTGGCGACCAGCCCCGAGGGCATCACCGTGGGAGCGCTGGCCGAGTTCCTCGGCACCAGCCAGTCCACCTGCTCCCATCACGTCCGCAAGCTCGCCGAGATCGGCTTCGTGCGGGTGCGTAAGGAACGCACGGCCACCGTCGTCACCGTCAACGAGGCGTGCTGCACCGGCCTGCCGCATGCGGCAGACGTGGTGATGGGCGCGCTCGCGCCGCGGCCCTGCTGCCCGGCGGACCTGCCTGCCGATGTCTCCGTGCGCGCCCTCGAACCGCAAGACTGGCCCGCGGTACGCCGGATCTACCGGGAAGGGCTGGCCACCGGCATCGCCGACTTCGCCACGGCCGTGCCCAACCGGACCACGCTGGACGCGTCCTGGCTACCGGCCCACCGGTGGGTGGCCGAGATCGGCGGGGAGACGGTGGGCTGGACCGCCGCCGCGCCGGTCTCCGCCCAGCCACACTTCGCGGGGGTCGCCGAGACCTCGGTGTACGTGGCGGAGGGCCATCGGGGTCGCGGTATCGGCAAGGCCCTGCTGCACCGGTTGGTGACCGCGGCCGATGAGGCAGGACTGTGGACGTTGCAGGCGTCGGTGTTCACTGGCAATCGCGCGGCGGTCGCGTTGCACCACGCCGCCGGGTACCGCACCGTGGGGGTGCGTGAACGCTTCGCGCGGCGGGACGGGGTCTGGCACGACTCAGTCTTGCTTGAGCGCCGTTCGGCCGTGGTGTGACGACCGGCGCGCCCGGTGTGGCGCGGTGCTCAGCCGGACTGGTACTCGGCAGCCGAGGAGGGGTCCCAGCTCAGCCCGGGCACGTTCCAGCCGTTGCGCTTGAGCATCTTCTTCGCGGCACGCGCGTGCCTGCCGACGAGCCGATCCAGGTACAGGTGGCCGTCGAGGTGGTCGGTCTCGTGCTGTAGGCAGCGGGCGAAGAACCCGGTTCCGGCCACTTCGATGGGCCGGTTGTGTTGGTCGACACCGGTGACCTTGGCCCACGCGGCACGGCCGGTCGGGTACGACTCTCCGGGCACCGACAGGCAGCCCTCCCAGTCGTCGTCGGGGTCCGGCATGGTCTCGGGGATCTCGGAGGTCTCCAGCACCGGGTTGACGATGACGCCGCTGTGCCGGTTGCCCTCGTCGTCGGGGCAGTCGTAGACGAACAGCCGCAGGTCGACGCCGATCTGGTTGGCGGCCAGCCCGACACCGCTCGCGGCGTACATGGTCTTGAACATGTCGTCGACCAGCGTGCTCAGCTGGTCGTCGAACACCTCGACGGGGCGGGTCGGCTGGTGCAGGACAGAGTCGCCTGCGATGCGGATGGGATACACGGTCACGGCAAACCAGGATAACCGGCCGTTGTGGGGTCGGACTCGCCGACGGTCGTGGGCAGCGAGGAGCCTCACGTCATGATCTAATAGGGAAGGCGGAATGACACCGATGTGATTACGGCCGTGCGGTCCCGACGCGATTGTGAGGCGAGCAGCCAGATGGACGCCGCGGAGTCGATGCTCCCGAGCGAGGAACGCGCCCCATCGGTACCGGCGGAAACGCCGACTGGGGGACTCTCTCACCGCGATCACGAGATCCTTGCCTTCGAACGTCAGTGGTGGAAATACCAGGGAGCCAAGGAACGCGCCATCCGGGAACTGTTCGGCATGTCCCCGACGCGTTACTACCAGGTGCTCAACCGGCTGATCGACTCGCAGGAGGCGCTGCGCGCCGACCCCATGCTGATCAAGCGCTTGCGTAAGGCGAGGTCCGCGCGACGCCGTACCCGCGTCGCCAGGAGGCTGGGAATCGAGTTGTCATGAGCTTCGCAGGCCTGTCTCGCCCGATGCGCGCCGCTGGGTTCGGACTCATCGGCGTCGCGGTCATCGCGACCGCGATCGGGACCGCCACCGCGATCAGCACTGATGATCCGACGGACGACACCGCGGTGCCCACCGACCCGCCCGAGCCGGAGCCCGATGAGCCGGATCCCGACGAGGAGGAGACCCCGGAGACCCCGCCACCGGAGGACGAGACCACGCCACCTCGGGAGGACGATCCCGAGGAACCGGAGGACCCGGAGACCGACGTCGTCCCCGAGGACGATGTCGAACTCCCCGACGGGGTCGAGCTCGACCGGGACGCCAGGGACACCCCGGTGCGGGTGTACAACAACAGCAACATATCCGGCCTCGCGGCGCGGGCGGCGAGCGATGTGGACGACGCCGGTTGGAACGTGACCGGCTACGGCAACTACGGCGACGGCGTCATTCCTACCTCGACCGTGTACTTCCGGGAGGGGACGTCGGAAGAGGGGGTCGCCAAGGCTATCGCGCTGGAGTTCGGGATGCGTGCCGAGCCGAGGTTCGAAGGCATCCGCGACTCCAATCCCGGTGTGATCATCATCGTGACGAGGGACTACGACGAGTCCGCCAAGGAGTACTAGACGCGCATAGCCGGGCTGACATCATCGCGGGTGCGCGGGAGCCACCCGTCGCACCGGGTGTAATGTCGGCCAGAGTGGATGGTCCTCACGGGACGACGTGTCGCGCGAACCGCCACTGGTCTAGGGCTTATCGGGGGCGTTGTCGGAGCCCGATCCGGCGCCAGTCGCGCGCCCGCCTGCCGGGGGTGGTGGGCTGCGTCGCCCCCGCGACAGTGCGCCGTGACGGCCGCCGCAGCCCGAGCCTGCGTTGGGAACGCCCGCTGCGGCGGATCGCACGTCGTTCCTTGGACGGCACTTCCCAGGCTTCCGGGTGGGCGGCGAGCCACCGGTAGCGGTGCACCGCATACGGCACGTGCGCCAGGTAGAGCAGCAGCGCCGCCGACAGCGCGATCAGCGGGAACTGGATGACCGCCGCGGCGAGCAGGCCGACCCCAACCAGGAGCGGCGCCACGGCCTTGGCCGGTACCCGTAGCGTCTTGACCGACAGCGTCGGGATACGGCTGATCAGCAGCGTCGCCACCCCGATCGTCCACAACCACACCACCGCGGGGTGAGCCCACCAGCCAGAGCCGAACTCCAGCGTCACCGCCAGCGGGAGCAGCGCTAGCAGGCCGCCTGCCGGGGCCGGTACCCCGACGAAGAACTCGTGCGTATACGGCGGCTGCTCGGCATCGTCCAGCAGCGTGTTGAACCGGGCGAGTCGCAGGATCATGCAGACCGCGAACACCAGCGCCGCGATCCAGCCGAACCGGTGCCCGTCCGACATCCAGATGAACAGCACGAGCGCGGGCGCCACCCCGAAGGAGATGGCGTCCGACAGCGAGTCCAGCTCGGCGCCGATCTTCGAGGTGGCGTCCAGCAGCCGGGCGAGCCTGCCGTCCAGGCTGTCGAGCAGTGAGGCGACCACCACGCCCACGATCGCCAGTTCGAACTGGCCGAGCAGCGCGAACTGTACCGAGGACAGCCCGGCACATACGGCGAGCACGGTGATCGCGTTCGGGAGCAGGCGAACGCCGGGGGCGGTTCGCGTCATGACGCTCAACTCCCGGCAGGCGAACCGGATGGGGGCATCGACGGCGGGGCGTCCGCGTCGGACGGTAGTTCGGCCAGCGGGGTCTCGCCACCGATGGCGCGCTGGCCGGGCCTCACGAGCACCCGGCTACCGGCCGGGAGGTACAGGTCGAGGCGGGAGCCGAACCGGATCAGGCCGTAGGTGGTGCCGACGTGCCCGGAGTCGCCATCGCTGACATCGCAGACGATGCGGCGGGCGACGAGCCCCGCGATCTGCACCATGACCAGTTCCTGCCCGCGCTCGGTGCGTAGCAGTACGGAGTTACGCTCGTTGTCGTCACTGGCCTTGTCCAGATCGGCGGAGAGGAACCTGCCCTTGCGGTAGGCCACCCGCTCGACCGTGCCGGTGGCGGGAAGCCGCTGCACGTGAACGTCGAACACGGACAGGAAGATGCTGATCCTGGTGCGTGGTTCGGCGGGAAGGCCGAGTTCGGCAGGCGGTGCGGCCTGGTCGACGGCCGCGATCGTGCCGTCGGCGGGCGAGGCGGCCAGGTCCGGGTTTTCCGGCGGCACCCGGATCGGCTCCCTGAAGAACCACGCCACCGCCGCCGCGGCGACGAACCCCAGCGTGCCCAGTGGCCGGGCGATCCGCCGCAGCGCGAACGCCACGGCGAGCGCGCCGTACACGAACGGTCTGCCCGCCGGGTGTACGGGTGGGATCGATCGCCGTGCGAGGCGCAACAGGCGCATGAGGGTGCCTTCGGCAGGGTGCGACTCGGTATCAGCTGTCATCGCTTCTTCTGCTCTTCGTGGTCAGGGGCCGGGCGTTGTCGTCGCCTTAGACGCTAGACCACGCTTGGTGGCTTCCTGCGCCGGCCTCGATTGCCCTCGGCCACGGTGGGGCCGGCTGCGCTGGCTACCGGCGCTGCGTGCCGCTGCGGCTGAACAGTTGCAGCAGCAGCAACAGCAGGATGGCGCCAAGCACGGCGACGGCGAAGCTGTGGAGGTCGAAGCCGAAGGAGATGTCCCTGCCCGTGCCCACGGTGTAGACGAACCCGCCGAGCGCGGCGCCGACCACCCCGGTGAGCACGTTGAGGATGCAGCCCCTGCGCTCCCGGTTACGTCCCCCCACGACGACGTTGGCCACCCAGCCCGCGATGGCACCGAAAATGATCCACGAGATGATGCCCATGCCTACACGGTAAGCCTGGCGGCTCAGTCCAGCAGGAGCACCTCCACTTCCTCACCCTCGGCCACCTCGGTGACATCCTCGGCCACCACGATCAGGCAGTTGGCTTCGGTGAACGCCGCCAGCAAGTGGGAGCCCGGCCCGCCGCGAGGTTCGACGGTACCGGTGGTCGCACCGGCCGCGCGGGGATCGTCGTGCTCGGTGTAGTGGCCGCGGCGGAACTGGCGCTTGCCCGCGGGAGCTTTGAGCGGTTCGAGTAGCCGGGCGCGGACCGTCGGCCGTTCGACTTTGGGGTGCCCGAGTGCGGCCAGCAGCGCGGGACGCAGGAAGACCTCGTAGGAGACCAGCACGCTGACGGGATTGCCTGGCAATGTCACGATCGGTACGCCGTGTAGCGTGCCGCAGCCCTGCGGCCCGCCGGGCTGCATCGCCACCTTGGTGAACGTGACGTGCTCACCGGCCAGCGCATCTTTGACCACCTCGTAGGCACCCGCGCTGACGCCGCCTGAGGTGACGATCAGATCCGCTGCCGTGGCGCGCTCGGTGAGTGCTTCGGTGAAGGCGGCCACGTCGTCGCTCACCGCGCGCATCAGCTCGACCCGGCAGCCGAGACCGCGCAGCGCCGCCGCGAGCATCACGCCGTTCGATTCGTAGATCTGCCCGTCGGCCAGCGGGGCGGGTGGTGTGACCAGCTCGGTGCCGGTGGAGACCACGAGCACGCGCGGCGGCAACCGCACGGTGAGGCTGTCCCTGCCGGTCGCAGCGGCAAGGCCGAGCTGCGCCGCCCCGAGCACCGTGCCGGAGGTCAGCGCCCGCGCGCCCCGCGCGATGTCCTCACCCGCGCGGCGGATGTTGGCGCCCGGCTCGGCGGCGGCGTGGATCGCGACGGTGCCGGTGGCGGCGTCGGTGTCCTCCACCCGCACCACCGCGTCCGCCCCGCGCGGGACCGGGGCGCCGGTCATGATGCGGTGCGCGGTGCCCGCGACGAGCTCGGGGACGTCGGTGCGGCCAGCCGGTATGTCGGCGGCGACCGGTAGTCGCACCGGCCGTTGCGGACCCGCTGCCATGATGTCGCTCGCGCGGACCGCGTAGCCGTCCATCGCCGAGTTGTCGAACGGCGGCAACGCCACACCCGCGGTGACGTCCTCGGCCAGCACCAGCCCATGGCACTCCTCGAGCGGCAGCGTTCCCGCGGGCGCGCGTGGTACCAGCTGCCGCACCGCTGCCCGGTGCTCCGCGACGGAAACGGTCATGCTCGGTTACTCCTCCCGTTGGCGCTAGGCTACCCGGTGTGGCGGACGGTGACGGGGACGAACTGACCGGGCGCGAATTGGGGCGCTATCGCATCGATTCGGTGCTCGGCCGTGGCGGGATGAGCATGCTGTACCGGGCCACCGATCTGCGGCTCGGGCGCAGCGTCGCGCTCAAGGTGGTCGGCCAGGATACGGATGCCGAACTCCTGGCGCGTTTCGCGGACGAAGCGCGGAACACCTCGGCGATCGACCACCCCAACATCGTGCCGGTCTACGACGTCGGCGACGTCGACGGCACGCACTACATCGCGATGCGGCTGGTTGACGGTTCGGATCTGGCGTGCCAGGTCGAGCAGGGACCGTTGCCGCCGCGGCGGGCGCTCGACCTGCTGACCCAGCTGGCCGACGCGCTGGACGCGCTGCACAAGCGCGGCATGGTGCACCTGGACGTGAAGCCGGCCAACGCGCTGGTGACCACCACCGAATCCGGCAGGGAGCACGTCTATGTCGCGGACTTCGGGCTGACCCGACATGATGCCTCCGGGCAGCCCAGCGGGGACGGCGAGGGACAGGAGGACTTCCTCGGCTCGCCGACCTATGCCGCCCCGGAACACCTGCGCGGCGAGTGCCTGGACGGCAGGACGGACCAGTACGCGCTGGCCTGCGTGCTCTACACCTGCCTCGTCGGGCGGCCGCCGTTCGGTGGGGACGTGAACGAGGTGATCAGCGGGCATCTCAACGACGATCCGCCGAGGGCGAGCGCGGTGGCGCCGACGCTTCCCCTCGCGATCGACGAGGTGATCGCGCGTGGGATGGCCAAGGAGGCCCAGCTGCGGTACGCGAGCTGCGTCGCGCTGATCGCCGCGGCCCGGCAGGCGCTGGCGGACGCCCCCGGTGGGGCCGGGGTGCGGCCGTACGTTCCGTCGCAGCAGGCTCCGGCGCATTCGGTACCCGCGCAGCCCACCCCGGCGCGGCCGACGCCCGCGCGACAGGCTCCGATACGGCAGGCGCCGATACAGCACGTGCCGCCCCCACCGGTCGACGGTCCGGTACGGCTGCGTCCGCCGGAACCCGTTACCGCTCCCGTGTTCGCCACGACACGCCCGGCCACTCGCGCTGCCTGGCTGGTTCCCGCCGTGGCTGCCGGGGTGCTGCTGCTGACGCTGGTCATCGTGCTGCTCGTGGCGCTGTGAGGGCGGCGGTGTGCCGGTGGCGTCGTGAGCAGCGACGTGACCAGCACAGCTTGCACTCTCACGGCGAGAGTGCTAAACACGTACTTGGCACTCGACGGTGTAGAGTGCTAGGTGGGATCCGCTGACAAGCGGATCTCGCGTTGAAGGTCGGGACGGTGAGACGCGGTTCGGCACCTGCGTTCCAGGTGCCCGGGCCGGTCGTCCGTCGCGGGCACCGAGCCTGGCCGAGGACGTGTCCATTCCCCCCAATCGGAGGACCACACCGAAATGGCCAAACAGATTGCGTTCGACGAGGACGCCCGCCGCGGGCTCGAGCGCGGCCTCAACACCCTCGCCGAAGCCGTCAAGGTGACGCTCGGCCCTCGGGGCCGCAACGTCGTGCTCGAGAAGAAGTGGGGCGCGCCGACCATCACCAACGACGGTGTATCCATCGCCAAGGAGATCGAGCTCGAGGACCAGTGGGAGAAGATCGGTGCCGAGCTCGTCAAGGAAGTCGCGAAGAAGACCGACGACGTAGCCGGTGACGGCACGACCACCGCGACCGTGCTCGCGCAGTCGCTCGTCAAGGAGGGCCTGCGCAACGTCGCCGCGGGCGCGGACCCGATCGCGCTGAAGCGCGGTATCGAGAAGGCCGTCGAGGCGGTCACCGAGCAGCTGCACAAGTCGGCACAGGAAGTCGAGACCAAGGAGCAGATCGCTGCCACCGCGTCGATTTCCGCCGCCGACCGCACCATCGGCGAGCTGATCGCCGAGGCGCTCGACAAGGTCGGCAAGGAAGGCGTCGTCACCGTCGAGGAGAGCCAGACCTTCGGTCTCGAGCTGGAGCTCACCGAGGGTATGCGCTTCGACAAGGGCTACGTATCCGGCTACTTCGTCACCGACCAGGAGCGGCAGGAAGCCGAGCTGGAAGACCCGTACATCCTGCTGTACGGCGGCAAGATCTCCAACGTCAAGGACCTCCTCCCGCTGCTGGAGAAGGTCATGCAGGCCAACAAGCCGCTGCTGATCATCGCTGAGGACGTCGAGGGCGAGGCGCTGGCCACCCTGGTCGTCAACAAGATCCGCGGCACCTTCAAGTCGGTCGCCGTCAAGGCCCCCGGCTTCGGTGACCGTCGCAAGGCGATGCTGCAGGACATGGCGATCCTGACCGGCGGCCAGGTCATCACCGAGGACGTCGGCCTCAAGCTGGAGAACGCTGACGTCTCGCTGCTCGGCCGTGCGCGCAAGGTGACCATCACCAAGGACGAGACCACCATCGTGGACGGCGTCGGCGACGCGGACCAGATCCAGGGCCGGGTCAACCAGATCCGGACCGAGATCGAGAACAGCGACTCCGACTACGACCGCGAGAAGCTGCAGGAGCGGCTGGCCAAGCTGGCGGGCGGCGTTGCCGTCATCAAGGCAGGCGCGGCCACCGAGGTCGAGCTCAAGGAGCGCAAGCACCGCATCGAGGACGCCGTGCGCAACGCGAAGGCCGCCGTTGAGGAGGGCATCGTCGCCGGTGGTGGCGTCGCCCTGCTCCAGGCCTCGCAGGACGCGTTCGAGAGCCTCCAGCTCAGCGGTGACGAAGCGACCGGAGCGAAGATCGTCAAGGTTGCCGTCGAGGGCCCCCTCAAGCAGATCGCGGTGAACAGCGGTCTCGAGGGCGGCGTCGTGGTGGAGAAGGTCAAGGGCCTGGAGAAGGGCCACGGCCTCAACGCCGCGACCGGCGAGTACGAGAACCTCATCGAGGCCGGCGTGATCGACCCGGCCAAGGTGACGCGCTCGGCACTGCAGAACGCCGCGTCGATCGCCGCGCTGTTCCTCACCACCGAGGCTGTCGTCTCCGAGAAGCCGGAGAAGGCAGGCGCGGGCGCTGGTGCCGACCCGACCGGCGGCATGGGCGGTATGGGCGGCATGGACTTCTGACACTCCCAGGCCTCCAGGCCAGAAGTCCGCGCACAGAGCCCGGTTCGCTACGGCGGACCGGGCTCTTTTATATGTGCCGTGTCAGGCGTACGGGCACCCCGTGTCGGGCGTGTGCGCACCCCGTGTTGGGCGCCCGGGCATGCCGAGTCGGGCTTATACGGTCTCTTCCTCCGGGATGAGCAGCCAGCCGGCGGCGTAGAGCACGACGGGCAGCCCCAGCGAGATCAGCGCCGTGGCCACCAGCACGATCCGCACCAGGATGGCCTCGATCCCGAAGTAATCGGCGACGCCGCCGCATACGCCTGCGATCATCCGGTTGGTCTTGCTGCGGCGTAGCTTCTTGAGGTTCTCGGGGTTGAAGTAGTTGTCGGTCATAGGTCCATGCTGCCGCGCCACGTACCGGTGCGCATCAGGGAAGTCCCCGATCACGACCCTGGTCGGTGGTGGGGTGCCTGCCTGCCGGTTCCCTGCGGGCTGCCTCACCCCGTCCCTGCCGTAGCCCCCACTATCGCGGCCAGCCTGGTGGCGTCGTGCGGGGCGTGGCCCGCCTCGTCGTTGTCGAAGTACAGGTAGACATCGCGCGGCCGTTTCGGTGCTTCGCCCGCCACGGTGTGCTCGGTGCGCGGGCTGTCCCCGGTTGCCCAGGTCTCGATCAGCCGCGCCCACTCGCGGAGCGCCTCGTCGGTGTAGCCCCCGGCGTACAGTTCGCGCTCGCCGTGCAGTCGGATGTAGACGAAATCGGAGGTGACATCATCCAGCCGGGGGAACTGCCCGGCGGAGTCGGCTACCACGAGCCCGATGTCGTGCTCCCGCAGTAGCTCCACGCACTCGGCGGTGGCGAAGCTGGGATGCCGCACCTCCAGCGCGTGCCGGAGCGGGCGGTCGCCCTCGACCTCGGTGTGGGGATCGCCTTTGATCTTGTCGTCGTGTCCCGTGGCTACCTCGGCTGCCTCGGTGGTGGTGCGGGGAAGCTGCGCGAAGAACCCGGCCAGCCGCTCGGCGTCGAACCGCATCCGGGGCGGTAGCTGCCACACGATGGGCCCGAGCTTGCCGCCGAGCGCCAGCGGGCCGCTGGCGAAGTAGTTCGCCAGGGCGCCCGCGACGTTGCGGAGCTGCTTCATGTGAGTGATGAAGCGGCCGCCCTTGAGAGCGAACACGAAGTCCTCGGGAGTCTGCTCGTACCAGGCACGGAACGACTCGGGGCGTTGCAGCGAGTAGAAGGTGCCGTTGATCTCGACGGTGCCGAGCTGCCCGGACAGGTACGCCAGCTCGCGCCGCTGCACCAACCCCTTCGGGTAGAAGCTGCCGCGCCACTCGGCGTACTGCCACCCGGACGTGCCGATCCTGATCTCCGAAACTGCCATCACCCCCTTGCCGTGTCGCACCCGCGCCGGTGGGTGGGGCTGAACGTGACGTTCAGCGCCCTCTAGGGAACGAACGCCACGTTCAGCTCCCTGCCGGTGTGTGGTGGGCGGTTCCGCCGCTAGCGCAGCGTGGCCAGGAAGGCGCGCCAGGCACCTACCGGGGCCTGTAGGATCCCCCCGTCGGGGTCCTTCGAGTCCCGTACGGCCACCGCGCTCGTCCGCCAGGCGACCTCGACGCAGTCGCCGTTGCCGCCGCTGTAGCTGCTCGTCCGCCAGGTCAGACCGGTGTGCTCGCGGGCAGGCATCGCGATCCATCCTCCGCTCGGTCGTACTCGCTTGCCAGCTCGGCAAGCCGTTGCCTGGATTGTCCCTCATCCAGGGCGAGTTCGGCGAGGTGCGCGAGGATCCGGCGGTAGGTGGCGATGTCTGCGGGTTGCTCGAGGAACAGGCTGGACACCTCGTTCTCCACGTACACCACGGGCGGGTGATCCGTGTATTCCATCAGTCGAAACGGCCCGGCGAGCCCGGGGTGGGCGCCGGCCGAGTTGGGAACCACCCGGACGGAGCAGTGCGGCAGCGAGGTGACGAACACCAGCTGGAGCAGTTGCTCGTGCATCACCGCAGCGCCGCCCACCGGCAGCCGTAGCGCGTGTTCGTGCACGTAGAACAGCAGCACCGGTGGGCGGCAGCGGCGCAGCAACGCCTGCCGCGCCATCCGCGCCTGGACTCGCAGTTCTACCCCATCGGCAGGAACAGCCGCGGAGTTGCGCACGATTTCCTGCGCGTACTCCTCGGTCTGTAGCAGCCCGTTGATCCGGGCGAGCTCGAAGCTGGTGATCGCCGCAGCGGTGGTTTCCTGCACGACCAGTGATCGCAGCTCGTCCGGCAGGCCATGGCCGTGTGGGCGTACCCAGTAGCCGTCGTCGGCCTGCCGCGCCAGCTTCAGCAACCGTTCCAGCTCCGCGCGCGGCACGCCACAGCTACTCAGATAGATGGCGTTGTCCACTTCGGACCCTGGCCGCTGCCCGCTCTCCATACGGGAGACCTTGCTGTGCGACCAGCCCAGCTTGCGCGCCATCTCGACGCCGCTCAATCCCGTCGCCTCGCGGGCGCGGCGCAGCTCGGTGCCCAGCTCGCGCGCCCGGGCGGTGCTGTCGGGCAACCCCATTGCGCTCTCCCTCCATCTCGGTCGAGCGCCCAACCTAGACCTTCACCGGGTGTCACGGGAGCGCCGCGCGGGAGATTCACCGCAAGGGACGGTGCTGTGCCGGCAGGTCACAGGCCTGCGGGCGAGCAAGCGAGGCGCCGTCAACCGCCACCCGGACCATCACCAAACTACCTTTCCATAACGTTAACGCCGCGAATGATGTTACGTTCCTGTTATTGCGCATGTCTGCTTTCGGATGATTGCGTATCCCTCGTTTAGGTAAGACCGGATCACTGGGGCGTACCACTGGGGCGCGCTGGGGCGACTGGGGGCGAGACCTGGGAGGCTTCGTGCATTCCACTGCCAATAGACGGCGATGGGGACCTGTCACTGCGATGGTCGCGGCGTTGGCCATGATGGTCTCGCTGGTGCCGCTCGGTACGCCCGTCACGGCACAGGCTGCCGAGGCGGACGACGACACAACGGGTGAGCACGCTGAGGACGGCGGCGCAGCGGAAGCGGAACTCCTCGCCGAGCATGCCGAAGCCGCCGAGCGGGCGCTGGAGACCGGAGAACCGGCCAGAGTGGAGTCGCTGACCACCGCCACGGAGGAAACTGTCGCCCTGCCGGAGGGCGGCTTCGAGCAGATCTCGCACCGCTCACCGGTGCGTACCAGGGAAGCAGGCGAGTGGGTGGATGTGGATACCACCCTCCAGGCACGTGACGACGGGACCGTCGGGCCCAGTACCACCACGGTTGACCTGGCGCTCTCCGGCGGTGGCGCCGACACGCCGCTGGTGGTGATGGAGCACGACGGCGCTGAGGTCGGCCTGGATTGGGACGCCGAACACTGGGGCGGGCCGCTGCCCCAGCCGGAACTGGACGGCGACACCGCGACCTACCCCGAGGTGCTGCCCGGTGTTGACCTGGAGGTCACCGTCACCGACACCGGCTTCTCGCAGGTGCTTGTGGTTCAGGACCGCGAAGCCGCGAACCAGCCGGAACTACAGCAGGTGCGTTTCGGCAACCACACTCGTGGCACCGACGTGGCCACCAGGCCGCACCCTGCCACCGGCGAGGACGGCTACGAGGGGGACGGTGCGGAACCGTCCATGCTGGAGGTCACCAACGACAACGGGGAGGTCGTGTTCGTCGGTGACGCCTCGCGGATGTGGGACTCCACCGGCGAAATCTCGGCCACGGCACTGCGGGCCGGCGAACGTGAGGGCTCCGCGCGGGACGCCCGATCGGAGCAGGCCCGACAGGCGGTCATGGACGTGGCGGTCACCGACGACGAGGTCGCCATGACCCCGGACGAGGACTTCCTTGATGACGAGGAGACCGAGTACCCGGTCTACATCGACCCCTCCTACGGCTGCACCGACTGCAACATGCGCAACTACCTGGTGCTGTACCAGGAAGGTGGGGTGTCCTGGAACGATGACCCCGACGACCTGATGAAAACCGGGCGCGTCTGGGACAGCTTCAACAACAAGACCGTCACCGCCCGGTCGTACTTTGACTTCAACGTCTCCAGTATCCCGAGCAACGCCCATGTGGACGACGCACGGCTCTACCTGACTGTCAACAACTCCTACTACTGCTCGGGAACCACCGAGGTCTACGCCACGGGCAGGATCCACTCGAACATGAGCTGGGGGAACGGCCCATCGCTGGTGAGCAAGATCGGCGAGGTGAACGCCTACAGCGGCTGTCCGGATGCCGGTAACTGGACCAGCGGCAGCGGCACCGAGGTGCGCAACTACGTCCGCTCGTTGATCGACAACGGGACGGGCGTGGCGACGTTCGGCATGGGCGGTGCCGACGAGAGCGCCACCAACGACGACTGGCGCCGCTTCCGGACCAACCCGGGATTGCGTGTCACCTACAACGTCCCGCCGGACAAGCCCACTCATCTCGCCGCGTACAACGGCACCGAGAACCTCGGCTGCGGTGAAAACCGCTACGAAACGTGGGTCGGCGACGGCGACATCACCCTCCGCGCGCGGGCGTCCGATCCGGACGGCGATTGGGTGCAGGCGCGCTTCTCGTTCAGCAGGAACGGTTCGTTCCTGGGAACGCTGGAAACCGACTACCAGCCCTCCGGCGGGATCCACCAGGTCACGGTCCCGGACGACTGGCTGGAGGACGAGGGGCTGGTGTCCTGGCGGGTCCGGGCACGCGACGAGCACGGGGCGACCTCGCCACCAGCCGGGCCCGGCGGCTCCACCAGCGAGTTCTGCCGGTTCATGCTGGACTACACCCCGCCGGACACCCCGGGAATCGAGTCCCTCGACGGCTTGTATCCCGATGCCGACGAGACCGACGGTTACCACGGCGCGGTCGGCAAGACCGGATGGTTCACCTTGACACCCGGTGAACCGACCGGTGCTGACGGCGAGGTCGACGTCGATCACTACGGCTGGTCGCTGGAGCCCGACAAGTTCGACAACATCGTGCCCGCGCGCTCGGACGGTACTGCGGTCATCGGGGTGACCCCACCCGAAGAAGGACCCAACACGATCTACGTGAAGTCCTTCGACAAGGCCGGCAACCCCTCGCAGCGGGTCGAACCGGACGAGGACGAACCGGACGGCCATGAGTACTACACCTTCAATGTCGACGAGGAAAGCGGCCCCATCGCTTCCTGGGAACTCGACGGCGACGGCAGTGACTCCACCGGCAATGCCGGAATCCTGGAGCTGCGGAACGGGGCGACGTTCGGTGATGGCTACCGCGACGACGGGCTGCACCTCGACGGGGACGACCAGCACGCCGCCACCGGCGAGCCGGTATTGGACACCACCGACTCGTTCTCCGTATCCGCCTGGGCCAAGCTCGACCACGACGACGGGTCGGCCACGGTGCTGTCGCAGGACGGCACGCGTCGTAGCGGCTTCATTTTGCAGTACAACTACGCGTTCGATCGGTGGGCATTCACTAGACCCGAAGAAGACGTGGATTACCCGGATTTCAGTCGCGCATTGTCGGAGGAATCACCGGAGGTCGGAGAGTGGACGCATCTGACTGGCGTATATGACGCTGCGTCTGACACTAATCGTCTTTATGTCGACGGTGTTCTGGAGGCTGAAGCGAGCTTCAGCGACACCTGGGACGCTGACGGGACCTTCGCCGTTGGTCGGAACACCTCACGAGGCAACCACATCAGCCACTTCCCCGGTGCGATCGACGAGGTCACCGTGCATGACCGGGTGATCTCGGAGGGTGAGATCGCTGACCGCGCCGCCATGCCGGTGGAGCGGGCTCGCTACCCGCTGGACGAGGACGCCGGGACGACCGCTGCTGACAACGTGGGGGACCACGACGCCACCGTGACCGGCCTGGCCGAGGAGGGAAGCGAGGAGCTGAACCTGCTGGAGAACCCCGATCTGACGGAATGGGACGCGGACGGCATCCCGGAGTGCTGGTCCACTCCCGGTTGGGGTGACCACGACTGGTCGGTGGAGCAGGTCGAGGGCCGCGACAGCGCGTACGCCGCTCACCTGAGCATTAGCGATCACGAATCCGGTGTACGGCGTATCCGGCAGTCCTCACTCGACTGCGCAGCGACCGTCGAGGAAGGCACGAGCTACTCGGTGTCCGCTTGGTACCGGACCGACACCGAGGACACCGCGCTGGCGCTGTTCACACATGACGGTGACGGTTGGGAATGGTGGGACACCGTCGACGTGCTCGACCCCACCGATGACTGGCAGCAGGTGAAGGCCGACACCCCGCCGGTCCCGGAGGGGGTCGAGCGGATCTCGTTCTCGCTGACGCTGCGCTCGGAGGGATACCTCACCACCGACGACTACCAGATGGTCGAGGCCGGTGGGTCCGGTAGCGCGCCCGGCTCGGTGAGCTGGAATCCCGACGGCGACGGCGCGCTGTTCTCCGGCTGGGGCGGCGACGCGATGGGCGAGATCGTGGCGGATCTGCCCGGCACGGTGGATACGAGCGGCTCCTTCACGCTGTCCGGGTTCGCCCGGCACGACGGAGTGGACGAGTACGCGCGGGCCGCGTTCGCCGTCTCCGGGCAGGAGTACGCACCGGTGTTCGTGGGATACCGGCCCGATTGGAACCGCTGGGGAGTGATGGTGATGACCGGATCGCAAGACGCTCCGGTGATCCGGACCATGCTGTCGGACCGGGAAGTCACCGAAGGCATGTGGGCCGAGCTGGCGGTCACCTACGACGCCGCCAGGGAGGAGCTCCGTTTCTTCGTCAACGGCGTAGCGCAGTCCACGATGCCCGACGGGGTGGATGACGACGGGAATCACCAGATCAAGCAGTTGGACGAGCCGAAACGCACCGGCATCGGGCCGCTGGCGAGCGACTCGGGTGAGCTGCTGATCGGCAGGAGCCGCTGGGAAGGCAACGACGTGGATCCCTGGCTCGGCGGTGTCCGGGACGTGCGGGTGCACTCCGGTGTAGCCGTCACGCCGGGCGAGGAATGGTAAAGCCCCGCTATTTCGATCTGTCACTGAAACAGGGGCGGGACGATCTGTCCCATAACGAGGGTGAAACATGAGCGAGACGAACCACAAGACCGGTGTCATCGGCAAGCGTGTGGGAATGCGCCGAGCGGGCTGGACCGCCGGGGTGCTGTCCAGCGGAGGGCTCGGGTTGGCTGCGGCGACGAAGCTGGTGGCCGCCGGTGCGGCGGTGACGATGGGAGCCTCGCTGCTGACCGCTCCCGACCCGACGGGGCAGCCGGACTGGACCGGGGACGTGGACCTCCCGGAACTGCAGGAGGAGACCTCGGTCGAGGGTGAACCGGTGGCGGTCGCCGAGTCGATGAGCGACGACCAGACCAGGGACAACGCGATCACGTCGCTGCCGGAACCACAGTGGCCGGGTGCGGGCACCGCCATGGTCCAGTTGCCTGCACAGGCCCAGGAACGCGCGGCCGGGGCGGGGAAGGCACAAGCGGACGGGCTGCCGGTGCGGGTCGGTCGCGGCGCGCAGCCGCGAGCGGCCGACGGTGCCGGTCCGGAACGTCTGCGCGTACGGATGCTGGACCGCGACGAGGCGTCCGAGCTCGGCGTGACTGGCGTCGCGTTTTCCGTGGCTGATGCCGACGGGAACAATGGCGGCAGCGTCGAGGTCGAGCTGGACTACTCCGACTTCGCCACCGCCTACGGCGCGGGCTGGTCCTCGCGGTTGCGGCTGCTGGAGCTACCGGAGTGCGCGCTGACCGATCCCGACGAGCAGGAATGCCGCACTGCCTCGCCGGTACCCGGCGAGAACGACCCGAGCAGCCAGACGGTCAGCGCGCAGGTCGCGCTCGCGGAACCGGAGGACGACGGGGACACCGAGTCCACACCGGATCGCGCTGGACGGGATGAGCAGGACGGCGCGGGCGATTCCGGGTCGGGCGACGAGAACGGCCGGGAAGATACCGATCCCGACGCCGATGACGGCAGTGAGGTTCGTGGCGGCGGTAGTGCGCCGCAGGGTGACGGTGACGAGGACGAGGACTCCCCCACCGTGCTGGCTGCGGTAGCAGGCGCCAAGGGGCCGGAAGGGGACTTCACTGCCACCGATCTGTCCCCCGCGGGCGAGTGGGCGGCCGGCAACCAGTCCGGCTCGTTCGAGTACTCCTACCCGTTCCAAACCCCGGATGTGCCGGGCGGGTTGAAGCCGAACCTGCAGTTGAGCTACGACTCGGGCTCGGTCGACGGCCGCACCAGCGCCACCAACAACCAGGCCTCGTGGGTCGGTGATGGCTGGGGCTTCACGCCGGGTGGCTTCATCGAACGCCAGTACAAGCCGTGCGCCGAGGACGAGGGTGGTAACGAGCCCGACGACTCCGGCGATCTGTGCTGGTTCTCGGACAACGCCACCATCCAGGTCGGCGGCGTTACGGGTGAGCTGATCAAGGACAGTGACACGGGCGAGTGGGTGGCCTCCGCCGACTCCGGAGCCGAGATCGAACGGTTGACCGGTGCGGACAACGGTGCCCGCAACGGCGAGTACTGGAAGGTGACCACGACCGACGGCACCCAGTACTTCCTCGGGCGGAACCGGCTGCCGGGCTGGTCCAGCGGTGATCCGGAGACGAACTCCACGTTCACCGCCCCGGTTTTCGGTAACCACTCCGGGGAGCCGTGCCATGCGAGCGACTTCGAGGACTCGTGGTGCGACCAGGCGTGGCGCTGGAACCTCGATCTGGTGATCGACCCGCATGGCAACGCCATGTCGTTTTACTACGAGCAGGAAACCAACCGTTACACACTGGCCGATGTGGAGGGTGACGCCACCGAGTACGTGCGTGGCGGCTACCCGACGCGGGTTGAGTACGGCCTGCGGGAGGGCAACCTGTACGGCACGCCGTCGGCGAAGGTGGAGTTCGACGTCGACGAGCGGTGCCTACCGTCGGACGGGGTGGAGTGCACGGAGTCCGAGCGCACCGAGGACAACGCCGACCACTGGCCCGACACCCCGGTCGATCTGATCTGCGAGGAAGGCGACGACTGCCAGGCGGAGATGATCGAGGAGACCGGCGGCTGGGACCCCGGTAGCCACTCACCGGCGTTCTTCACCACCAAGCGCCTGACCGGCGTGACCACCAAGCTCCACCACGGCGGCTGGAAAACCGTGGACTCCTGGGAACTGGACCACCTGTTCCCGGGTACGACCGATGGCACGGATCCAGCGTTGTGGCTGGAATCGGTGCAGCGGACCGGCCACACCGCAGGAACGGAGACCGCCCCGGAGGCGGTGTTCGAAGGCATCCCCATGGACAACCGGGTCGACGACGTGGACGACCGGCCGCTGCCCCGCTACCGGCTCACCGGCGTCGACAACGGGCACGGCGGGTTCGTCGGCGTGTCCTATGCCGAGGCGGAATGCGACACCGACACCGACTTCCCCGAGCCGCACGAGAACACGCTGCTGTGCTTCCCCACCTGGTGGAAACCCTACAGCGGCTACGACGAACCGATCCTCGACTGGTTCCACAAGTACGTGGTCGACGAGGTCGTCGAGCAGGACAAGGTCGGCGGTAACCCGGCCGTTCACCACCGTTACGAGTACGACGGCGGCGGTGCCTGGGCCTGGGACACCAACGAGCTCGTCGACGAGGACGAGCGGACTTGGTCGGTCTGGCGTGGCTTCGAGACGGTTCGCACCATCCAGGGTGACTCGGAGGCCGAGCAGATCGTCTCCGAATCAACGTTCCTGCGCGGCATGGACGACGACAGGCTGCCGTCCGGCACTCGCGACGTCACAGTCAGCGGCGAGGGCGGCTCGGTCCGCGACCACGAGGCCTACGCGGGCATGCTGCGTGAGGAACGCGTCATCGAGGACGGCGAGCTCGTCGGGCTCACCGTGCACGACCCCTGGCGGCACGGCCCCACGGCCGAAGGCGAGCGTGGCGACGGCAGCACCGCACGCGCCTGGCGGACCGACTCGGAATCCGTGCGAGGCAAAGCCAGGATGTCCGACGGATCCTGGCGCTACAACCAGTCCAACACCGAGTTCGACGGCGACGCCCTGCCCGTCGCCACGGAAGATCTAGGCGAGGTCGACGAGTGGGGTGACCGCTCCACGACCGGTGACGAGACGTGCACCCGGACGTCGTATGTCCACAACCGAGACGCGAACATTATCGGTGCGGTCTCGGAAACCGTCACCCACGAGGGCACCTGTGACAGCCAGGCCGATCCCGACACGGTGCTGGGCAGCGAGCGCCTGTCCTACGACGGCAGGGACAACGGGCAGGCGCCCACCACCGGCGACATCACCCACGCCGAGGTCCTGCACGACTGGACCGCCGACGGCAAGGAGTGGTCGACCACCAGCGCCGAGTACGACGACTACGGGCGCATGAACACCGGTGTGGACGCGCTCGGCGGCGAAACCACCACCGAGTACTCGCCGGAGCACGGGCCGGTCACCGAGGTCACCGTGACCGACCCGAAGGGGCACACCGCCAGCAGCGAGATGGATCCGCTGCGGGGCAAGCCCGTCAGCATGACCGACCCGGCAGGAGTCACCACGTCGGCCGAGCTCGACGCGCTGGGACGTGTCACGCAGGTCTGGGACCCGAAGCGCACCGACGGGGACCAGCCGTCGAGCCGGTTCAGCTACACCTACCGGGACGACGCCCCCACCTACGTCGAATCGGAGACCCTGCAAGACGACGGTTCGTACCGGACCTCGTACGAACTTCTGGACGGACTGCTGCGTCCGAGGCAGACGCAGCAACCAGCCCCGACCGGTGGACGGATACTGGAAGACACCGTCCACGATTCCCGTGGCCTGAAGGTCAAGAAGAACGGTCCGTACTGGAACGAGGAGGACGTCGAGCCGGAACTGCTCGGCGTCAGCGACAACGCCGTACCGGCGCAGACCGTGCACGAGTACGACGACCGTGGCCGGGAAACCGACAAGATCTTCCGCAGCTTCGCCGAAGAACGGTGGCGTGTCGAGACCATCTACCACGGCGAGGAGATGACCAGCACCGTCCCGCCCGAAGGCGGCACAGCGACGGCCGTGCTGACCAACGCGTTGGGACAGTCGGTCGAGAAGCGGGACTACACCTCGGCCGAGGCGGCCCGCTCCGGCTCGCACGATCCGGACGACTTCCAGTCCACCGAGTACAGCTACACACCCGCGGGCGAGCTGGAATCAGTGACCGGCCCCGGCGGGGCAACCTGGTCGTTCGAGTACGACCTCGTCGGAAACCGGGTCCGCACGGTCGACCCCGACGCGGGCGAGTCGCACGCCGAGTACAACGAGGCGGGCTTGAAGGTATCGACCACCGACGCCCGAGGGGAATCGCTCGCCTACCGCTACGACGAGATCGGCCGCGAGACGGCGGTCCATGAGGGTTCGCTCGATGGTCCGACGCTGATCGAGCACACCTTCGACAGCCTCGGTGACGGCAGGCCCGTGTCGTCGACGCGCTATGTCGACGGTGATCCGTTCACCGTCGAAGTGACCGGATACGACGACGCTGGACGGCAAACCGGCACCACGTACTCGATCCCGGACACCGCCGGGGTGCTCGGCGGCGAGTACGAGTTCGAGACGACCTACACCGACACCGGCAAGGTCGCCACCGAACGGGTTCCGGAAGCCGGGAACCTGGCCGAGGAGGTCATCCACCGCACCTACGACGAGGACGGGCTGCCGGAAAGCTCGTACGCCTGGAACCCGGCCACCGGTATGCGGTCGACATTCGTCTCCGACACCAGCTACACGGTGTTCGGTGAGGTGCACCAGATCCGGCGGGGCAGCGAGCAGAGCTCGAACAACGTCTACACCACCAACTTCTACGAGGAAGACACCCGGCGCCTGTCGCGCACCATCGTGGACCGCCAGACCTCCACCGATTCCCGGGTCGTCGACCGCCGCTACAGCTACGAGGACGCCGGGAACATCGAACGCATCGCGGACGAACCCCTCGGGAGAGCCGACGATGTGCAGTGCTTCGACCACGACTGGCTGGGTCGGCTCAACCAGGCGTGGACACCGGAGGACGGCGAATGCGACGCCGATCCGGCGGCCGAGAACCTCGGCGGCGCGGCCCCGTACTGGCTGGAGTGGGAATTCGACGAGTCCGGCAACCGGACGGTGGAGACCGAACACGACCCGGCCGGGAGCGGCGAGACGGTGCGGGAATACGAACACCCGGAGGTCGACCCGGACACCGGCCTCGGTCGCCCGCACACCGTGGACGAGGTTCACGAAACCGCGCCGAACGGGACCGAGAGCGTCTCCCACTTCGGCTACGACGAGGCAGGCAACACCGTCTCGCGGGAGATCGACGGCGACGAGCAAACCCTGGAATGGGATGCCTTCGGCCGGGTGGAGAAGGTCGTCGAAGCCAACGGGGAGGCCACCGAGTACATCTACGACGCCGACGGCACGCGGCTCCTGGTCGATGACCCGGAGGCGACCACGCTGTACCTGCCGGGCATGGAACTGCGCGTCGAGGAGGGGAACTCGTGGATCGACGGCATCCGCTACTACGAGCACGGCGGGATGGTCGCGATCCAGCGGGATCCCTCCGGTGCATCGTGGCTGCACGGCGACCACCAAGGCACCGGCGTGCTCACCATGGATGTCCGCACCCTGGAGGTGACCCAGCGGCATCACACGCCGTTCGGCACGCCACGCGGGAACGAACCGGACTGGCCGAACCGGAAGGGCTTCCTCGGCGGTGACCAAGACACGACTGGCCTGACCCACATCGGAGCCCGGCACTATGACCCGGAGATCGGGCGGTTCCTGTCGGCGGATCCGATTATCGACTATGACGACACCCGTCAGATGCACGGGTACGCGTACTCGAACCAGTCGCCGGTGAACTATAGCGACCCAGACGGATTGCATGCGGAGTGGGGTCCCGATGGCTTGATCGGTGACTCGAGCGAGGAGAACGCATCCACGCGTGAGCACCAGATCGAGGTGCAGCAGTCCGCTGAGCGCAATAGGCGGGCGCGGAGCCGAACGGCGAGGACATCGAACATCATTCCGGTCGGGGCTTCGTGGAGTGATCCTGTTGTCGATGGAGGATTCGGATTCTCCGAGACGCATACACTGATGGGTCAAGGGCACGCCGTCGATCCGCAGTTCACCTGGGCTGATTATGTTAATATAACTGACTTCGATAAACTCCAGACAATTTGTAACTTTATCGAAGGTGACACTGGAGGAAGTAGGCCGGCGGCTTGTGGCCCTCGTCCGCAACGGGTCTCTGGCGGAGTAGTCGTAGCCGGCATATTGACAGGGCTTTCCGAGCTCAGCGGGGTCGCCGATGCCGGTCGCTGCTCTGAAGGTAACGTGGAGTCATGTCTTGCCTTAACACCGTTCGGACGAGCCTGGAACACTCTTAGACTCACGGCACGCTCCGGGAGGGCCCTGCATACGAGCGGTCGGCGTTCCTGCGCCTCGTTCGTGCCAGGTACTCAGGTCAGGATGGCCGATGGTGAGCTCAATGATATTGCCGAGATCGAAATCGGTGACGAAGTTTTAGCCAAGGATCCCGAAACGGACGAGGCTTCCGGACGCGAGGTAGTGGCCACGCTCGTCGACGACGGCGATCAGAATCTCGTCGAGATTACTACAGAAATACAGGATAAGCAGAATCCTTCTCAGCACGTGATCACCCAGCCGCTTGCCCCTCACTCGGATGCCGGGACCGATCAGGTATGGGACGGAAGCGTCATAGCCACGACCGATCACGGGTTCTGGGAATCTGAACGCGAAGAGTGGATCGACGCGGGAGATCTACAGCCTGGCGCGGTCCTTTCGGGTGGTAACGGAGAGAAACGCGAGGTCCAGCAAGTTCGTGAGTGGAGTGCGGAAACTCGGGTACACAACCTTACGGTATCAGGAGTACACACCTATTACGTCGGAATTGATTCCGGCGAGGCTCTCGTACAGAACAGTATTCCTGAAGGGTGTGGACTAACCTCTAGTCCTAATTCACCAGAACTTCCGAGTAAGACTGTATATCTAGGAAGAAGAGGCGAAAATTTCCGAGTTGACGTGGAGAATCCGTCTCCTGGGAAGCCCAATTCTGCTGGTATTCATGTGCAGTATACCGGGCGAGGTGCCAAGTCCGGAGATAAGTACTATTATAACCCAACTAGCGATCAATGGTTCCAGAAAGGAACTGGCAAGATGCTTTCTCCGAGGGAGGCGGCTAGAATACCTAGTTCAGCGATCGACAAGGCTTACAAGTACTTAGGTATAGGCCAGTGATGATAACTAATTCTCGGATGGATGAGATTCTACCGAATATTGCGGACGTTGAGTATACTCCGGGTGATTCGGAGGAAGCCGACAGGATTGCAGAGAATGGATGGCGCGTGGACGGCTCTGGCGCGCTGATTTTGGTTGCACTGAGTTCCCCTTGCGTACCGGGAAGTATATCTCCTTACGAGGTTGGCGAGTATGAGTATTCAGCTAATGATGTCTATCTCTCGCTTGATGATCTCCCGCGAAATGATATAGATAAGTACCTGAAGAGAGCTGCTGTGCGGGGTGTTGGATTGGCGAAGTGGATGTTACGTGATGCTGCATCCTTACCGGGGTCCGAAACGTTGCGTTCGTTAGTGCATGTGTTTGTTGATGTAAGCGATGAGGATTTCTTTATGCAAGGATCTAGAGTCAGGTTCTATACGAGTCGGGGTAGCAGTGAGTTGCTTGGCGATAGAGACTGGGAAAGTGCTTCGCAGATTGCTGTAGCGGTGTTGAAAATTGAGGATATTGTTTATAGCAATAGTTAATATGTTCTGAGCACGACCAGATGATGGTCAGGCGGGACGGTGAATGCAAGCAATTCAGGACGTTGCTGTGACGGGCATTGACGTCAAATATATGGTGTCGGATCAGTACACCCATCCTACTGGAGGACTGGGCGATTGGGCGCCGTGTCGTGTGTTATGTCTCTGAGCTTGGACCCGTAGCGCGGAGACCTGATGCCTGGTGGCTGCGGCTACCAGGGAGGGGTGTTCGCATGTCCATACCTCACCCGTCTGAGTGTCGGCAGCGTACCGTGGAGCTGGCGAGTTTGGGCGAGGAACCGGTCGTTGAGTTGGCCAAGAGTCTAGGTATCAGTGAATCGTCCCTACGGAATCGGATGGCTCAGGCTGATACCGACGAGCGCGGCAGTCGTACGAAGCTGACCAGGTGATGGAGGAGGAACTCGCCGGGCTTCTTACACACGCGGCGTTCGACCTGTTGGGGATCGAAGGCTGTTTCGAGGAACATCCTTATCATCGGGCGGTGACGGATCACCTAAGCGCCTATCCGGACGATGCGGGTTTGGCGTCCGACGCGTGGCCGCAGTCGGATGATCCGTTGCTCAGCGACTATGGCGATACCCGGCAGATGCACGGGTATGCGTACTCGAACCAGTCGCCGGTGAACTATAGCGACCCAGACGGATTGCATGCGGAGTGGGGCCCCGATGGCTTGATCGGTGACTCGAGCGAGGAGAACGCATCCACGCGTGAGCACCAGATCGAGGTGCAGCAGACCGCGATACGCAACACGCGGGCGCGGAGTCAGGGACCGGCAACGACGATAACGAGCAGCAGTGTGACGGGATCTCGCCCTGGCGCACGGATTATCGTGGAGCCGACAGAGGTGATAGTTCCGCAGGTCGGTGGTTTCTTCAAAGGTGCGGGCGAGTATCTTCGTGACACCGTCACCGGCAACTGGGATATGGTCAGCGGCGCCTTCAGTACGGTGAACTCGTGTCGTCAGGGGTTGTGGAATCCAGCGGCAGCCACTGACTGTCAAGGCGCGATGGAAACGGGCATGCTGAGCTTGCTTGCCATGCAGTCGGCGGATCAGCGCATGGGCGAGGCGATGGTCGCGCCGGTCGTTGACAGTTGGAGCGATGGCGACTACGGCGAAGCCTCCGGCTACGCCTTCATGATGGTCATTGAAGCGATTGCCGGCACTAAAGGACTGGGTAATACCTCCAGAGGCGCTCGCACCGCCGCGCGAGCGTGCAGTTTCGATGGTGAGACTGAGGTGGTGATGGCCAACCGATCGGTTAAGCCGATCGCGGAGGTCGAAGTTGGTGACGAGGTGTTAGCCACCGACCCCGAGACAGGTGAGCAGGCTGCGCGGGAAGTGCTGCACGTATTCGTTCACGAAGATACGTTACTTGATCTCGATGTCGACGGGAAGACACTGACTACGACGGCCGATCACCCCTTCTGGAGCGTGGACGACGAGGAGTTCATTCGGGCAGATCAACTTAATCCGGGCGATAATGTGTTGTCCGCCGACGCCCGGGCGTTGACGGTCGAAGGTCTTCAGGTGGAGACTGCTCGCCAGGATACGGCCTATAATCTGGAAGTTGCGGATATACACACCTATCATGTTGGTGAACAGGAAATCCTGGTACACAACATTTGTCGTGATAGGCTGCAAAATGCAGGACTATCAGACGCCGTTATCGACGAGGTAGAAAGGACAGCGACTCGGGCAAGTCAAGGAAAGGAAAGAGCCCCTGGCCATGACGGCAAAAGGTTCCACAATCGCTTTGGTGATCTACCCCAACAGCCTGATGGGTATTATCGTGAATGGACAGTAGCCCCAGAAGGTGCTAAGCGTGGTAAGCATAGGTTGATTATAGGCGGAGACAAGAGCAATCCGGACGTTATGTATTATTGGGACCACGAGTCGGGTTATATAGAAATTGGGCCATGATGAGTACAGTTATTCCCTCCAATGTAGTTTATTTGTCAGCCGATCAAAGGCAATCTGAAGTCATTGAGTCCGCGATGCGCAAGGCAGGTTCGAGTGTCGTACATCTTGATGTTGGTGCAGCGGTAGATAATGATTCACTGATCGACATCCTGAACCTGGAGCTTGTGCTTCCTGATCCGATCGGCGGGATTGATGGGGCTATCGATTGGATATCAGATACCGATTATGTGGCCAACGAATCCGGAATGGTATGGTTTGTCACCGGTCACGGCAACTTGCTTGCCGATCGTATGGAGACGCTCAAGTCATTTATCATCGTTATAGTCGGAGTATACGATCGCTTGCGTACACAGAACGTTCCTTTTGTTGTTGCATTTATGGGCGATGACAAGAAGATCGTATCAAAGCTTTCCGAAATGTTTGAGCAGGAGAATGAGTCTATGCGTCAAGCGGCGAAGTACCCTGGTACGATTGACATTCAGGAGGTGTTCGTTGTTGACTATCCTGATTTTTGACGACAGGCACCGCTGCCTAGCTCTCCGAGTCTTCTGGTCGCATTGACAGCCACAGTTGGTCGGGACGGGAGTGGTTGCTCAAATGAAGACGTCTTTCGGGGTGTACACGATAACTAGTGTCGTGGGTTGGTAGTTCGTTGGTGGCTGTAGGATGTGGCGATGCCGAGCCGGACGCTTGAGCCCGTGGACCTGGCCGACGAGGAGCGTAGCGTCCTGGGTGGGTGGTCGCGTCGGCGGAGGACCGCGCAGGCGTTGGCGTTGCTGTCGCGGATTGTGGTGCGCTGTGCGGAAGATTCTTGGTGATCTTGGTCGACACCGCTCCTACCAGGAGGTTGACTCTTTGTTAATCACCGACATGGCTTGGGCCGACTACCCGCCAACCACCGTCCACCCAGGTTGGGAAGGGCTCAGTATGTTTTGGATGTCGGACGAGGATCGTACAGTTTTACCCTGCGCCATGAGTGTTATCAATAGTCGTAGTTATGTGCGGCTTGGTGAGGGTGAGTTCATCCCGATCCATGGTCTTGATCGTTTTGACGGCGATTGCACCTGGGTTCCGGGTGCAATCGTGTGGACGGTGGAGGGTCAGGAGCTGTGTTCCTTCGATCTGTGGGATGATGTTAACTGGCTGTGGCCGTTTATGATTCGGGCGTTGGATGCGTGTAGGCGGGAGGGGTAGGTGAAATTCACTTTCCTGGCCAGCCGTTGCTATTTCGTGCGGAACATCTGGTTCGTTCGGGGACCGTCAGGTTATCGATCACTTGCGATCCCGTTTAGCGCCCCACAGGAGTTTATTGACGCGAACGCCAGCACGGTCAGGGTATGGCCCATACCGTAGTAGCTGGCCATACGCGCTGGAGGTGATGTGGTGTGTGTGCTGGTCGGCGTCGGCGTGGTGGTCGTACGGCTGCGGAGTTGGTGGCGGCGTTGGAGTCGGATCCGGAGTGGGTGGCTGAGCGGGATCGCCGTGAGGCGGAGCATCAGGCTCGGGTGGATGAGTGGCGGCGGGCGGAGGCGCCGTTGGTGGGGGAGTTGCAGGGGTTGGGGTATCCGGTGAAGTCGGTGTGGGAGTTGTATAGGCATAAGCCGTATGCGGATGCGGTGCCGGTGTTGCTGCGGCATTTGGGAGGCGAGTATCCGGCTCGGGTGCGGGAGGGGATCGCGCGGGCGTTGGGGGTGCCGGAGGCGCGTGAGGCGTGGGGTGAGTTGGTGGCGGTGTTTCGGCGTGAGCAGGAGAAAGGGCCGAAGGATGGTCTTGCGGTGGCGTTGGGGTCGTTGTGTGATGTGGGGGATGAGGGGCAGGTGAGCACGGTGGTGGAGTTGGCTGGGGATGCTTCGCATGGGTCGAGTCGGTTGTTGTTGTTTGGGGTGTTGGAGCGTTCGGGTCGTGCGGATGCGTATGCGGTGTTGGAGCAGGCGGCCGAGGATCCAGCCGTGGCGGGGGAGGCGGAGCGGATTCTGCGGCGGTGGCCGCGGCCGAGCGGGGGCGAGGATTCCGGGGGGCGCAGTGAGCTTCGGTGGTCGGTGGAGGGTTTGGTGGCGTCGTCGGCGGGTGATGAGCCGTGGGTGCGGGCGCGTGCGGGTGGTTCGGCGGAGTCGCGGGTGCGGGGCGGTGGCTAGGCTCGTGCCGTGATGTCGGGTCGTGAGCGTTGTGGGGTGTTGGAGGTGTTGTATGGGGTTGGTGGTGTCGTTTGAGTGTTGGGAGGGGCCGTATTGAAGCGCCCCTGGTTCTTTGCCGCTCCTATGCGGGTTGCGGCTTTCGGTTGAGGGTTGCGTAGTGGGCTGCCTCGTACTTGACGGGCGGCACGTAGCCGAGGCTACTGTGCAGCCGCTGGTTGTTGTACCAGTCGACCCAGCCGGCGGTGGCGAACTCGACGTCGGCGATGGTGAGGAACGGGTGGTCGTGGAAGACGGTGGTGCGGATGCACTCGGTTGTGAACAGGCCGATCACGCTTTCCATCAGGGCGTTGTCATACGATCGCCCACCGAGCCGATCGACGGCCGGATCTCCTCGAGCTCGAGGTGCTCGGCGAACCGGATAGAGGTGTATTGCTTAGGTTCAAGGGGTCGCTGCAACATTGACCTACGCGACAGATGATAACTGGTCGGTGAATGCTTCGGCTGGAGTGCGCCACGCGAGTGTCTTACGTGGACGGCGGTTGAGGGTGGCGGCGACTGCGTCGAGCTCGTCGACGCCCCAGCGGGACAGGTCGGTTCCTTTGGGTGCCTCTGTGTTTGTCAACCCGGTGGCGTTGGGGAGGTAGGCTCGTTGTCGACGGGTCCGGGAAGTGACTGATCCGAAGAGTCGGCGGGCGGGGTTGCGCCGGCCGCGCTGGATGTCAGAGTCGCCCCCGAGTGTCCTCCCGGACCCGTCCCTGATGTGCGGTTGCGTTCGTCGGCGATCATGGTGCGCCAGATGCGGTTGGCGAGTCGACGTTTCAGGCAGCGTTGTGCTTCACGTCGGGTTTTTCCTTCGGCGAGCTTACCGGTGTAGTAGGTGTTGCCGGGGCTTCCTGGTTGTCGGGTTTGGGTGATGGCGATGATGTGCAGCGCCGAGTTGAGTTGGCGATTACCACGGCGTGACAGGCGATGACGCGTGCGCTCGGCGCTGGCGATCTCGATGGGAGCGGTGCCGGCGTAGTTGGCGAACGCGGCCGCGGTCGGAAACCGGCCAGGATTGCGGGTATGGGCCAGCAGGCGCGCGGCGGTGATCACACCGACGCCGGGGATGCTGGTCAATGTGCTGCCGGTGTGTTCGACGAGCCCGGCCATGGCCTTGGCGTTGTCGTTGAGCTTCACGTCGTAGGCACGGATCTCGGCGATCAGGTCGGTGGCCAGCTGGTAGCGGGTGCGTTCGACGATGCCAGCGGGACCGAAAGACGCCAGCAGTTGCTCGGCTTTGGCCGCGGAGAGCTCGCGTGGTGCCCCGCCGGGAAGCAGCGCCCGCAACAAGGCATGGAGCTGATTCGCGGCCCGCACCCGAGCCTGGGAGATGTTCGTGCGGCGCTCGTCGAGTAGTGCCAGAGCGTCAGTGGGGCCTTCGGGGTGCAGCGGATAGGCCTCGCCTTGCAGTGCGGCGACGCACGCTGCGGCAGCCGCATCAATGCGGTCATTCTTGCGCCCCGCCCCGCGGGAGAGCTGCCGCACCCGCGCGGTCGCGCGCGGCGGCGCATCCACGACCTGTTCTCCCCGGGCCAGCAGCCAGGAGGACACGTGTCGCCCCATGCCGTCGGCGTTTTCGACCGCCCAGCGCCGCTGGGGCCACTGGGCGGCCCAGTCCAGCATGCGCTCGTACTCGCTCAGGCTGGCGCCGAAGCGCATCGAGGCAACGTCCTGGTTGGTGTCCGGGGCCACGGTCGTCGCGGTATGAGTGTGCTTGTGCGGGTCGATACCGATCAGCATCATCGGCGGCAGTCTCCGTTCTCGCATGGTCGGGGTCGGGGAATCCGCGGCCGACAGTCCGACTTCGAGAACCAGGGTGGCCTCGCAGTTCACGCCTCTGTTGAGTCAGGCCGCGAACGGAGTCCGGGCAGGTCGACACACCCAAAGACAGCCAGCCCCACCGGGGCGGCAGGAAGTACTCGAGCCAGCCTGCCCGGCCTCCTGCGGCACGTTACGGGCGGCCAACCCGATCACGACACCGCTGGAGACATACAAGTCGGGAAGTATTGGCGCAGGAGTCCGTTGGTGTTTTCGTTGCTGCCGCGCTGCCAGGGCGAGGCGGGGTCGGCGAAGTAGACGGCGATCCCGGAATCGATCGTGAGTTGGACGTGGTGTGCCATTTCGGCGCCTTGGTCCCAGGTCAATGATCGGCGCAGCTGCTCGGGCATTGAGCCGAGTTGGGCGAGGATCGCGTCCCGGACCGCTTCGGCGCCGTGCCCGGCCAGAGGCGGCCCGTTCTTGACGGTCCCGCCGCCGTATCCCTGCATCCTCGGTAGGTGCAGCAGCATCGTGAACCGGCTGGTGCGCTCGACCAGCGTGCCGATCGCCGATCGATTCAACCCGATGATCAGATCACCTTCCCAGTGCCCGGGCACGGCCCGGTCAGTGACCTCGGCCGGCCGTTGGCTGATCCGCACCTCGTCGGTAACGAACTTCTTACCCTTCGACTGGGTCCTCGCTCGCGGCTCACGAAGGGCGCGGCCGGTGCGTAGGCACGCGGTCAGCTCGCGTTTGAGCGCCCCCCGGCCGTGCACATACAGCGATTGATAGATCGTCTCGTGACTGATGCGCATTCTCTCATCATGGGGGTAATCGACCCGCAGTCGCTTGCTGATTTGCTCCGGGCTCCAGCAGGCTCCCCACCGGCGGGTCCGCCCGCGGCCCGTGGCGTCGACCGGCCCAGGGCACGTTCGGCCCGGATATCGGCTTGCCGTCGGCGCCGGTGACCGTACCGGAGAGCCGTTCGCTCACGTACTCACGCAGCCGCTCATTGGCTGCCAGCTTCGCGATCTTCGGCCGTTGGGCGACCTTCTCGGCCTTCCATTGCGCTACCGACGCCCGATACTCACGCTCACCGGCACGGGTCGCGGCATTGCGCCGCAGCTCACGCGAGATCGTCCCAGGGTCCCTCCCGATCCGGCGTGCGATCTCTCGCACGCCACGACCCTGCGCTTTCAAGATCGCTATCTCCTCGCGTTCGGCGAACGACAAATACCGGCCCGACGGCTCGGCAACGTTGATCGGTGGCATGCCGCCAGCCTGACGGAACCAGCGGGAACCGACCGCCTGCGCCACGCCGCACGCCAGCGCGGCCTCCTCGCTACTGGCGCCCTCGGCGATCCGGCTCCAGAACGCCCGCCTGACCTCCCTACGCGGCAGCGGACGCCCCGGCGACCACATCGACGGCCGCACCGCACGATCCGCCGCCTGTTGCCGTCGACCACCGCCCGAATCCGCCTGCTGTGACGGCATAAAACACCTCCATCATCGAGGTGTTGCGACGACCCCTGGAATCCGCCTTGCGACCCGGCATCGGAGTGCGCGATCAACTCCCCGCCGGCCACCGGCTGTCCCTCGCGGTCGCGCTGCCACAGCGCCATCCGCAGCGGGATCATCACCAGCGTGGTGTCCTTGGGCATCGCGGCGTGCCAGGCCACGATCTTTTGGGCGAACACGTCGACGATGAAGGCGACGTAGACGAATCCGGCCCAGCTGCGGCAGTAGGTGAAGTCGGTGACCCACTTGGTGTTGGGCGCGGCTGCGGTGAAGTCGCGGTCCAGCAGGTCACCGGCCCGCTTACCGTCCCTGGCCGGGATCGTGGTCCGGATGCCCTTGGCCCGCCGCACACCGGACAGCCCCCACGTGCGCATCGCGTCGATCACCTGCGCGTCGGTGAGGGTGCGGGCCGCCACCGGACGGACGGTCCGGCGCCACTCCCGGTAGGTCCGCGCGGCGATCTGGCAGCCCTGCTCGGACAGGACTCGACAGATCGACTCGACCGCGTGGCCCTCGACACGCATCGCATCGATGAACCCCGCGATCAACGGCTGCGGGGGTCGAGTTCGGCCGCGAAGAAAGTCGTGGCCGCCTTCAGAATCGCCACGTTCTCACGCAGCTGACGGTTCTCGACCTTCAGCCGCTTGATCTCCTCGCGCTCCTCACTACTCACCCCGGGCCACTCGCCAGCGTCGACCCGGGCCTGGCGCACCCACCGGCGCACCGACTCCTGGCCGACCCCGACCTGCCGCGCCACGACCTCGCACGCCGCCGTCAGCGACGGGTACTCCTGCAGGTGCTCAAGCACCAGCCGCACGGCCCGCGCCTTCAGCTGCTCATCGATCCTCTTCGGCATGAACTGCATCCTTCCAACTCAGAAAGATGCGGCATCAAACCTGGGGCGATTCAGCCGGAGCCCGAGAACACTATAATATTGGCGAAAAAGAAGCGATAACGGTAAATAATCGAGATCGTATACCGGATGGTATTACATCCAAGGGAGTGCATGAGGTCAAGAATGTGAAATATTTAAGCAATACGAGACAGATTCGTGATTATAAGCAGTTTGCCGACAGTACGGGGCGGAAGCTGCATCTAGACACCCGGACCGACACTAGGCTCGCTGAGCCGTTACGAAAGGCTGTACGCGATGGTAAGATAAAATGGCGACCCATTCCGTAATCGTATCGGCTCACTAGAAAAGGGGTAACAGTATGGGAACTGATAGGAACCGAAAGGAGCCAGTGACGGCTGGGGAGTTGATGGCGGAGTTGGAGGCGGATCCGGAGTGGGTGGCTGAGCGGGATCGCCGTGAGGCGGAGATGGCTGCACGGCAGGCGGAGTTGCGGCGGGCGGAGGCGCCGTTGGTGGCGGAGTTGCGTGAGTTGGGGTATGCCGTTGATTCTGCCTGGGATATGTACAAGTATAAGCCTTATGAGGACGCGGTAGCGGTCTTGGTAAGGCACCTGGGGGTGGATTATCCGGCTCGGGTTCGTGAAGGCATTGCCCGTGCACTGAACGTTCCGGCGGCTCGGTGGGCGTGGGATGAGGTGGTGGCGGCGTTTCGTGGTGAGCAGGAGAAGGGGGCGAAGGATGCGTTGGCGGTGGCGGTGGGGTCGTTGTGTGATGTGGGGGATGAGCGGCAGGTGGCTGAGGTGATCGAGTTGGCTGGGGATGCCGCGCATGGGAATAGTCGGTTGTTGTTGTTTGAGACCTTGGAGCGTTCGGGTCGGGCGGATGCCTATGCGGTGTTGGAGCGGGCCGCCGAAGACTCGACTGTGTCGGCCAAGGCGCAGGAGGTGTTGCGGCGGTGGCCCCGTCCTGGTGAGGGGGTTGCTGGTGGGCAGGGTGAGGCCAGGTGGTCGGTGGAGGGTTTGGTGGCGTCGTCGGCGGGTGATGAGCCGTGGGTGCGGGCGCGTGCGGGTGGTTCGGCGGAGTCGCGGGTGCGGGGCGATGGGTAACGCCCGTGCCGTGATGTCGGGTCGTGGGCGTTGTTGAGTGTTGCTGGTGAGGGAGGTGTTGTATGGGTTTGGCGGTGTCGTTTGATTGTTGGGAGGGGCCGTATAGCTCGTTTAATCGGTGGCGTACGGGTTTGGCGCGGGCTGCTGGGTATGCGGTGGCGCCGTTGGGGGGTGGTGAGTTGCATCCGGTGGTTGATTGGGGGCATGTGGATCAGGCGCGGATGCAGGGTGAGTGGGATCGGGTGCCGTGCACTATTGTGGGGGAGCCGGATCCGTTGTTGATCTTGTTGACGCATGCCGATAATGAGGGGCGGATTAAGGCCGAGCATTGTGGCCCGTTGGCGGATCGGCTCGATGAGTTGGTGTCGGTGTTGCCCGTCGAGCACGATCCGGAGCTGGGGGGGAGTTGGCAGGGGGTGACCCGGCAGTTCATTGTTGGGCTGCGTGATGCGGTCGAGGAAGGCGAAGACGTCGAGTTCGAGTAGGGTGTGTCGAGTTGCGGCCTGTTGGCGGAGGGCGGGGCTGGCCCAGACCGGTGCCCGGCAGGTGCACGGGTAGGCGTACTCGAGCCAGCCGCCGGCGACATCCAGCGATGGGGACGGGCTACACGAGGAGCGGAATCCCGTTTGTTCAGGGCGCGACTGCGCGGTTCTCTACGCTGCGTGGTCCTGGTTTGACGCAGCCGATGGAAGACAAGCTGGAGAGGTTCCAACGCAGGCCGCTTACTGTGATTGAGCTGGACGACGTGGTGCCGCGAGATGCGAATGAGGTCCTACGCTGACTTGGGCGCTTGTTATGGCTAGGGGCGTTCGAGGGCGAATTCGAGGTAGTCGGGGGCATGCGCTCGAACAGTTGCAGTGCGGGATCCGGATTCGGAGTCGTCGGCTGAGGATAAAGGTGTTGCAGGAGGGCGGGCGGTTCGTTGGGCCGGCTGTGGCAGGCCGATGGTTCGCCTGGTCGTCGGTGTATTCGGATAGCGACCGTGGGGAGAAATGGCTTGCACCCGGCGATCGTCGCTCCGTACTCTGCGCCTGGAATTGGCGGGTCGAGGAGGGGATCGTGGTGCGGTGCCATGACCGATGACGGCGTGAACTTGGATGATTTATTTGCGCAGTTCACCGGCGATGGCGCTGTTGTCGTTGCTCGGAGTTACGGTGGGCGGATCGCCGAGCTTCCCGACGGCACGTTGGTGGGGTTGCGGAAGCGCTGCCGTTCCGGGCTTCTCGGTACGACCGGTCATCTCACCTTGGATCTCTTCTTTCCCGACGGGAGGCGCGAGTATGTGCGGGTTCCTCCGGAGTGATATCGAGGCCGTGAAGCGGAAAGTGCTGGTGAACGGAACCGAGGACTGGGTGGATGTAACGGTTCCGCTGGGTGCGGCTATGTCGACGCAGCGCAGGCCGGACAAGTTGGCGGCGTTGCCGCTGGCGATCCATGCTGTCAAGGAGTTGTTGCGTGACGGCCTGGTGTGTGCCGGCGACGCCGATTGGGAGCAGGGTCGTTTCCGGCCGTGGTCGTTACCCGTGGACGTGGTCGAGAGCTATATCGACCGCGCGGCGCGTGAGCTGGAGCCACCGATCGCGTTCGGTGACCTGTTCTGGCTGGAGAACACTCCCGAAGGCGATGCCTACGCGGAGGCCGACCTCGCGACCGACTGAGCAACACTGGGTGCCGGGGCGCCGGACACGGCGTGCGGCGTTGCCCAACACGCCGTGCCGGGGTGCCCGACACGGCGTCTACTGGAAGGCTTCGGCGTCGAGGATGCGGTAGGCGTAGCCTTGCTCGGCGAGGAAGCGCTGGCGGTGGGCGGCGTAGTCGGCGTCGATAGTGTCGCGGGCGACGATGGAGTAGAAGTGTGCCTGCCTGCCATCGCCCTTGGGGCGCAGCAGTCTGCCGAGCCGTTGGGCCTCCTCCTGGCGGGAGCCGAAGGTGCCTGACACCTGGATCGCCACGGCAGCCTCGGGCAGGTCGAGCGAGAAATTGGCCACCTTGGACACCACGAGGGTGCGGATCGCGCCGTTGCGGAAGGCGTCGAAGAGCTTCTGCCGTTCGGCGGTGCGGGTGGAGCCGTGCACGATGGGCGCGTCCAGCTCGTCAGCGAGCTGCTCCAGCTGGTCGATGTAGGCGCCGATCACCAGCACCTGCTCGCCATCGTGCGAGTCCATGATGGAGCGGACGATGGGCGTCTTGGTGCGGGCGGTTGAGCAGATCCGGTACCGCTCCTCGGCCTCGGCGGTGGCGTAGCGCAACCGCTCGTCGTCGGTGAGCGTGCTGCGCACCTCGACGCAGTCGGCGGGCGCGATCCACCCCTGCTGCTCGATGTCCCGCCACGGCACGTCGTACCGTTTCGGCCCGATCAACGAGAACACATCGCCCTCGCGGCCGTCCTCGCGCACCAGCGTCGCCGTCAACCCGAGCCGCCTGCGCGACTGCAAGTCGGCGGTCATCCGGAACACCGGCGCGGGCAGCAGGTGCACCTCGTCGTAGATCATCAACCCCCAGTCGCGGGAGTCGAACAGGTCGAGGTGCTTGTACTCGCCCTTGGTCTTGCGGGTGACGACCTGGTAGGTGGCGATGGTGACCGGCCGGATCTCCTTGGTCTCCCCTGAGTACTCGCCGATCTCGTCCTCGGTCAGCGAGGTGCGCGCGAGCAGCTCCCGCTTCCACTGCCGCGCGGCCACGGTGTTGGTGACCAGCACCAGCGTGGTGGCCTGCGCCGCCGCCATGGCCGCCGCGCCCACCAGCGTCTTGCCCGCCCCGCAGGGCAGCACCACGACCCCGGAGCCGCCCGCCCAGAACGAGTCCGCCGCCTGCCGCTGGTACTCGCGTAGCTGCCAGTCGTCCTCGACCAGTTCCACCGGGTGCGCCTCGCCGTCGACGTACCCGGCCAGGTCCTCGGCCGGCCAGCCGATCTTGACCAGTGCCTGCTTGAGCCTGCCCCGCTCGGAGGGGTGCACGGTCACGGTGTCGTCGTCGACACGCTGCCCGATCATCGGCGCGACCTTCTTGTTCCGCAGCACCTCCTCCAACACGGCGCGGTCGGTGGTGGTCATCACCAGCCCGTGCGCGGGGTGGTTGCTCAGCGTCAACCTGCCGAAGCGGCCCATGGTGTCGACGATGTCGATCAGCAGCGGCTGCGGTACCGGGAACCGCGAGTAGGTGGTCAGCGCGTCCACCACCTGCTCGGCGTCGTGACCGGCGGCGCGCGCGTTCCACAACGCCAGCGGGGTCACCCGGTAGGTGTGCACGTGCTCGGGCGCGCGTTCCAGCTCGGCATACGGGGCGATCGCCAGCCGGGCGTCATCCGCCTGCGGGTG
Organism: Haloechinothrix sp. LS1_15; assembly: GCF_033042135.1. Lineage (NCBI taxonomy): Bacteria > Bacillati > Actinomycetota > Actinomycetes > Pseudonocardiales > Pseudonocardiaceae > Haloechinothrix > Haloechinothrix sp. LS1_15. The sequence continues at coordinate 67,754 of NZ_WBXM01000014.1, read as the reverse complement.
GTCGACCTCGAGGAGGACGGTCTTGTCCGACTGCACGATCAGCGGTCCGGTAGTCACATCCCCTTTATAACGTGCCCGCGCTACGGCTCAGCAGGAGCGTTCATTCATCGCCGGGCACCATCGCCGCCACGTCGAGCTGCTCGTCCAGCATGCCGGTGGCATGCATCAGATCGGCGACCCGCTGTAGCCGCCCGGTGTTGAGCACGGTGGGAAAGCTTCCCAGCGCCACGAGCGCGGCCGCGGTCGCGTCGATCGAGGTGAAGTCCGGCAGCGATCCTCGGATCAGTGTGGGGTCGCTGCCCAGCGCCTGCGACCGTTCCAGCAGCGAGCGGAACAGCGCGAACGTCTCGGGGTAGGCCTCGGCGGTGTCGCTGGTCGTGACGTAGGACGATACGGGGAAATCCCGCATCGGACCGCGCGCGGCGTCGGCGAGAACGGTGGCGCCGTACTCGCGTTGCGCGGTGTTGATCCGTGGTTCCTCGAGCCATACCGCGTCGAGCTCGGTACCGGCCAGTGCACGCATCAGGCCCGCGAAGTCGTCCTCCACGAAGGTGATCTCGTCGTGTTCGATGCCCTCGGTCGCCAGCAGTGAGTGCGTGGCGAGCCTGCCGAGGTCGGCATCGGGGCCGACGCCGATGCGGGGCTGGTGCATCGGAATCCTGCCTTCCGGCTCGACCGGGTCCTCGTCCTCGGTCTCGCCGTCCTCCCCGGCGCCTGGCATGGTCATCAGCGCCATGGTCGCCGCGCCCGCGAGGTAGGCCTCGCCCTGGAACTCGTACCGCACCCCTTCGGCGGCGCCCGTCAGCACGGACACGTTGTCAGCGAGCGCGAGGTCGACGTCCCCGTCCTCCAGCGCGTCGAGGGCGCCGGACCGGGTGGCGTGTTCGACCATCTCGACATCCACCCCGCGCCGCGCGAACAGGCCTTGGGCCACCCCCAGACGGAGGCATACCGCGTCGATGCTGTCGGTCACCCCGATCCGCAGGGTGTCCAGCTCCGGCTCAGGGGGCGGTTGCCGTTCGGCGTGCCCGCCGACCACCGAGCACGCGCTGCCGAGCAGTGCGGCCATGAGCATGACCGCGATTCGGCAGGGGCGGTGCCTAGAGCGCCTGGGCATGGGGGCCTTTCGCGTGTCACGTCGACGTGCGGGGCCGGATTCTATCCATCTCCAGGGCACAAACCCGCCGGACATGCGCTGCACGTGCGTATGCACAGCACGATCTGCCTTTCGTGGAGTCGGTCCCTACCGATACTCTTACTGCTGGGTAAGTAACCGCCATTGTCATAGCCTGATCGGTGGACTCGAACGTAGTCCGCCATGGGCAGCAAGCCCTGGACAGGGGAACGAGGTCCTGGAAAGGAAGCCAGGTGTGGCCGGTCGCAGTAGCCGTCGTTCCGGCGACACTGCCGTAGCCTCGGAGGGGGGCAGCGACCGGCCCGGCAACGACGAAGCGGAGTCGTTGGGCCCCGACCCCGAGCCGCGCGGCCGCTGGCGGTTACGTAACTGGTCGTTGCGCAGCAAGCTGTTCGCGATACTGCTGATACCCACCCTGGTGGCGCTCGTCCTCATCGGTATGCGGCTGTCCTCCGAGTACGCCTCCGCCGAGCGGCTCGAACAGCTGTCTACGAGGGTGAGCACGGAGGCCTCGCTGGCCGGACTGGTGCACGAGCTGCAGCGGGAGCGAGACCTGACCGTGGCCTACGTCGCGGGCGGGCGCGAGGACGACCTCGACGTACTGGTCGAGCAGCGGGACCGGGTCGACGAGCGCATCGGCGGTTTCAGCACCGAGTTCCGGCAGGCCCGCGCCGAGATGCACCGCGAAACCGTGGCCGAGTTCGACGAGGTGAGCGAGCGGTTGGAGGTGCTCACCGGCCTGCGGTACGCCGCGGAGCACGAGCAGTACCCGCCCGAGACGGTGCTGCGCTCCTACAGCGAGGTGATCTCCAGCCTGCTCGACGTGCGCGAGGAGGCGGTGGCCTCCATCCGCGAGCCGGAACTGGTGCGGTTCCAGATCGTCGGGGTGACCCTGGCCAGGGCCAAGGACACGATGTCGGTGGAGCGCGCCATCGTCGCCGAGGCCCTCCGGCAAGGGGAGCTGCGGCAGGAGGCACTGCGCGAGCTGATCGGCACGCAGGCCCAACGGGACACCGCGCTGGAGGACTTCTCCCAGTACGCCACCCAGGAGCAGCAGCGGGCCTACGAGGAGATCGTGACGGGCGCGGTGGTCGACGACGCGAACCGGATCAGCGAGTCCGTCATCACCCGGGCGGAGAGCGACCGCGCGCTCGACGGCATCGACGCGGCCGAGTGGGACGCCGCCGCGACCGAGACCGTGAACCTCGCCTACGAGACCGAGAGCGAGCTGCTGGGCAGCATGCAGGAACGCACCGACGAGCTGGCGGCGCAGGCCACCGCTGCCACGCTGCGGGACGGCGCGATCGTGCTCGGCCTGCTGGTGCTGGCCGGGTTGCTGACCGTGGTGATCGCCCGCTCACTGCTGCGGCCGCTGCGGTTGCTGCGCAGCACCGCGCTCGACGTGGCCGAGCGCAAGCTTCCCGCCGCGGTGCGCGGTATGCGCGACGACCCCGGTGCCCGGTGGTCGACCGAGATCGCTCCTGTCCCGGTGTACAGCCGGGAGGAGCTGGGTCAGGTGGCACGGGCGTTCGACGCGGTGCACGGTGAGGCGGTGCGGCTGGCCGCCGAGCAGGCCGCGCTACGCACCAACGTCAACGCCATGTTCGTCAACCTGTCCCAGGCTGGACGGGAGCTGGCTGAGCGGCAGCTGGCCGTGCTCGACCGGATGGAGGCCGAGGAGACCGACGCGGAAACCCTCGCTGGCCTGTTCGAACTCGACCACCTCGCCGCACGGCTGCGCAGGATCGGCGAGAACCTGCTGGTACTCACCGGGAACGACTACGTGCGGATGTTGCCTGGCACCGTCGGTGCCGCCGAGGTGTTCGGTGCGGCGCTGTCGCAGATCGAGCAGTACCAGCGGGTGCAGCTGGCCTCGGTGCCGCCGATCGCGATCCGTGGCGACTCGGCGAGCGACGTCGTGCACGTCATCTCCGAGCTGCTGGAGAACGCCACCAACAGTTCGGACCCGCAATCACCGGTGACGGTCACCAGCTCGGTCAACCACAGGGGGGCGTGGCTGGTCGAGATCACCGATCGCGGTCCCGGCCTGTCGCGGGACGCGATCGAGCGCATCAACGCCAGGCTCAGCGAACCCCCCGAGATCGATGTCGAGGCCACGCGGCGGATGGGGCTGTACGTGGTGGCGTGCCTGGCGCAGCGGCACGGGCTGCGGGTCTGGCTCCGCCCCGCCCGTCCCGTGGGGCTCGTCGCGTCCTTGCTGGTGCCTGCCGAGCTGGTCAGTGACCTCCCGGAGGGCGCGCCTGATGCCTCCTCCGTGGCGCCGCTGCGCCGTCCGGACCTGCGCAAGACCGACAAGCTGCGCAGGCCGGAGGCCCCCCAGCCCGAAGGCCCGTCCACCGGCCCGGCACCCGCCGGTCCACCGAAACGGGCGCCGGTGGTGCCCGACCACCCCTCGGGGGGCACGGAGCCGCCCGTGACCCACCCGCTCGACGAGGAGCAGCCGACCGAGCGTTTCCGGGCGTACCAGGAACTGCTCACACGCTGGTTCGATGCGCTGCACACGCGCGGTGAGGCCGGTGACGCGGCTGGCGAACCGGCACGGCGGCCACCGGGGAACGTGCCAGGTACGGAGCACCAGCAGCCGTGGCAGGTACCGCAGGCCGACGCGCAGCGTCCGGCCGCATCCCGGCCGAGCGCGCCGGAACCCGAGGACGGCAAGAGCGCCGACGTCGACGGTCCCACAGTGCGGAACATCACCCATGTGAATGCGGCCATTGGGGTGAACTTGTCCAACGGTACGCACGATGGGACGACGGAGGACGACGCGTCCGGCCGGGACGAGTTGACCCTCGGGGAGGACTATCTCGACCTGGTTGATTACGAGGGATCGCCCGCGCTCGAGACGGTCCGTGGCCTGGTGGAACGGGATCATACCGACGGGTGGCAGGACCCCGGCGGGGGCTCGCAGGCGCTGGGCGAAACGCCGGTCTCGCGGCAGCCGCAGGCCGTCGGCGAGCGGATGGCGAGCCTGATCGACGGCGTGCAACGGGCTCGACAGGAGCGTGGCGATGAATATGCTGGCCGCGACGGCAGCTCGTCGGGCTAGGTCGTGCCTCACGGCGGGTGGACCGGTGCCGAGGTCACATCGGTGGCAGCTTGCCCATCCCGTACGGGGTGGGCAACGCCGGTTGCTGGCCGAGGACACGATGTGCAGGCAGGTCACCCTGGACTGAGGACGCGTCGAGTAGGGAGAGGCAGTGACTACGTCCGATGGCCAGTCGGGGCATGCCGGCTGGTTGATGTCGGACTTCGTCCGGCGTGTCCCTGGGGTGGCACACGGGGTGGTGGTCTCCGGCGGGGGCAGCCTGCTCGGGCGTTCCGATGGGCTCCCGCAGCAGCGGGCCGAACAGCTGGCAGGCGTTGTCGCCGGGCTGATACGTACGACCTCGGGTGCAGCGGAGCACCTGTCGGCCGGTCGCGTGCACCAGGCCGTGCTGGAGATGGAGCGCGGCTACATGTTGCTGATGACGGCCGGTGACGGTTCCTGTTTCGCGGTGTTGGCCTCGCCACGAAGCGAGATGGGAACTGTGGCCTACGAGCTGGCGTTGCTCGTGGACCGGGTGGAGGAACCCACCACGCAGCAGCCGGATGGCGTGCAGGACGATTGACGGGGGTGAGCAGTGACGAGTGAGCGTCGGGACGCGGGTCAACCGCATGTGTACCCGTTGCCACGCGACGGCTCGGCCGCACCGGAGCAGCGCAGGCGCACTCTGGTACGGCCGTACGCGCGCACAGGGGGTCGGACCCGGCCGGAGCACGATTTCGAGCTCGAGGCCATGGTGTCCACCACCGATGCAGGCATGCGTCACGAGGGGGTGCAGACTATGGAGCAGCGCAGTATCTGCGACTTCTGCACCCAGCCGCGTGCCATCTCCGACATCGTCACCGAGCTCGGCCTGCCGATCGGTGTCGTGAAGGTGATCGTGGCCGACATGATGCGGGCGGGCCTGGTACACGTCCACGACCCCGGCCTGCCGTTCGGTGAGGCCTCCTCCCGGCAGTTCCTCGACCGGTTGCTCAGCGGGCTGCGCAACCTGTAGCGGGGCGGTACCGGGACGGCGGGCGGCGGGCTGGTCAGGACTCGACGAACGCCGCGGAGGTGATCCGGTGCAGCGGGTACCGCTCGTCACCTTCGCCTTCGAGCACGCCACCCGCCACCCGCTTCGGCGTGACCACGCGCTGGCTGGCGGTGCCGTGGCTGTCCACCAGCCCGATCCACACCTCTCGTCGCTGCTTGCTCGCCCGCGCCAGCAGCTCCAGCGTCGCCGAGGTGTCCCCGGTGCCCGCCGGGTTGCGCACCCCGGCGCCGCGCCGTGAGCCCGCTGCCCGGTCGCCAGCGCGGATGCGGGCGACCACCTCGGTGGCCCGGTCGGAGCTCGGTGAGCTCGCGTTCGGCCGTGACCGCGCGCGGGCGGGCGCCCGACGGGGCGCGCGGTCGTCCGCGGCGCGTAGGTCGACAAGCCGCCCGTCGGGAGCTTCCGCGGCGGGCGCGAACCCGCGTTCGCGGAGCCCGTCCAGCACGTCGGCGAGCGGTAGCTGGCTGACCAGCACGGTGGGGGCGATCTTCTGCAACTGGAGCTCGTGGCCGGCCGGGCTCGCCAGGATCTCGGTGAGGGTGACCTCGTCGTCGCAGCGCAGGAACGAGGCGCAGGCGCCGCCACGCAGCCGACCGTGCCTGCGTGCCACGTCGTCGATCAGGTAGCTCAGCCCCTGGGGCACGGGGGTGCTCGACCGGTTGGCGAACAGCTCGTGCAGTTCCTCGGCGGTGCGCCCGCTGTCGAGGGCGCGCCGGACGGACCGTTCGGTCACCCGGTACACCGTGGCGTGCCCGGCCGATTCCACATCGGCGACGGCGTCGATCTCGGCGGCGAGGCCGGGTTCGAGCGGCCCCGGCGCCACCACGGTCAGATCGGCCTGCACCAGCACGTGGTCCACCGGCGCGGGCAGCGCCTCGGCCATGGCGGCGGTGGCGCGACGCCTGCGCTCATCGGGGGTCTCGTCGGTCTCGTCGTCCCCGTGCCCGGCGGCGTCGCCGCTGCTGGACTGGCGTGCGGCGTCACCGCCGTCGCCCGCGAGCAGGATGCGGCTGGCCGTGGTGACCGCGCCGAGCGCCACCATGCCCAGCGCGGTGGCCTCGGCCAGTGTCGCGCGCACGGTCTCGTCGCGCAGCGCGCCGCCCCGCCGAGGGTTGCGCCAGGCCAGCAGCGCGACGAGCTCCTCGCCGTCGGCGATACCGGTGCCCTCGTCGAGTTCGGCCAGCGCGGCCAGTACCCGGCGCCGGTCGGTGACCGCACGCGGCCGGTGCAGCTGCTCGGACAGCGGGGCGGGTGGCTTGTCCTTGCTCTCGGCCTTGCGGCCACCCCCGCCTGCCGGGTCGCGCGCGAGGCAAGGCAGCCGGGGCAGGTCGAGCCACGCCGTGGCCAGCATGGCCCACCGGTATGAGGGCGGCGAGCCGAGCCAGCTGTCGGCGAGCGTGGTCAGCATCCACTCCGGCTCGGTCGCCGTGCTCTCGGCGACCAGCCCTGCGCCGTAGGCGAGTTCGGCGAGCAGCACCGCGCGGTCGTGATCGACGTCGAGCTCGCGGCAGATCCTGCGGATCTCACGCACCCCGAGACCGCCTGCCTTCAGCACCGGCGGCGGCGTCCGCTCCCAGGACCTCAGCAGCGTCTCGAGCTGGCGTGCCAGCTCACCGAACTCCCCCGCGGCGGTCTCGTCCACCGTCGCGGCGGAGTGCGGGTGGGTCCGTACGGCAGGCTCGTCGAGGGTCGATTCGGGAAACGGCGAGCCGCCGCGCAGCGCGATGCCGATCTGCCGTGGCAGCTCCACAGTCTGCGCGTCGGCACGCAGCAACAGTCCCCTGGCGAGCAGCTGCTGTACGGGGCGCTCAGCCCGCTCCAGCGGCACCTCAGATGCGGCGTCCCGGCTGGTGCCGACCGGGGGTCCGTTGGCCAGCGTGGCCAGCAGCCTGCGTTCCGGCTCGGTGAGTTCATCGAGCAGCTGCCGCACGTCGACCCCGCGCAACGCAGGCGCCTCCCGCCCCAGCCCGGCCGGGTAGGGGCCGAGGGCTTCGCGGGCAGCCGGGCTGGTCCGCAGTGTGTCGTCGTCACCCCAGACGAGCGCGAGGTCTCGCAGCCGGGCGGTCGCGACGGCAGTGGACCTGCCGACCAGCGTGTCCAGCTCGCTGTGCGGCACAGGCCCCGTGTCGGCATCGAGCAGCAGCAGCGCTTCGAGTGTCGCCAGCGTGAAGGTGTCGAGCTCTTCACAGGCCCGCGCCACCGAGCCCGGTGTCGTGGCTCGCCCGGCGAGCACGGCGCTGTCGGCGGGGGGTGGGGTGGCCAGGTCGCGGCGCACGCTGAGTAGCCGTGCGAGGCGGCCGTCGCTTATCGAGCGCAGCCAGTCTGCCAGGGACGTTGCCGACACGGCGCCACGATACCGGCGGCGGCCGCGGCCACGCCGTAGCCGGGTACGGCCGGGTGGTGGGTCCCACCACCGCGGGAACCTCGCTGCCACCGCGCGCCCGCGATACGGCAAACTGGAGAGTAGGAACCGAACCCTTGCGGAGGAGATCGTGGCGAACAGCAAGAAGGTTGATCCCGACCGTATCGATCCCGACTGGCCGCGGCTGGGCGACGGCGAGATGCCGGTTTCCGAACTCGCCGCGGACAAACAGGGTGCGCTGTCCCCCTACGGCGAAGTGACCTTCCCGCTGGACGCAGTCCCGTACGAGCACCCGGAGACCGAGATCAACCGGTCCTGAGTCGCCGCGACGCAGCTGTGCGGCCGTGATCTTCGTAACGACGCCTGCTTCGGCCGGTGGTGGCTAAAAGGATAGGGTTTAAATCACAACCACCGGATCACGTTGATACGAGGTACGCATGGCTGTTCCAGGACCTGGATATTCCATCACCGTCCGTGTCGAGGCGCCCGCCGCGGTCAGCACCGCCGGGGATCTCACGTCCACCGTGACCAAGGCGGGCGGGGTGCTCACGGCGTTCGACATCGTCGAGTCGCACCCCGACAGCATCGTCGTCGACATCAGCGCGAACGTGCTCAACGAAGGGCATGCCAGCGAGGTCACCCATGCTTTGGAGGAGCTCGACGGCGTCCACGTGCGCAAGGTCTCGGACCGGACGTTCCTGCTGCACCTCGGCGGGAAGCTGGAAGTCTCCTCGAAGGTGGCGCTGCGCAACCGTGACGACCTGTCCCGGGCCTACACCCCGGGCGTCGCGCGGATCTGCCAGGCCATCGCCGCGAACCCGGAGGACGCGCGCAGGCTGACCATCAAGCGGAACACCGTCGCGGTGGTCACCGACGGCTCCGCCGTGCTGGGGCTCGGCAACATCGGCCCGTCCGCCGCACTGCCGGTGATGGAGGGCAAGGCGGCGCTGTTCAAAAAGTTCGCAGGCGTCGACGCCTGGCCAGTCTGCCTGGACACGCAGGACACCGAGGAGATCATCCGCACCGTGCGGGCGCTGGCCCCCGGCTACGCGGGGATCAACCTGGAGGACATCTCCGCGCCGCGCTGCTTCGAGATCGAAGCCAGGCTCCGCGAGTCGATGGATATCCCGGTCTTCCACGACGACCAGCACGGCACCGCGATCGTGGTGCTCGGTGCGCTGCGCAACGCCCTGCGCGTGGTGAACAAATCGATCACCGACTGCAGGGTCGTGGTCTGTGGCACCGGCGCGGCAGGCTCGGCGATCATCAGGTTGCTCAACCGACTCAGCCCCGCCGAGGTCATCGCGGTGGACAGCAGGGGCATCCTCACCACCGAGCGCGACGACCTGCACGACAACCTTCGGTGGCTGGCGGAGAACACCAACTCGGAAGGCCGGTCCGGCAGCCTGCACGACGCGCTGGTCGGTGCCGACGTGTTCATCGGGGTCTCCGCGCCGAACCTGCTGGATGCCACGCACGTCGCCAGCATGGCCGACGACGCGATCGTGTTCGCGTTGGCCAACCCCGACCCGGAGATCGACCCGGTCGAGGCCCACAAGCACGCTGCGGTGGTGGCCACCGGCCGGAGCGACTACCCGAACCAGATCAACAACGTGCTGGCCTTCCCTGGCTTCTTCCGCGGCCTGCTGGACGCCCACGCCCACGAGATCACCGACGACATGCTGGTGGCGGCCGCGAACGCGATCGCGGACGTGGTCGACGGGGAGCGGTTGAACGCCTCGTTCATCGTGCCGAGCGTGTTCGACTCCGCCGTCGCGCCCGCCGTGGCGGACGCGGTCAAGCAGGTAGCCGCCGGCGGGTGAGCGGCGGGCCGGAACTATCCTGCTAGGCGTGAGTGACTTCAGCCACCTGGATTCCACCGGTGCGGCCCGGATGGTCGACGTGTCGGAGAAGGCCACCTCGGCGCGTACGGCGGTGGCCGCCGGGGCGCTACGCACCACGCCCGAGGTGATCGCTGCGCTGTCGGGTGGCCGGTTGCCGAAGGGTGACGCGCTGGCCACGGCGCGGATCGCGGGGATCATGGGTGCCAAGCGCACCCCGGACCTCGTCCCGCTGTGCCACCCGATCGACATCTCGGGCGTGGACGTCGCCTTCGAGCTCGGCGACCGCGAGGTGCGGGTGACCGCGACGGTGCGCACCACCGACCGCACCGGCGTGGAGATGGAGGCGCTGACCGCGGTGAGCGTCGCCTGCCTCGCGCTGCACGACATGGTCAAGTCGGTGGACGCTGCGGCGACGATCGACGGGGTGCGCCTGGAACGCAAGGAGGGCGGCAAGTCCGGGGTGTGGACGCGGCCGGAAGGGCGGTAGAGATGGGCTACAGCGCGCGGGTGGTGGTGGCCTCCAACCGGGCCGCCGACGGCGTCTATCCGGACCGTACCGGCCCGATCATCGTCGGCTGGCTGGCCGAGCGGTCCTTCGATGTGCCCTCGCCGGTCGTGGTGCACGACGGGCAGGCGGTGACCGAGGCGTTGCGCGAGTGCGTCGCCGAGGGGGCCGACCTGGTGATCACCACGGGCGGTACCGGGATCTCGCCGACCGACCGCACCCCGGAGGCCACGGCCGCGGTGCTGGACTACGAGATCCCCGGTCTGGCCGATGTGGTGCGGGACGCCGGGCTGCCTGGGGTGCCCACCTCCGTGCTGTCACGCGGCACCGCTGGGGTGGCCGGTCGCACCCTGGTGGTGAACCTCCCCGGCTCGACCGGTGGGGTGCGTGACGGCCTCGCGGTCCTGGACGGCGTGCTGGAGCACGCGCTCGAGCAGTTGGCGGGAGGGGATCACCCGCGGCAGGAACACGCGGGCGAGCGCTCGGTCGCGGGCGACTCGCCGGTGGCGGTCCCGGTGTGTGAGGTCACCGAGCAGCCGATCACGGCGGAGGGCCACGGTGCACTGGTGGCTGATCGCTCCGCCGGTGCCGTGGTGAGCTTCGCTGGCGCGGTCCGCGACCACGACAGCGGCAAGCAGGTGTCTTCGCTGTTCTACGAGGGTCATCCGAGCGCGAAGGAGACCCTTGAGGCCGTGGTCACCGAGGTGACCGGGCGCCATCCCCAGGTCAGGTCGGTCGCGGTGAGCCACCGTATCGGCTCGCTCGACATCGGTGATGTCGCGCTCGCTTGCGCCGTGGCGGCCGCCCACCGAGGTGAGGCCTTCGCGGCCTGCTCCGACCTGGTCGACACCGTCAAGCAGCGCCTCCCAATCTGGAAGCACCAGGTCTTCGCAGACGGCACCGATGAGTGGGTCAACTCCCCCTGATCACACGCGCCGTGTGCGAGCCGAAGGGACCCTTCGGTACACATAGGGCACCGGGGGACCCCTTCGGCTCGCCCCCTCGCCGGGGCGGTGTGGTCATGAGGAGGCCCCACCGCCGGGCAGGGCGATGGGGCCTCGGGCCGCGCGCCGGAGGCGCGTGGCTATATCACGCTCGGATGACCGTGATCAGCGGTCGGAGCATCAGCTCTCGGTGGCGATCTTCTGGCCCACCAGGATGAAGTCCGGGTCGCCGATGTAGTCCTCGTTCAGCTCGTGCAGCTTCTCCCAGCCGCCGTCGATGTCCTTGGCGTTGGCGATCTGGGACAGGGTGTCGCCCTCCTCGACGGTGTAGTCACCGTCAGGGTTCGACTCTGCGATGCGTGTCTTCTCCGGAGCAGCCTGCTGTGGCTCGGTGCTCTGGGTTTCCTGCGGTTCCGGGGCTGGCTCGGCGCCGCCGGTGTTGGTGCCCTGGTGGCTGGCACCGGAGCCGGCGTACTGCCCGCAGACGGGCCATGCGCCGATGCCCTGGCCCTCGAGGACGTTCTCCGCGATGCGGATCTGCTCCGCACGGGATGCCTCGTGCGGCATACCGGTGCCGCCGTAGGCCTCCCAGGTGCTCAGGGCGAACTGCAGTCCACCGTAGTAACCGTTACCGGTGTTGATGCTCCAGTCACCGTTGCTCTCGCACTCGGCGATGGCGTCCCAGTTGACGCTCTGTGCCTGGGCCGGGGTAGCGGCCACTGCCAGCGGTGCGCCGAATGCCAGGCTCGCGACAGCGACGCGAGCGATGTTGCGGGTAGCTGTTGATGTCTTGCGGTGCTTGGCTCGGTAAGACATGTGGCATCGTCATTCCTCCGCGCCGCGTTGCGCTCGGGGATCGCTCCCCGCTCCCTGTCCCGGAGTTTGCTCTCGCTCGGGGTATGGATCCGGGGGCCGCAGGACAGGGATTGGCGCACGGCTCCCCGGGTCTTTCCTGGCTGGTCGGGGCCAACCGGAGACGACAGTACGTAGCGAGATTCAAGATCGGAAATCGAGAGCTATGTGATCTGGATCACTGTAACGAGCCAAAACTTGTGACGATCCCGATATATTCGCAGGTCAGGCCGCCGTTACCGAACCGTGTCCGTCTCGAAATTTTTCACCCTAAGTGAGGGATGCATCACGTCGATTTGGACCTCTGGGCCGTTCGTGCCGCGCTCGGGGAATCCGGCATATGCGGCGTAGTGGCGAAAAGTGCGCAAATTTCGTTAACCGCCTGCGAACGGGGGAAGAACATCCAGCTCCACGTCGGCGCCGAGGGGCGTGGCGCCGTCCCGCACCGCGACGCCGTCCACCAGGAAGCTCGCCACTCGCAACACGCGGTCCAGCTCCGCGGAGTGGTGCGAGCGGAGCCGTTCGACGGCATCGGCGACGGTGCTACCGCTGGGCAGCTCCACGGTCTCCCGCTCGGTTCCGGCAGCGGCCCTGGCCGAGGCGAAGAACCGCACCCGCACGGTGATCGTGCCGGGGTTGCCCGCCGGGTCGCTGCTCATGGGCAGTGATCGTATCCGGCTGCCGTCAACTGCTGATGATCGGGGTCACAGCGATCGGGCGACTATCGGTATCCGGCCAGGTGGTGGCGTGGGTCGGTATGTGCGGGAAGTCCGGTGGCTTTAGATCCGCGTAAGCGGACGTTTGTCCACTAGTTTATCTGCAGATGCGGAGATAGCATCTGCAGATGACCTGTTTCCGGTTCGCCGAGGCAGCCAAGGTGCTCGGTGTGAGCGACGACACCATCCGGCGCTGGGTGCGCTCCGGCCAGCTGCCCTCGGATGTCGACAGCGCTGGTCGCAAGGTCATCGACGGCGCCGAGCTGGCCGCTTTCGCCAGGCGCGCGGCACGGCGGGAGGGCGCTGGCGGGGACACCGCGATCTCCCGGTCGGCACGCAACCAGTTCGAGGGGCTGGTCACCGAGGTGCGCGCCGATGGCGTGATGGCCCAGGTGGAGATCCAGGCCGGGCCGCACCGAGTGGTCTCGCTGATGAGCGCCGAGGCCGTGGCCGAGCTGGGGTTGCGTCCCGGGGTGCTCGCGGTGGCCGTGGTCAAAGCCACCACCGTCGTCGTGGAGACCGCCGCAGGCCGGAGCGGGCGATGACGTCCCGTGCGGTCACCGCGCTCGCCTCGGTGGCGCTGGCCACCGCGTTGCTGGCAGCCGGGTGCACCCCGGGAGGCGACCGTGACGTGCTGACCGTCTTCGCCGCCTCCTCGCTCACCGAGGCGTTCGGCACGCTGGAGGAACGCTTCGCCGCCGAGCACCCTGGCGTGGAGGTACGCGTCAACTTCGGCGGCTCCGCGCGGCTGGCCCATCAGCTCCGTGAGGGTGCGCGTGCCGACGTGTTCGCAGCGGCCGACCCCGAATCGATGCGGGTCGCCGTGGCCGCGGGCCGCATCGACTCGGAACCGGCCGAGCTGGTGCGCAACCACCTGGTGATCGCGGTAGCGGGAGGCAACCCGGAGGGCATCGACGACGTCACCGACCTCGCCCGCGCCGACCTGCACGTGGTGACCTGTGCGGCGCAGGTGCCGTGCGGCAGGGCCACCCGACGGGTGCTCCAGCAGGACGGCGTCGAGTTACGGCCATCGAGTGAGGAGCTCTCCGTCAAGGCCGTGCTGCACAAGGTGCGGCTGGGTGAGGCCGACGCTGGGCTGGTGTACCGCACCGACGTGCGCGCGGCGGCAGGCGAGGTCGACGCCGTCCCGGTGCCGGACACGCCCGCGGCCATCACCCCTTACCGGATCGCGGTCACCGCCGACGCGTCGCAGCCGGAGCTGGCCGCCGAGTTCCAGCGGTTCGCGCTCGGGCCGCACGGGCGTGCGGTGTTCGCCGAGGCCGGGTTCGAGGTGCCCGATGGCTAGCGCGGCAGGCGCTGGAACGAGGGGTGCGGGGCGCAGCGTGCCGGTGGCGGTGCCGCCGCTGCTGTGGGTGCCAGCCGGGGTCGCCCTCGCCCTTGTCGCGCTCCCTGTCGCGGGCCTGTTGCTGCGTGCCGATATCGGCAGGCTGCCCGAGCTGCTCACCTCGCAGGCTTCGTGGCACGCGTTACGGCTGTCCGTCCTGACGGCTTCGCTGTCTACTGTGGCCTGTGTCATTCTCGGCCTGCCACTCGCCGTGGTGCTGGCACGAACCACCGGCCGTGTCGGCGTGTTGCTGCGCACCGTTGTGTTGCTCCCCCTGGTGCTGCCTCCTGTCGTGGGTGGGCTGGCCTTGCTGTACCTGTTCGGGGTGCACGGCTTCCTCGGGTACCTGCTCGATGTCGTCGCTGGTGTGCGCGTGCCGTTCACCACCGCGGCGGTGGTCATCGCGCAAACTTTCGTGGCGATGCCGTTCCTGGTGGTCAGCCTGGAGGGAGCGTTGCGTTCCGGCGGTGCCGAGCACGAGCGTGTTGCCGCGACGCTCGGGGCGAGACCGTGGACGGTGTTCCGGAGGGTGACCTGTCCGCTGCTGCTGCCCGCCCTGGTGTCCGGAGCGGTGCTGAGCTTCGCGCGGGCGCTCGGCGAGTTCGGCGCCACCATCACCTTCGCGGGTAGCCTCCAGGCGGTCACCAGAACGCTCCCGCTCGAGGTCTACGCCCAGTCCGAATCCGATGTCGACAGCGCGATCGCGCTGTCGTTGCTGCTCATCGTGATCGCCGTCGTGGTCATCGCGGTTGCCCGGCCACGCTCGCTTCGGGAGGGGCCGTGACGGTGACGACTGGGATGGCGGGGCTGACTGCCGAGGTGCGGGTACGCCGCGACGGGTTCACGCTGTCCGCACAGGTGGAGGCGGAACAAGGGGAGGTCATCGCGGTGTTCGGGCCGAACGGGGCTGGCAAGTCCACGCTGCTGGACTGCGTCGCGGGACTGCGCAGGCCGCAGTACGGCACGGTCCGGCTCGGCGGGCGCACGCTGACCGACTGCCACGCGGGCGTGCACGTCCCACCGCACGCGAGGGGCGTCGGGCTGCTCGGACAGCAGCCCCTGCTGTTCCCGCACCTGTCGGTGCTCGGCAACGTCGAGTTCGGACCGAGGGCGTGCGGTGCGGGAAAGCGTGCGGCTCGCCGGGTGGCCGACGAGTGGCTGGAGCGGCTCGACCTCGCCACGCTCGCCGACCGCAAACCGGCGCGGCTGTCCGGCGGGCAGGCGCAGCGTGTGGCACTGGCGAGGGCGCTCGCTCGTTCCCCCGAGCTGTTGTTGCTCGACGAGCCGCTGGCCGCACTGGACGCTGAGACCGCGCCCGCGATGCGCTCGCTGCTGCGGGAAGTCCTGCGGCATGACGGGAGCCGCACGTGCGCGTTGCTGGTCACCCACGATCCGCTGGATGCGCTGGCACTGGCTGACAGGATCATCGTGCTGGAGCGCGGCGCCGTGGTGGAACGGGGGCGGACCGGGGAGGCGCTTGCCGCCCCGCGCACCGGCTTCACCGCACGCATCGCCGGGCTGAATCTGGTGACCGGCCACGCGGTCGACGGCGGCCTGCGCACCCTGCCCGGCACGATGTTGGCTGGGATGCACGCGCCGGACGCGGTGCGAGCACAACCCGCCGTCGCGGTGTTCGCGCCGAGCGCGGTCGTGGTTTACCGAGGGGCCTGCCGGGCAGACGGTCGGGTCCCCGAGGTGGTGGGCAGCCAGCGCAACCTGGCGAACGCGTTGGTTGGCGCCGTGGAGCCGCACGGCTCGGTGGTCCGGGTGCGGCTCGCCGCCCACCCCGACCATCCGGAGCACGCCTGGGTCGCAGGCATCGCGGCGGATCTCACCCCGACTGCGGTGGCGGAGCTGGGTCTGGAGCCGGGCCGGGCCGTCGGTGTCGCGGTGAAGGCTACGGCGGTCGAGGTGCATCCGGCCGTCACCGCGGCGGGTTAGATCCCCGCTCGTGCGGCGCGGGGGTGGGCGGCGGGGCTTATCGTCGGGAGGGTGAGCGATGATCAGCCGCCCGTCTACGTGGTGGGTGACGTCCACGGCCACCGGGAGCCGCTGGTGGACGCCCTGCGGGAACAGGGCTTGGTGGATGACGAGGAGGACTGGGTAGGCGGTGACACCGAGCTGTGGTTCGTGGGGGATTTCGTGGACAGGGGGCCCGACGGCATCGGGGTCATCGATCTGGTGATGCGGTTGCAGGAGCAGGCCCCCGATCAGGGCGGTAGGGTGCAGGCGCTGCTCGGCAACCACGAGATCCTGCTGCTGGGTACCTACCGGTTCGGCGACACCGAGGTCTCCCCCGGGGTGGCGGGGCGCACGTTCGCCGCGAGCTGGGTCGTCAACGGCGGGCAGCTCTCCGATCTGGAACGGCTGACCGAGCGGCACGAGGAATGGCTACTCGGCAGGCCGCTGCTGGCTCACGCGGCGGGACACCTGCTGCTGCACTCGGACACACTGGAGTACTTCCGCTGGGGCTTCGATGTCGAGGAGATCAACAACGGCGTGCGTGCTGTGCTGGAGGGCCACGACGCCGAGCAGTGGTGGGAGGTGTGGCGCAGACTCACCACCCGTTACGCTTTCCGCGGCCAGGGTGGGCCGCAAGCGGCCGAACAGGTGCTCTCCCGGCTGGGTGGCTCGCGGATCGTGCACGGCCACAGCGTGATCGCCGACCAGGTCGGGCTGGATCCGGCCGACATCAGCGGACCGCACCTCTACGCGGGTGGGCTGGTGCTCGGCATCGACGCAGGCGTTTTCGCAGGCGGTCCGTGCCTGGTTGTGGAGCTGCCGTGGGAGGGTTGACGGTAGGGGACCGGGCGAATCCCACCGGCTCGTCCGGCGTTGCCGGTCCCGTGGGTAACCCGTGAGGAAACTGCAACGTGTGAGGATGGCACGCCACGTAGCCGCTCGACTACGATCGTCCGATCGGGTTATGGAGTGAACGGAGACGCAGAAGGGCCGGGAGGTGTCCCGGGAGGGGGAGAACCCCTTCTGCCGCAGGCGAGCATCGCGTGAGGAGTGAGGGGACGTGCCGGCAGATGAGCGTCCGGACGACGCCGAGCCAGCAGTCGCGTCCGTGAGCAGTGCCGAGGTCGCCGAGGGCGACGATGCGCCGATCACGCCGGGCGGCGAGCCCGGGGACGCCACCGGGAACCGTGAGGTCGAGCCGGAGCAGGGGGAGACCGCAGACGTCGCGGTAGACGATGCCGAGGACGGCGAGGCCCCCGCTGCCGGACCCACCGCCGAGGAGCGAAACGAACAGGTCCCGGCGGCCGAGCCAGAGCCGGAGGACCAGAAGCGAAAGGGCGCCCCAGAGGTCGCGGACCAGCCGAGCGAGGACGCCGCCGAGCGCGCGTATCAGGATCCCGAGGGAGATCCCGAGGCGGACGACGAACAGTCGTCTGCCGCCGAACCTGCGGGCGACGGCACTGAGGCCATCGAGCCTGCCGAAGCCGCTGCGCCTGCTGAACCCACTGAGGCTGGCGCGGACGCCACGGCCACCGCGGTCGTGGAGTACGGCGAGGATCCGGGTGAGAGCGAGCTGGACACCGGTGACGCGGGATCGTGGGTACGCCCCTATGTCTGGACCGGCGGGCGCACCGGAAGCACGGTCGAGTTCGCGCTGGAAACCCTGGTCAGCGCCCGTACCGATGCCGCGGTGGCGGACCCCGACTCGATGCGCGAGGAACACCGGCGGGTCCTGGAACTGTGCGAACAGCCGCGCTCGGTGACCGAGATCGCCGCGCTGCTGGCCGTCCCGCTGGGGGTGGCGAAAACGCTGGTCGGTTCCATGGCCGAGGACGGGATGGTCACGGTGCATCACCAGGACGCGTCCGCGATGAGCGGCCCGAACCTGGAGCTCATGGAGCGGGTGCTGCGTGGCCTGCGTAACCTGTAGGTCACCTCGCGGGTCGTGGCGCTTCAGACGTGCGTTACGCGCTGCGAGCGTGCCTCCCTGACCAGGGTGATCAGGCCGAGACCGAAACCGGCCGAGGTGCACCCGACGGCGGTCACACTCAGCCACAGCGGCAACTCGGTATGGCCGAAGGCGTAGAGCCCGAACACCACGGCCACCGCGAGTAACCCGATCGCGAACAGCGCGATCGCCGTGACCATCATGCGGGACGGGCGGTCGCGGGAGGCCGTATGCTCGGGGTTACTGATCGGGGCGGACATGGCATACAGACTAATGGTTTCTCCTGCCGGAGCGAACCGCGATAAGCTGTAAGTAACGCGCGCCGGTGGGTATACCCTCCGGGGCGCGTTCGTCGTGCGTGTCGGTAGGCGGTCACTGTGGCCGCGCCGGTGCGCCGGGCGGTGGCGCCGCGGCACGTTCGGTATGACGGTTACGGGAACGAAGGAACGGTGAGTGCAGTGCCGACCGGCAAGGTCAAGTGGTACGACGCGGAGAAGGGCTTCGGATTCGTCACCCAGGACGGGGGCGAGGATGTCTATATCCGCAAATCCGCGTTGCCTCAGGGGGTCGACTCGCTCAAGTCGGGTCAGCGACTCGAGTTCGGTGTCGCCGACGGTCGGCGCGGCCCGCAGGCGCTGTCGGTCCGGTTGCTGGACGCGCCACCGTCGGTCGCCGAGGCGCAGCGGCGGCCCGCCGAAGAGCTGCACGGCATGGTCGAGGACATGATCAAGCTGCTGGAAGCCCGCGTGCAGCCCAACCTGCGGCAAGGGCGGTACCCCGAGCGCAAGTACACCAAGAAGATCGCCGAAGTGATGCGCGCGGTCGCGCGTGATCTCGACCCGTGAGGCGTCAGCCTGCTAGGGGCGAGCCGGGTATTCAGTCACGCGGTTCGAAGGTGATGGGCCAGATCCCGCGCGCCACCGCCTGCATCGCCCCCTGCTCGTCGAGGATCGGCTCGCCAGCCTGGTCGGCCGCGTAGGCGGCGCCGAGCTGTTGCACCTCCACCACCAGCAGGGTCGCCTCCGGGCTCGGCGGTTCGGCGGTGAAGGCGTACGACTCTCCCGGCGAGAAGAACTCCTGCTCGATCGGCAGTGGTGTGCCGTCGGCATCGGCCGCCTGCACGTTGACCAGCCAGGGCGTCTCGGCGACCTCGCCGGGCACCGAGATCTGCGCGGGTTCGCCGGGGCGCGTGGGCAGGGTGTGCTCGTCCGGTTCGCCGCTGTCGCACTCGGTGACGTGGACATCGCAGTAGGTCGACGGCTCCACCGTGACGGTCTCGCCGTCCGAGTACACCGTCATGTCGGGCGGTCCCACCTCGCCGCATCCCGCCAGCGCGAGCGCGGCGGCGCCGCTGACCGCGACGATGCGCGCCCGCGAGGACGTCACGGCGGTGCGTACGGTGACGATCGTGCGTGACCGGGCATCACCTCGAGCCATGCCAGCGAGGTTACGGGCAGCGGCGCCGCGTGCCGGTAGGGGGCTCGCATGCCGAGACCTGCGCTACACGCCGTCGCCTGCCTGCACGAACCGTACGCGGAACGTCGAGGGCCACAATTTGCCGGTGAGCAGGTACTGGTCGGTGCCTGGGATGGCGGCGATGCCGTTGAGCACGTCCGCGTCGTCCTCCTGGTCGGGTTCGAGCAGCCCCGAGGCATCGATCTCGGCGGTGACCTCGCCGGTTCCGGGGTCGATGCGGACGATCACGTCGCTCTTCCAGACGTTGGCGTAGACCCGGTCGTCCACGCACTCCAGCTCGTTGAGCTGCGTGACGGGCTCGCCTGCCGCGTGCACCGCGACCTCGTCGAGTGGGGCGAAGGTATCGGGATCGCGGAAGGTGAGGGTGTCGGAGCCGTCGCTCATGACGAGCCGGTCGCGCTCGTCCTGATAGCACAGGCCCCACCCTTCGCCTTCGTAGCCGACCCGGCGGATCTCCTCCAGGGTGTGCCGGTCGCGCTCGATCGCGATCTCCGATTTCCAGGTGAGTTGCCAGAGGCGGTCGTCTATGACGGTCAGGCCCTCACCGAACAACGGGGGAGGCAGCTCCTCGCTGGCGAGGATCTCGCCGGTGGCCGGGTCGGTGGCGCGGACATCCGATTCACCTACGATCCCGGTGCTTTCGTAGAGTATGCCGTGAGCGATCTCAAAACCCTGTGTGAAAGCGGTGGGGTCATGTGGAAGCGTCTCCAGAACGTCCGCGCGCAGCTGTTCCGGCGCCTGAGCGGCTCGCGGCTCGGAAGTGCTGCAGGCGGCTATCCCGAAGGCGATTCCCAGGCAGCAGGCGGCGTGCAGCAACCAGGGAACCCGCGTGGTGGTTCGCACGGTTCCAGCATGGCACGTCGACAGCGTGCGGCAGGAGCGCCAGGCGGTGATCGCGATGACGATACGACTATCCTGACCGGTATGACTTCCACGCCGACCGCTCCCCCGCGGCCCGGACCGCAACCGGCATCCTGGCTGATCGATGCCGTGGATGTGTCGCGGTCTGCCGCGTGGGAAGAGGCATCCGAACGGGGATACGATCCCGATGCGGTCGTCGGTGAGTACGTCGGTGTCGAGTACGAGGACGACGCCAGCGTGACGCACCGGTTCGAGGCGACCGTGCCGGGATACGGCGGTTGGCAGTGGCACGTCACGGTCGCCGGTGCCGGGGAGGACCTGCCGGTCACGGTGAGCGAGGTGATGCTGCGACCGGGACCACACGCGCTGGTTGCCAAGGAATGGGTGCCGTGGGAGCGCCGGGTACGCCCCGGTGACCTCGGCATCGGGGACGTGCTGCCGACACGCGAGGACGACGACCGGCTGGTTCCTGGGCACATCGCCTCCGGTGACGACGAGCTGGACGAGCTGGTCGTGGAGCCGGGGCTGGGGCGTGCGAGGGTGATGTCCCTGACCGGCAGGTTGGCCGCGGCTGCCCGGTGGCGCGCGGGTGAGTTCGGGCCACGTTCGGACATGGCGCGCAGCGCCCCGCAGCCGTGCGGCACCTGTGGCTTCTACCTGCCGCTCGCCGGGTCGTTGCGCGCGGCGTTCGGGGTGTGTGGCAACGACGTCGCGCCCGCCGACGGTCACGTGGTGCACGTCGAGTACGGCTGTGGTGCGCACTCCGAGATCGAGGTGAGCGGTGCCGCCGCGGTGCCGGTGGCCGATCTGGTCTACGACGATTCCCGGCTCGAGATCGACTCCTGACACGGGGCAGGCTGGGTAGCAGGCGGCCGCTACCGAGTGCCCGTGACGGGAGCCGGGGTCGCGGCCCTCACAGGCCGCGCTGGGCCCCGCGCCGTCCTTTCCTGGATGCGTAGCGTTGCCAGGCGACCAGTGACATGCCGACGGCGCCGAGTACCAGCCCGGCGATCGTGGTGGTCAGCCAGATGCCGACGTCGTAACCGAGCGTGTACAGCACAATGATGGTGATGAGCGCGGCAGCCCACGCCGCACTGCCCACGACCAGTGCTGGCCCGAGGTCCGTGAGCCGTTTGGGTAAGTTGGGCGGCAACTGCCGTTCGGGTGAGTCGACCACACCGGGAAGGTTACCGGGGTGGGATAGGTAAGCTGACGAGATGGCCGAAGCTGGGCACGATCGAGGTCTGGCGAGCCGGTTGCGGCTCGCCGTGGTGCGGTTGAATCGCAGGCTGCGCGCACAACGGCTGTCCACGCATGTCTCGCTCACCCAGTTATCGGCGCTGTCGACGCTGCACAAGTGCGGCCCGATGACGCCGGGGCAGCTCGCGGCGAAAGAGGGCGTGCAGCCCCCCTCGATGACCCGGGTGATCGTGGCGCTGGAGCAGCTGGGCTACATCGCCCGGACGGCGCATCCGACCGATCGCAGGCAGGCCATCGTCGAGCTCAGCACGCGCGGCCTGGAGTATGTGCACGAGAACATCTCCGTGCGGGAAGCCTGGCTGGACGAGCGGCTGTCTGAGCTGACGCAGGACGAGCGCGAGGTACTGGACCGGGCCGCGGAGATCATCGAGCGCATGGCCGCGCAGTAACGCCCAGCAGTGGCGCCCGGCGGGCGACACCCGGTGCGGGCGAAATCGATCGGCCTCCTCATCTTGTGTTCGTGATGAGGTTAGGCTAACCTTATATGTGCCCGCTTCGTGGTGGGAGCGGCAGTCAGTTCGGGAACGAGCAGGGTGCCGCCGCGATCGAGATCGCGGCGGCACCCTGTGCTATGCGTACTGGTACGCGGTCCTCCCGTGCTGTCCCCGAGGTGCTTCGCTTGCCGTGAGACGGTCGGCGCTGTCTCAGCGGAGCAGCAGGCCGTTGCCGCCGTTACGGGCGTCCTCGAAGCGCCGGGCGATCTCGGCCCAGTTGTAGACGTTCCACAGCGCCTTGACGTAGTCGGCCTTCACGTTGCGGTACTGCAGGTAGAAGGCGTGCTCCCAGACGTCGGTCATCATGATCGGCACGGTGGGCAGCGCCATGTTGTTGTGGTGGTCGCGCAGCTGCTGGATGATCAGCTTCTTGCCGATCGGGTCCCAGGACAGCGCGGCCCAGCCGTTGCCCTGAATGGTGGTGGCAGCGGCCTCGTAGTGGGCCTGGAACTTGTCGAAGGAGCCGAAGCTCTCGTCGATTGCCGCGGCGAGCTCGCCGGTCGGCTTGTCGCCGCCCTCCGGGGAGAGGATCTTCCACCACACCACGTGGTTAGCGTGGCCCGCGAGGTTGAACGCCAGGGTGGTCTCCAGGCCGACGATGGCGCCGTAGTCGCCCGCCTCGCGCGCGGCCGCGAGCTTGTCCATGGTGTCGTTGGCACCCTTGACATAGGTCGCGTGGTGCTTGCTGTGGTGCAGTTCGTTGATCTCGCCGGAGATGTGCGGCTCGAGCGCGCCGTAGTCGTAGTCCAGGTCAGGAAGCTCGTACAGGGCCATGCGCCCTCCTCAATCTCATGAGAGTCCTTACCGATCTGTCCACCCGCCAACCTAGTAGCACGCCTGTGGTCAGGCGAACGGGGTAGGAGGTAAGGGCCTGCGACGTCACCCACAACGGTATTTTTGGCGATATGTCGACAAAATTTCGGATCTATCGTGGACCGAAGCTTTACACCGGATCCCACTCGTGAACCGGACGCCCGTCGCTTGCCCTGTCGACGTACTCGGCCAGCATCACCTCGAGCGCGGCTTCCCGGTTCATCCCGCGTGACTCCAGGCGGAGCACGGCATCGCGCTGCCAGCTGGATCCGGTGCGGCGGGCGACGCAGCGCCGCTCCAGCACGTCGAGGTAGTGGTCAGCGGCCTCGGTGGGCACGCCGGAGGCGAGTAGCCCCTCGTGGGCGAGGGGGAGCAGCACCCGCAGCGCCAGCTCGTCGGCAGGCACCGAACCGGTACCCGGCCAGTAGAGCCGCGCGTGGATGCCGTCTCTTGCGCCTGCGAACAGGTTCTGCTCGGCGGCGTCGAACGACATCTGCGACCACAGCGGTCGTTCGGCGTCGGCGAGGGCGCGCTGGGCTCCGTAGAAGAACGCGGCGTTGGCCAGCATATCGAGCACGGTCGGACCCGCCGGAAGGACCCGGTTCTCGATCCGCAGGTGCGGCGTGCCGTCCACCACGTCGTACACCGGCCGGTTCCACCGCCAGACCGTGCCGTTGTGGGTGCGCAGCTCGGTGAGCTGTGGCACGCGGCCCGCCTCCAGCGTCTCCAGCGGATCCTCCGGGTCGGTCTCGGTGAGCAGGCCCGGGAAGTACCGCACGTTCTCCTCGAACAGGTCGAAGATCGAGGTGATCCAGCGCTCGCCGAACCATACGCGCGGGCGGACCCCTTGGGCCCGGAACTCCTCGGGGCGGGTGTCGGTGGATTGCAGGAACAGCGGGATCCGGGTTTCGTGCCAGAGGGCCTTGCCGAGCAGGAAGGGGGAGTTGGCGCCGAGGGCGAGCTGTACCCCGGCCAGGCACTGGGCTGCGTTCCAGTACGGCGCGAAGTCCTCGGGGCCGACCTGCAGGTGGAACTGTGCCGCGGTGCCTGCGGACTCCGGCAGGATGGTCTCGGTGTGGGTGTGCAGCCGCTCGGCCGACCGACCCGGCAGCGCGGTGCCGTCGATCTCGAGCCTGGGTAGTTCCCGCCGTGCGGCGATGATCTCGTTGTTCAGTAGCTGGTAGCGCGGGTTGCCGCTCATCCAGTGGGTGCTGAACTGCTCGTCGGTCAGCGTGGGCAGGATACCGATGACGACCATGCCGCCACAGATGTTCTCGGCAGCCTCGCTCGCCGAGGTGAGGTAGCCATGCAGGTCGCGTTCCAGTGCGCCCAGCGAATCGCCGGCCAGCGGCCGGGGCAGCACGTTCAGCTCCAGGTTGTGCTTACCGAGTTCGCAACTGAAGGTGTTCCCGCCAAGGTATTCGAGTACGTGGTCGTTGCTCATCGCCGGGCGGAGTGCGGAGTCGACCAGGTTGAGCTCGAGTTCGAGCCCGATGTGTTTGTGCGGGAAGCAGAAACTGCCGTCGGCCAGCATCCGTTCGAGTGCATCCAGGCAGCGGTGCACTTTGTCCCGGTAGCGCATGCGGTCCTGCGGGGTGGCAGACGTTGGGTGCCCGCCGGATCCGGGTGTGGCCTGCGGTCCCACCTGTCGCGGGATGCGCGGCTGCTGCTCGGTTCGTGTTCCTGGACCGCTCGGCTCGCCGTCGACCTCACCACCCGGCTCGCCGTCCAGCTCGCCGTCCAGCTCACGCTGTCCGGTATACCCGCTGTGATCGTTGTGCTTGTAGTATTCGCGCTGTTCGCGCTGTTCGCTGTCGAGGATGCGAACTCCCGCGTTCGAAACGTCGTCGTGCTGGTATTCAGTATCGGATGCTGCGCCGCAGCGAATTGTCACCACTCACCTCGACCATCACTCACTGTATTGTCACGCACTCCTGATGGCACTCCTGTGGCGGACCCCGAAGGCTCAGAGTGACACACGCGCGGGGGTAGCTGCTAGCGGCCAAACTGGTGCATTCGGACACAGCAACAATTACTCTGTGCGTTCTTTACCGTTCTATTAATCCGGGATTATCAGGCACTAGGGAGTCAATTCGTTCGCGGAACCGTGGAACCACTAAGCCGCGACCGTCGTGGCCGCCATACCCTGGTGGGATACTCGGGCCATGGCCGAGCTGGTTGCGGTGTCCAGCAGCACCGATCCCAGGGTAGACGACTTCAGGGACCTGACGCGGGCGGATCGACGGCCCGATCGTCCCGGCGGCAGGGGTTTGGTCATCGCCGAGGGCACGGTGGTGATCCGGCGGTTGCTCGCCTCGCCGTACCCGCCGCGCGCGCTTCTCGGCGTGCCCGACCGCATCGACGATCTCGCAGCCGACCTGGCGGGTGTGGATGTCCCGGCCTACGTGACCGACGCGGGCACGATGGCCGAGGTGGTCGGCTTTCACCTCAACCGGGGTGTGCTCGCGGTCGCCGATCGCGCCACTCCGCCCTCGCCGGAGGCGCTGGCCGAACGCGGTGGTCGGGTGGCGGTGCTGGAAGGCGTGGGGGATCACGAGAACCTCGGGGCGCTGTTCCGCAACGCGGCGGCGCTCGGTGTGACCGGGGTGCTACTCGGCCCCGGCTGCAGCGACCCGCTGTACCGGCGCAGCGTGCGGGTGTCCATGGGGCACGTGCTGCTGGTGCCGTTCACCCGGCTACCGCACTGGCCGGGCGGGCTCGACGTGCTGCGCGAGCGGGGTTTCCGCATCGCCGCGCTCACCCCGGCTGCCTGCGCGGTGGATATCGGTGACTTCCTCGACCACGGCGACCCGGGCGACCGGGTGGCGGTGCTGCTCGGTTCCGAAGGGCACGGCCTGTCGGCCGAGGCGATCGGCGCGGCCGACGCCGCCGTACGCATCCCCATGTTGGGGGATGTGGACTCGCTCAACATCGCCACCGCGGGTGCGATCGCCTTCTATGAGCTCACGCGCGATGACTGCGCGGCGGGGGCTACGGTGAACGCCGGGAGGGGCAACGGCGTCGCTGGTGTGGGCGATCGGGTCGAATGACGGAGGCACGGGTGGAGCTGCGGGTCCGAGACGGGCGCGCGGTGCTCGCCGAGCGGGCAGCAGGCGACCGCGGCGGTGAGCACGGTAGCGACGAGCACGGCGAGCACGGTAACGGTGCGCGGGAGTTCGCGCCGGAGAGCCTGCCGCTGGGTGCCGAGCTCGCCGCCGCACTGCACGAGTGGGCTCGGGTGACCGCGGCGGTGCAGCAGGGCGCCCGCGGGCAGCACCCCGAACTGGAAGCCCCTGGGGAGGACGCCATCGGCATGATCTCCCGGCGGGGCCGCCAGCTCGCGGGTCGCGTCGCCTCACGAATCCATACCCCGGTCCATGTGGTGGACCCGGTCACGGGGCAAACCAGCGTGGCGGTCCCCGAGCCACGCCATACCGGCACCGGCCCGCGACACGCCAGTCCGCGCGGAAGCAGGCTGTTCCGCCGGTCGCCAGGGGAGCCGCCGCCGTGGGGCCCTGGGCTTACCGTGTCGGCGTTCACCTGCGCGATCGTGATCGTGGGGATGCTAGCCCTCGGCGGGGCCACGGGCGAGCCGGGGTGGCTGTCGCTGGGAGCGGCCCTGGTGGTCACCGTGGGACTGGCGCCGTCGCTGTGGCTTGGCAAGTCGGTTCCGGTACTGCGCTGGATGTGCCTCGGCGCCACCGCGGGCCTGGCGTTCTCCTGGATCGCGCTGCTGGTCGCTGCCCTGTAACCGGAGCGTGCGTCAGCCGCCGCGCTGTGATCGCACGCCGAGCAGCACGTCCTCCCAGGCGGGCACCACGGGGTGGTGCTTCTTGCGCTTGGTGACCGGCGAGCCCGGCACATCGCCAGGGTCACGCTGCGGGGGCCCGGCGGCGCCGGAGGGCACGGCCGGGAACTCGGTGGTGTCGTCCTCACCCTCCGGATCGTCGTCGGCCGCCCCCGCGCCCCTGCCCGCGGCGCTGCCGTTGCCTGCGAGCTCCCCGGCGTGTGGGAGGTAGTCGTGCCCGTAGTCGCCGTCCCCGCCGTCGTTGACCGGACCGAGAGGTGGTTGAAAGGCGTCGTCAGGGCGCGCGCCTGGCCCCTGGACGACCGGTCGGAGGTTACGGGGTGCCCGGTAGGAGTGCGGGTTCAGCAGTTCCTCGGCGTGCTCGTCGATCGGCGCGACGGTGCCGCCGTGCGCTCCTGGGGTGAACACCCAGTGCGCGCTGTTGTCCGAGCGGCCCGCTTGCCAGGACAGCTGCACCACCCACTTGCCGTCGTCGCCACGCCAGGAGTCCCACTGGGCGTGCGAGTAGTCCTGACCGCGCAGTCCGAACGCATGGGCGACGACCTCGCCGAGCGTGCGTACGTCGGGACCGTCCTCGCGTACCGGGTGCGCTTGCTGGGCCAGCTCGGCGTTGCGGGAGCGTTCCAGCAGCACGGGATGGGCGAACCGCTCCACGCGCTGCAATGGTATTCCCGCGCTGGAGGCCACGTGCTGGACGGTTTCCCCTGCGCGGATGCGAGCCTGGATCTCGCGTGGCCGCATGTGGCTTTCCATCTCGATCTGGATCTGTCCTAACCGGGTGGCATCGCCGCGAGCGGCGGCGCGGAGCTGGTCGTCGGCGGGGATCCGGAACTGTTCCCTGGTGCCCGGGTCCTCGCAGACGACGGACGTACCGTCCTCTCCCAACCCGACAACCCTGAGCGTGCGCATCTCCCGCCTCCCGCGACGTTACGTACTGCAAGCACAGGGTAGGTCGGCGAGTCGGCTTGACCTCGCAGGCACGCCGGAGGGAACGCGACTTATCCGTGACCGGCCCCGAACACAGCGTGGTGGCGCCGCGTTTCGCGACGCCACCACGGTGCCAGGCAGGTTATGCGCCGGATCAGCTCGTGCGCTCGACGAGCCAGTCGACGCAGCGGGTCAGGGCGCTGATGTCGTCCGGCTCGATGGCCGGGAACATACCCACCCGGAGCTGGTTGCGGCCCAGCTTGCGGTACGGCTCGACGTCGACGATCCCGTTCGCCCGCAGTGTCGCGGCGAGCTGGGCGGCATCGATGTCGTCGTTGAAGTCGATGGTGCCGACCACGTGGGAGCGGTGCTCGGGTTCGGTCACGTACGGCGTGGCGTAGCTGGACTTCTCCGCCCACTCGTACAGCCTGCGTGCGGATTCCGCGGTGCGGTTGGTCGCCCAGTCCAGCCCGCCGCCTGCCAGCATCCACTCGATCTGGTCGGCGAGCAGCAGCAGGGTCGCCACCGCCGGGGTGTTGTACGTCTGGTCCTTGCGGGAGTTGTCCAGCGCCGTGGTCAGCGACAGGAACTCCGGCACCCAGCGATCGGACTCGCCGATCTCGGTGATGCGCTCGACCGCGGCTGGCGAGCACAGCGCCACCCACAGCCCGCCGTCGGAGGCGAAGCACTTCTGCGGCGCGAAGTAGTAGACGTCGAAGTCCTCCGCGGCTACCGGCAGGCCACCGGCGGCGCTGGTGGCGTCGATGGCTACGAGCGCACCGTCGCTGCCCGCCGGGCGCCGGACCGGGACGGCGACACCGGTCGAGGTCTCGTTGTGCGCCCAGCCGACGAGGTCGGCACCGGGCTGGTAAGTGATCTCGGGCGCGGTCCCCGGCTCGGCGGAGACCACGATCGGGTCGGACAGGAACGGCGCACCCTGGTTGACCTTGGCGAACTTCGAGGAGAACTCGCCGTAGGTGAACAGTTGTGCGCGATCCCGAACCAGACCGAAGGCCGCGGCATCCCAGAACGCCGTTGTTCCGCCGTTGCCGAGCAGCACTTCGTACCCGTCAGGGAGGTTGAACAGTTCCCGGAGGCCAGCGCGGACCCGGCCGACGAGCGACTTCACCGGCTTCTGCCGGTGTGAGGTGCCCATCACAGCGGCGCCCTCCTCGGCGAGGTGGGCGAGCTGCTCGGTACGGACCTTGGAAGGACCGCAACCGAACCGCCCGTCGGCAGGCTTGATGTCCTCGGGAAGCGTCAATTCAGCGGCATCGGTCATGGCGTTAGTCTGTCACGCGCGCCAACCGCCGGTGTCGACACCGCCCGGTATCGGCGCTTCCGGGTCGTACGGGGTGCGGGTGAAGATGAACGTGGCCAGCGCGAGGTGGTGCGGCGCGCCGTCTGTGGTGCGCGCCACGTGGAGGATCTCCCCGGCGTAGTAGCCGTCGAGCCCTTCCCATCGGTCGTCGCCAAGTGGGCGGAACCGCGAGGCCCGCCCTGGGCCACTGGCCGGTCCGAGGTGAAGCCACCCGCCGGGCAGCACGCGCAGGTAGAACGGCGCGGGCCCCCAGTGCCACAGGCCGGTGAGTGGCAGCAGCGCCGGGTCGGTCTCGGCGGGCTGCCAGGGGGCGGGCAGGGCTGGCTCCAGCTCGTCGGCCAGCGAGATCAGGTCGAGCACCAGGCCGAGGATGGCCGGGCCCGCTGTGGTGTTGGCCATGGCCACCGCGCCGGTGCCGGTGACGGGGTCGATCATCGACGAGGCGAGGAAGCCCGGCATGGAACCGGTGTGGCCTGCCAGCACCCGGCCCTGGTTCCTGGCCAGCTGGATGCCGAGGCCGTACCCCATCGCCCAGGCGTTGTTGGGGTCGCCGCCGCTGTCGACGGCCTGCGGCATCCGCATCTCGGCGATGGTGTCCTGCGACAGCACCCCGCCGGTGTGTCCGCCGACCAGGGCGGTGAAGCGCGCCTGGTCGGTGAGGGTGGACCACAGCTGGCCGGCGGGGGCCATGGCTCCCGCGTCGTGCGCAGGCTCGGGCAGCAGCACGTCGGCGAACGGATGGACCGCCCAGCCGGTGGCGTGCTTGCCCTCCGGGGCGGGCGTGGTGCGGTGCATGCCGAGCGGTTCGAGGAGCTCGGTGCGTAGCGCTTCGGACCAGCTGGTGCCGCGCAGTCGGGCCACGAGCTCGCCGAGGACGCCGTACCCGACGTTGGAGTAGTGGAACCGCGCGCCCGGCCGGTGCCGGACGTCGTTCCCGTCGAGCCGGGCGGCCAGCTCGTCCCAGCTGGTACCGCTGCTGCGCTCCCACCAGTCGCCGGGGGATTCCGCGGTCAGCCCCGAGGTGTGCGACAGCAGCTGGGCGACGGTCAGGTGCCCGAAGTCGGTGCCGGGCAGGTGGGTCTCCAGGCGGTCGTTCAGTTCGAGCGCGCCTTCGTCTCGCAGCCGCAGCACCAGCATGCCGATGAAGGGTTTGGTGATGGAGCCGATACGGTACTGGGTGTCGGCGTCGGGTTCGACGCGGTCGGCGAGGTGGCCTCGCGCGCCCCACCACGCGATCTCCCCGTCCCGGACGATCGCGGCGACCAGCGAGGGGACCCGGTTGGTCGCCTGCTCGCCTGCGATCCGCCGCAGCAGCGCGAACTCGGTCGTCGGTAACATGCGCGCCATTCTGCCTCGCCGTGTCCAGGGCACCGACACCCCGTGTTGGGCACCAGGACCCCCCATGTCTGGCTCGCCGACACCCCATATCGTGCGCTGGGACACACCGGTTCGGGCCGCAACCGGCTCCGGCTACAGCAGTCCCAGCGCCATCGCCGTGGTCACCGCCGCCGTCCGGTCGGAGGTGTCCAGCTTGGCGAAGGTGCGCAGCAAGTGGGTCTTCACGGTGGCCTCGCTGATGTGCAGCTCACTGCCGATCTCGGCGTTCGTCTTACCCTGTGCCACCAGCCGCAGCACCGCGACTTCCCGATCGGACAGTGCAGGCTGGGCATGCCCGCGTCCCCGGTGCAACCGCTCGGCCAGCTTGCCTGCCACCGAGGGCGCCAGCACCGTCTCGCCGCGGGCCGCCGACCTGATCGACTCGGCGAGGTCAGCGCGGGCGATGTCCTTGAGCAGGTAACCGGCCGCCCCGGCCTCCACCGCGCGCAGGATGTCGGTATCGGTCTCGTAGGTCGTCAGCACCACCACGCGGGGCGGCGGCCGCTCGGCGAGCAGCAGCTCGGTGGCCGCGACCCCGTCCATGCCCGGCATCCGCAGATCCATCAGCACCACATCCGGGCGATGTGCGCGGCAGGCGGCGAGCGCCTCCTCGCCGGATCCTGCCTCGGCGACCACGGCAAGATCCGGCTGGGTCTCGAGCATGCCCCGCAGCCCTTCCCGCACCACCGGGTGATCATCGGCCAGCACCAGCCGGATCGGTGTATCGCTCATGCCGGCACCTCCACCTCCACCGTGACGCCCGATCCCGGCTCGCCTCGCGTGCTGATCGTGCCACCCACCTGTGCCACCCTGCCGCGCATGCCACGCAAGCCGTACCCCTCGTCGAGCTGCCCGTCGGGAAAGCCCACGCCGTCGTCGCTGATCGACAGCATCACCCCGGCGCCGCTGTCGCGCAACGCCACCGTCGCCGACGACGCACCGGAGTGCCTACGCACGTTGGCGAGCGCTTCCTGCGCGGCACGCAGCAGCACGACCTCGGTGGCGGTATCCAACCGGGGAAGGCTGTCGTCGATCTCGCAGCACGTCTCGATGCCGGTGTCCTCGGCGAGCCTGTCCACCTCCCGACGGACCGCGTCGGCGAGGGAGCCGTTCCGCAGCCCGGCAGGCGTCAGCGCGGCTACCATGGCACGCGCCTCGTCCAGGTTCTCCCGCCCGGTGCGGGCGGCGCTGTCCAGGTGCCTGCGTGCCGCGGCGGGATCGTCGGCCAGTCGGGACTCGGCGGCCTGCACCAGCGTGATCATGCTGGTGAAGCCCTGGGCGAGGGTGTCGTGGATCTCGCGAGCCAGCCGTTCCCGCTCGGCGGCCGTACCCGCCTCGCGGGACAGCTCCGCCACCTCGGTCCTGCTCGCCGCCAGCCGGTCGATCAGCTCGGCCTGCCGGTCGCTCTGCTTGATCACCCGGTCCATGCAGTAGCCGATCAACACCGACAGCACCCCGAACACGGCGACGCCGGGCCCGGCTTCCCGCAGTGCGGTCTCCAGGTTCGCCCCGGAGGTGATGATGACGATGGCCGGGATGAACACCACGACGATCGTCAGCGGCACCGCGTACGCCAGGGTGAGCAGCATGAACCCCTGCGGGATGAGCAAGGCCATGGCCCACGCCGCCTTCGGATGGATCAGCGTCGCCATGAACAGCAGGGCGGCGGCCACCGCCAGGTACAGCGCCACCCGGCGGGAGTTGCTCTCGCCAGCTACGGCCAGCCGGTGCCCGAGGAACCAGTACCAGCACCCCAGGACGGCCAGCAGCAGTGTGGCCAGTGCCGCCTCGGTGTAGCGGCCGGCCGGATCGAGGAACAGGGTGGCCACCGTGGCCAGGGCGACGAGCCCGTAGAAGGCCTCCCACAACCACAGGAACGTGCGGTCCAGCTCGGTGCCGGATGCGCCGAGCCACTCGCGCTCGACGGCCTCCGGCGCCGAGGGTTCGGTTACCCCGGTTCGTTGGTCCATCGGAACGTCCATCGCGCCAGTAGCAGGCCCACCAACAGCCACGCCCCGATCACCAGGGCAGCCGTGCCGAGTTCCCATTGTCCAGCCAGCTCCGCTGCCGCCGCCTCCTCCGGTAGGAACACCGAACGCATGCCCTGGGCGATCCATTTGACCGGGAAGATCGAGGAGGCTGTGACCATCGCGTCGGGCAGCGCGGAGATGGTGATGAACACCCCCGAGGTGAAGTTGAGCGTGAGGTAGATCAGGTTCGTGGCCGCGGCCGCGGCGTTGGCCCCGCGGGCGATGGCGCTGGCCGCGATCCCCAGGAGCGTGCACGAGCCGATCCCGAGCAGGAACACCC
Organism: Haloechinothrix sp. LS1_15; assembly: GCF_033042135.1. Classification (NCBI taxonomy): domain Bacteria; kingdom Bacillati; phylum Actinomycetota; class Actinomycetes; order Pseudonocardiales; family Pseudonocardiaceae; genus Haloechinothrix; species Haloechinothrix sp. LS1_15. The sequence goes on along the minus strand of NZ_WBXM01000014.1, from coordinate 35,397 downwards.
AGGTGAAGGTGAGCCACTGGGCGGGTTCGGTGGGCAGCGTGAGGTCGAACAGCACGGTGCCCACCACCAGCAGCAGGGTCACCTGGGCGACGCTGGCGACGGCGACGAGCACGGCCTTGCCGATGAAGTACGAGGTGGCGGGCATCGGTGTGCCTCGCAGCCGCTTCAGCGTGCCTGCCTGGCGGTCCAGCGCCACGCCGACTCCCATGCTGATGAACGAGGTCGAGATGAAACCGGCGGCGATCATGCTGGCGGTGAGGATCTGGCTGACGTTGACCCCGGCGGCCGGGTCGGTGTCGCCGAAGGTAGAGCCGAGCAGGATCAGGATGATCGCAGGCAGCGAGAAGGTGAAGACCACGAACTCGGCCTGGCGGAAGAACTGTTTGAGTTCCACGACACCACGACGGAGCCCGATGGCGAGCGCGCCGGGCAGCGGGGCCGCGGCCGCCTGCGCGCGCCGTTCGCCCTGGCTGTCCTGCCCGACTTGAGCGGTGACGTCGGATCGTGTCATGAGGGCTCCCCGATGAGTTCCAGGTAGATGTCTTCCAGCGACGGGCGGGTGACGGTCAGCCCTGCTAACTCGCCCCGGGTCGTCGCCAGCTCGCTGATCAGCGCGGTTGGCGTGTCGGTCGGCACCGCGTGCGGGCCCTCCTCGTCGTGCCACCGCACCGTGGCCGTCGCCGACGCGCGGCCGCCGAGCGTGTCCGGGCTGCCCTCGGCAACGATCCGGCCCTTGGTGATCACCCCGACCCGGTCGGCCAGCGCCTCGGCCTCGTCCAGGTAATGGGTGGTGAGCACGATCGTGGTGCCGTAGGCGGCCAGTGACGAGATCAGCTCCCAGAACCGGCGTCGCGCCTCGGGGTCGAACCCCGTGGTGGGTTCGTCGAGGAACAGCAGCTCGGGCCTGCCGACAATGCCGAGCGCCACATCGAGCCTGCGACGCTGCCCGCCGGAGAGGTGTTTCACCCTGGTGCGTGCCTTGGCGGCGAGCCCGACCCGCTCGATGACCTCGCCGGGTTCGTGGCTGCGCGGGTAGTAGCCCGCGTAGTGCCGGACGCTTTCCTCCACGGTCAGCACAGCGGCGTCCTCGGCGGCGTTGCCGCCGGTCTGCAACACGATGCCGATCCGCGAGCGCCAGCGCCTGCCTGCCGAGCCGGGGTCCTCGCCAAGCACGGTCGCTTCGCCTGCGGATCTCCTGCGGTGGCCTTCCAGGATCTCCACCGTCGTCGACTTGCCTGCCCCGTTCGGACCGAGCAGGGCGAACACCTCGCCGTGGGCGATGTCCAGGTTCACCCCGTCGACGGCGGTGACTTCATCGTAGGACTTGTGCAGTCCGCGTACCCGGATCGCGTTCATACCCCCAGCATGGGGCTCGCGGCACCCCGTGCGGTACGACGGACCGGTGGAATCGGGTGTCCCCCGACCGGTGGACACCGAGCTGCGGCCACCGGTCGGTTACGGCGCGGTGACCGACTCCCAGCCCTCGACGTCCTCCGGCTTACGCGGCGCGGGCCCGACGTAGCGGGCCGACGGCCGCACCAGCCTGCCGGTCTGCTGCTGCTCCAGGATGTGCGCGCACCAACCCGCGGTGCGGGCGCAGGTGAACATCGCGGGCATCATCGCCGTCGGTACCTGGGCGAAATCCAGTACCACGGCGGCCCAGAACTCCACGTTGGTCTCGATGGCGCGATCGGGCCTGCGTTCCCGCAGCTCAGCCAGCGCGGCCTTCTCCAACGCCTCGGCGGCCTCGTAGCGCGGCGCGCCGAGCTCGCGCGCGGTGCGTCGCAGCACCCGGGCGCGGGGGTCCTCGGCCCGGTACACGCGGTGCCCGAATCCCATCAGCCGGTCCTTGCGGTCCAGGATGTCGCGCACCACGGCGCGCGCGTCACCGGTGCGTTCCACCTCCTCGACCATCGGCAGCACCCTGGCGGGCGCCCCGCCGTGCAGCGGCCCCGACATGGCGCCGATCGCGCCGGACAGCGCAGCAGCCACATCGGCGCCGGTGGAGGCGATGACCCGCGCGGTGAACGTGGACGCGTTGAGGCCGTGTTCCGCCGCAGAAGCCCAGTAGGCGTCGATGGCCTTGACGTGTGCCGGGTCGGGCTCGCCCCGCCAACGCGTCATGAACCGCTCGGTGATCGTAGCCGCTTGGTCCACTCGCGACTGCGGAACTGCTGGAAGCTCGTCGCCGCGCGCGGACTGTGCCACGTAGGACAGTGCCATCACCGCCGCCCTGGCGAGCTGTTCGCGGGCCTGCTCGCGGCTGATGTCCAGGATCGGCTCGAAGCCCCATGCGGGTGCGAGCATCGGCAGCGCCGCTTGCACGTCGACGCGCACGTCACCGGAGCGGACCGGGATCGACAGCGGTTCGGCGGGGGTCAGGCCCTTCCCGAAACGACCGTCCACGAGCAACGCCCAGACGTCTCCGAAGCTGACCGTCCCGGCGAGGTCCTCGATGTCCACGCCGCGGTACCGCAGCGCCCCACCGTCGCGGTCGGGCTCGGCGATCTCGGTACGGAACGCGACCACGCCCTCCAGGCCCGGCCGGAAGCCGTCGTCGGGATCCTGCTCGTTGCGCGCCTGTGTCATTGCGGCTCCTCACCGTGCACCTGTTGTGGTGGCCTGCGGTCGCTCGCGCGGTGGAAAGTCCCGCCACCCTGTGTTAGCCCGGTCAGCTTGCCTGGTCGGGGAGTTCTTGGGCAATCGATGGCGCCGTGTGATCGGTCACGTCGCCCGATCAACCGATTCCTTCATCGAACATCGTTGCGTAGAGTGCGGCAACCCGCACAGCAACGGGGCTGCTCATCGGGGCTCGATCGGGCTCTTCCCCGTGTGCGGTACAGGCTCTACCGTCGTTCATGTCCGTCTTCGTGCTGGAGGGTGCCCGACATGGCCGAGTTCGCGACCGAGCAGAGCGAGACCGGGGTAACGCTGCCCGGGATGCGGGTGTCCTACGAGGGGGCGTCGCTCGACGTCGGTGATCTCGCCGGGACCTGGACGGAGCAGCTCCAGCGCTGGTTGGACGACGCCGTCACGGCGGGCATCGCCGAACCCAACGCCATGGTGCTGGCCACCGCCGACGACAACGGCATGCCTCACTCGAGGACGGTGCTGTGCAAGGGGCTCGACGAGCGGGGTATTTCGTTCTACACCAACTACACCTCGGCCAAGAGCCACCACATCATCGACGTGCGCTATGCCTCTGTGACCTTTCCCTGGTACGCGCTGCACCGTCAGGTGAACCTGCGCGGTGAGGTGGAGAAGGTCGGGCCGGCCGAGACCGCGGAGTACTGGGCCTCGCGGCCGCGCGGCTCGCAGCTCGGCGCGTGGGCGTCGCCACAGTCCGGCGTGGTGCCCGACCGCCGGACCCTGGAAAGCGCGCTGCAGGTGATCGAGCGCCGGTTCGCCGACACCGAGGAAATCCCGCCCCCGCCGCATTGGGGCGGCTGGCGTATCCGGCCGGAGACGGTGGAGTTCTGGCAGGGCAGGGAGAACCGGATGCACGACCGGCTGCGGTACGTGCGCCGCGACGGCGAGTGGCGCATCGAACGGCTGGCACCGTGACCCGCGCTCGGGCGCGGTGCGTCCGTCGGTAATCTGCCCCGCGTGAGTAACGGGCATATCCTCATCACGCGGCAACTGACCGATGCGGCGATGCAGGCCGCAGGCGAACTGGGACGCGAGCTGGTAGTGGGCGGGGAGCAGCCGCCGGACCGGAGCTGGCTGCTGGAGGCCGCGCGCGGCGCCTCGGCGGTCGTGTGCACCCTCACCGAGCAGATCGATGCCGAGCTGCTCGACGCGGCCGGTTCGGACCTGCGTGTCGTCGCCAACGTCGCGGTCGGATACGACAATGTGGACACCGCAGCGGCCAAGGAACGTGGGGTGGTGGTCAGCAACACCCCCGGCGTGCTCGATGCCGCGACGGCCGACCTGACGATGGCGCTGCTGCTCGGGCTGTCCCGTAGGGTGACGGAAGGGGACCGTTTCCTGCGGGCGGGCACCTCGTGGATCTGGGGCCCGCGGATGTTCGTGGGCACCGATGTCTCAGCGGGCTGCACCCTCGGCGTCGTCGGCTACGGCAGGATCGGCAAGGCGGTCGCGCGGCGCGCGCTGGCGTTCGACATGGACGTGCTCGCGCACAGCCCGAGCCTGCCGACCTCGGGCGAGGACGGCAGCGGTGTGAGCTACACCGACCTGCCCACGCTGCTGCGACTGGCGGACATCGTCACGCTGCACGTGCCGCTGACCGAGGACACCCGTCACTTGATCGCCGCGGAGGGGCTGCGCGCGATGAAACGCGACGCGCTGCTGATCAACACCGCGCGGGGTGGCGTGGTCGACACCGAAGCGCTGGTCGCGGCGTTGCGGGCGGGCGAGATCGGTGGCGCCGCGCTGGACGTGTTCGAGGACGAGCCGAACGTCGACCCCCGGCTGCTGGAGTTCGACAACGTGGTCCTTACGCCGCACATCGCCAGCGCGGGCCGTGCCACCCGTGACCGCATGGGCACGCTCGCGGTGGACAACGTGGCCGCTGTGCTCGACGGCGAGGAAGCACTGACGCCGGTGAACGCCGGCGGGTGAGGGGTGGGTCACTCTACGGCGATCTCGCGGCTACCGAGTAGCTGGCCGTCGGCGTGCAGCATCGCCCTCACCCGCGTACCCCGCAGGTCCGGCTCGGTGAGCCCACTGTCGAGCAGGCAGGTGTAAGGGCGCGCGGCAGGCAGGGCGGCCTCGCACGACACGTGGGAGCTCGCACCGTCGTGAAGCGTCAACGTGACCGTTCCAGCGCGCCACGGGATGGTGCGGACCAGAAGGTCGCCGTGCCGGAGCTCGACCTGCGGTTCGGCGATGACCTCGCCGTCCGGCTCCGGCAACGGCCGCGACACGTCGGGAGCCGGGCGCGGCACGTGGGCCGCTGCCTCGTCCCGGACTGCGTCGTCGGTCGTTGCCGGGCCGTGCTCGATCGGCGCGGGCGGCGAGCCTACACCGATCCTGGCTGTGGCGCTGGGTGGATCCGTGAGGAACTCGGAGCCGCGCTCCCTGGCGGAGAACCGGAAGCTGTCGTCACCGGAGTGCAGCGGAGGGGGAACGTACACGACGGTGTCCGCACCCAGCCACGTATCGGCCGGAGCGAGGAGCGTGCCGTGTTCGGGTGGTTCGTCGATGCGGAACTCCGGCTCGTCCACGTCTCCGAAGTCCTCGGCACGCAGGGTAATCGGTGACGGCCGGAGCCACGGAACCTCGGTGGTGAAGGAACGAGCCACGTAGCCGGGCACCACCGTGTCGCGGAAGGCGGGCGGGTTGTCTCCGTCGCCTTCGATGATCACACCGTCCGGGTCGACGTCCGAGCGCAGCGAGTACTCCCCGGGCGGCACATCGGAGACGTCGACCCACTGGAACGCCAGCCAGCGATGATAGACGTCGCGCCAGCCAGGCGAGACCCCCATGATGACCGTCGAGGCCTCCGGGGTGTGCTGCTCGCAGAAGTTCGAGCCGGACACCGTGTACCGGGGCTCGTCTGGGCCGGAACCGACCCGTTCGGAATCGACCAGGCAGAAGCCGACCTTCTGCGAGGGGACGATCTCGGTGGAACGGTCGGCATCCCAGAGCGCAAAGCTCGCCGCGCTGTGCAGGTGCCAGTGGTGGTGACCGTCGGCTGTCTCGTACAGCATCCTCGGTGCGGGGCTGTTCAGTCGGTCCTGCGAGCCGCCAGTGGAGTCGTACACTCGCTGGCGCACCTCGGTCATCTCGTCACCTTTGCGCGACGACCCACGGATCTCCAGTGTGCCCGGACCTTGGTTGTGGACGAACCCGTCGTAGCGCAGCAGGGCACGTGTCCCGGCATCATCGCTGTAGGTCGTGGCGATCACCCTGGTCACGGGATCGGCGACCAGGTTGGGCAGCACGGCGGTGCTGGGGGCGGCCGCCGAGTCGCCCGCGGGCACGGTCGCGGTGCCGACGAGCACCGCGAGGGCAGGCACGACCCCCGCCAGGGTGCGGCGGAGCCACCGGCCGCGCCCTGGTCGTCGCTGCCGTAGCCGCGCGCCTGCGGTGGGGTGCACCTTTCTTAGCGTGCCCGCAGCGGGGGTGCCGTGTCGATGGGCGAACCGGGCGATTACTCCAGGAAGCCGCGCACGCGGGTGAGGTCGACGCGCAGTGCGGTGGGGAACTGCCTGCCGAAGGTCTCGACGTCCCCGCTGACCTCGATCATGCCCTCGCGGTACTTCGCCAGGTAGTCCTGGTGCTGGTGGGGCGGTGGCAGGTCGTCCACGCGGCGGGCATTGCCCCGCAGGACCACGATGTCGCCGCCGGAGGCGTCGCTGTTGAAGTGCAGCGACACCTGCGGCCGGTGCTGGATGTGGGTGAGCCGGTACGCGTCCGGGGCGTTGTACACCAGCAGGGTGCCGTTCTCCCACAGGAACCACACCGGGTTGGGTTGCGGGGTGCCGTCCTTGCCGACGGCGGTGAACCAGATCACGCTGTCGTCACGGAGGCGCTCGCGTACACGTGTGCCGAACGGCGTGTCCGGATCGGGAAGCACAGATGAAGCCATGCCCGCCAGGTTAGCCGCAGCAGCCGACGTGCGCCCGGTAATCAGCACAGATGATCCGGCGAATAACCCAATGGCATACACCCGAGCGTCGAGTGGGTCGCTCGCGCGATGATGGGGAGACACACATCACGAACGGCCAAGCCGCCACAAGCGGTGGGCCACCGGATGAAGGAGTCACCACCATGACCCTCGGGGTATTCGAACGAGAAACCGGCCACGAGCAGGTTGTCTTCTGCCACGACGCGCGCACCGGGCTGAAGGCGATCGTCGGCCTCTATTCCACGGCCTTGGGGCCAGGGTTGGGCGGCACGCGGTTCTATCCCTACGACAGCGAGGACGCCGCGATCACCGACGTGCTCAACCTGTCGCGCGGGATGGCTTACAAGAACGCGCTCGCCAACATCCCGCACGGCGGGGGCAAGGCCGTGATCATCGGCGATCCCACCACCGACAAGTCCGACGCGCTGCTGCGCGCCTACGCGCGCTACATCGACTCGCTCGGCGGGCGCTACATCACCGCCTGTGACATGGGAACCACGGTGCCGGATATGGACATCATCGCCGGGGTGACCCGCCACGTGACGGGGAAGTCACCCGCCCTCGGCGGCGGTGGTGACCCCTCGGTACTCACCGCGCACGGGGTGTTCCGGGGGATGCTCGCCTGCGCCGAACACGAGTGGGGCAGCACCTCGCTGACTGGCAAGCGGGTCGGTATCTCCGGTGTCGGCAAGGTCGGGCACCTGCTGCTGGACCACGTGGTCGACGCGGGCGCGTCGGTGGTGATCACCGACGTGCGTCAGGAGGCGATCGACAAGGCACGCACCGCCCACCCGGAGGTCGAGGTGGCAGGCGACGAGGACGAGCTGATCCGTACCGAGCTCGACATCTTCGCCCCCTGCGCGCTGGGCGGGGTGCTCAACGCGGACAGCATCCCGGCGCTGCGGGCGCGGGTGGTATGCGGTGCGGCCAACAACCAGCTCGCCCGCGACGAGCTGGCGTTCGACCTGCACCACAGGGGTGTCCTGTACGCGCCGGACTACCTGGTCAACGCGGGTGGCGTGATCAACGTGGCTGACGAGCTGCACGGTTACAGCTTCGAGCGAGCCAAGGCACGTGCCGATCAGATCTTCGACACCACCAGGCAGGTGATGGAGCTGGCTGAGCGGGAGTCGTTGCCCCCGGCGAGTGCGGCAGACCGGATCGCCGAGCATCGGATGGCCGAGGCTGCCGGGCAGGCGGACTCCCCGGCGGGTGCGGGAGCCTGACGCAGGCGGCGGGGCTAACCCATGGTTTTCGCCCCGTCCAGGGATTCGCGGATGATGTCGGCGTGCCCGGCGTGCTGCGCCGTCTCGGCGAGGATGTGTAGCAGCACCCGGCGCGCCGACCACCGCGCTCCCGGTTCGAACCACGGGACCTCCGGCAGCGGTTGGCTGGCGTTGAGGTCCGGCAGTGTCCGGATGAGCTCGGCGGTGCACGCGGCCACACGTTCGTACTCCGCGAGCAGCCCTGCCAGCTTCTCGCCGTCGAGCATGCGGAAGTTGTCCGCCCACCGCTGCATCACGGCCTCGTCGGAGAAGTCGATGTCTGGGGGCCCGTGCTGGATGAAGTCGATCCACTGCCGCTCGACGGCGGACACGTGCTTGATGATGCCGCCGAGGCAGAGCTCGCTGACGGTGGTGCGTAAGCGGGCCTGTTCGTCTGTGAGTCCGTCGACGGTGTAGCGGAGGAACCCGCGATGCTTGTCCAGCGCTTCGAGCAGGTCGGCGCGTTCGCCGGTGATGGGCTGCTGGGTGGTGGTCTGTGGTTCGGTCATGGCTGGTTTCCCTCCGTCGTGCGCGTGTGTCCCGCAGGGTATGCCCGGGCACCGACAATCGTGGCGGCGCTGTCGGTGCTCGCTGTTAGGAATGGGCCATGGTGTCATGGGCAGAGATCGAGTCCGACGTGCCGGAGTTCGCTGCGCGCGTGCGGCAGCGATTCGATACCGGAGAGAACAAGACGCTGGCCACGCTGCGCCGCGACGGTTCACCGCGGATCAGCGGGACCGAGGCGGAGTTTCGCGACGGCGAGCTGATGCTCGGCATGATGCCGGGCTCGGTGAAGCTGGCCGACGTGCGGCGGGATCCCCGGATCGCGCTGCACTGCCCCACGGTGGAGGAGCCGCTCAGGGACGATCCGAGCGCGTGGGGTGGTGACGCGAAGGTCTCCGGGACGGTGATCGCCGTAGACGGCGAGCCAGGTAGCGAGGGAGGCGAAGGCGTGTCCTTCGCCATCGACATCACGGAGGTGGTGCTGACCTCCGTGGGAGCCACAGCCGACAACTTGGTGATCGAAAGCTGGCACGAGGGAGTGGGCTGGCGACGGCGCACGCGAGTGTGAGAAAGCGCGTAGCGCGCTGGAACAGCCCCGTTTCGGAGGAGATGATCGACGAGGTCCCTGGCTACGATCCTGACCATGGCGTGTCGACCGGAGCTCTTGTCCTGGTCGGTGATCCGATCATCACCGATGTGTACACGTCGGACCCGACGGTGCTCGTCCACGACGGGACGGCCTACCTGTACACCGGAGACTACGAAACGCCGCCGGGTACGCACGACTACGTGAGCGTATTCGGTGTCGCGGTCGCGGAGCATCCGCTCGGCTCGTTTCGTGGTGCCATCGGTTCCGCGCTCGTCACCGACGACAGGCCCTTCGACAGCTAGCGATCATGCCCTGAGCTGGAGCTCCCATCGGGCTTCGACGAGGTCGCGGCCCCACTGGTGCACAGGTCGGTGTTCGGAGCGGGTGAAGCCCGCGCGGGTGTACAGCGAGGCCGCGGCATCAAGCCCGTCCACAGTCCACAGTGTAATCCGGTGGTAGTCGCATTGGCGGGCGTGGGCGATAGTGGTGTCGAGGAGCTGGTGGCCGAGGCCGCCGCGCGCGGCGGGGGCGACGAGGAACCATCGTAGTTGTGCGGTACCCGCCCCCTCGTTGGTGAGGGCGATCGTGCCGACTGTCACCCCCTTGGACTTGGCGAGCCATAGGCATCCGGGATCGTCGAGTCCGGGATCCTCCCGCGCGGCGCCGAGGCGCGCGGCGAACCGGGCGAGACCGTGGGCGACATGGGCTTCGAATTCTTCGGTGAAGCCGTATTCGCGCGCGTAGATCTCACCGTGCATGTGTAGCACTGTGCCGAGGTCGCCGGGGCGGGGTCCGGTCCTGATCGTCACGTCCTCGTGCGGGGGCGCGGTGGCCATGGCGCCCTCCCTCGCGTTGTGAAACACTTGTTTCACATACGTTAGCACGGAAGGACCCACCATGGCCGTTGGCGACGCTCGTCGCGGTGATCCAGAGGGTGCGCGGCGCGCGGAGCTGCTGGACGAGTTGCTGCGGTACTCAGCAGAGCACGGGCTGTCCGAGGTCTCGTTGCGCCCGCTCGCGGCCGCCGTCGGTTCCAGCCCGCGGGTGCTGCTGTACTTCTTCGGTTCGAAGGACGGGTTGGTGCGGGAGGTGCATCGTCACGCCCGCCGCGAGCAGGTCCGCGTGATCGACCAGGCGCTCGCGGAGGACGCCGAACCAGCTGCCGCCGTGCGCGCGCTCTGGGAGTGGCTGGCCGATCCGGCCCATCACAACATCGAGAAGTTCTTCTTCGAGGGTTTCGCGCGCTCCCTGCACGCCACCGATGGACCGTGGCACGGATTCGCTGCGACCAGCGTCGCGGAATGGCTGCCCCGGCTGATCTCGGCGCTCGAGGGGTCGAGCGCCAACCCCACCCTGATACTCGCCGCACTCCGCGGGCTCCTGCTGGATCTGCTGGCCACAGGAGACCACGAGCGAGTATCCGCGGCAGCCGACGAGCTGATCCGTTCGATCTAGTTACGTGATCTGGAGAGATTGGCGGGGAGGTTGGTGCGTGCGACTCCGCGCATGGGGGAGATCGTACCCAGCCAGGCGGATGGCCGGGGCCTGGTGAGCGGGGTCGTCGGTGGCGTGTTGTGGCTGCGGCGTGTGGGCCTAGACGTATGTGGTGTCCGCGCGGCCCTATCGCTGCCTGTCACGGCCGTGCGTTGGGTGGGTACCCAGCGCTTCAGAGGCGCCGCCACTCTCTGCGAACGCTGGTTACTCGACCACCAGTCGACACACGGATCCGGCGACGACTTCGGTACAACCGTCCGAGGTCTGCGGAGGAGCCGAACGGAAGTCGCGGGTGCTACTGGGGCGGAGCTTCTACTGGCCTGCCGTTCTCCAAGTAGGCCGCTGCCGGATCGCTCATGACTGCGCGCAGTCGCCGGGCGAGGCGGTCGATCGTGTAGTCGGCGAGCTCATCGACCGACACGTAGCGGGCTTCCGCGATCTCACCATCAGCGAAGGTGAAATCGGCATCCGGGTCGAGTCGCTGTCCTTCGAACACGAACAGCAGCTTGTCGCCCTCGGACTCCGATGGGGCCCAATCGACAGCGAGCAACCTGCCGATGCGAACGTCGAACCCGAGCTCCTCGCGGACCTCGCGCGCCGCGGCCGACCGAGGAGATTCACCTGACTCGACGTAGCCGCCCGGTATGTCCCAGAAGTCCTTGTAGGCCGTCCGTAGCATCAGCACGTGACCGCTCGTGTCGGTGAGGACAATGCCCGCCGCGACACGGGGCGTAGCTACAGGAGGGCGATCGTCAGGCATCGGTTCAGCGTATTCGGATCATCCCACGCCCAGTCGAGTCGCCAGACTGTTCAGACTTTCGTCCGGGCGGTTACGGGTGCGATGAACCCAGGTACGCGCCAGTTGTCGACTCAGCGGGTGGCTCCGAACCTGTTCCGGTGCGGCATGCTCGGCTGCGAGCAGGTGCTGGACCGCCGTATCGCGGTCGCCGATCGCGCTGTGTGCCCGCGCTAGCTCGATATCGTGCCGTGCACGTCGCTCGGTCGGTAGACCCTTGGCATCGACCTGCGTCCCGAGTTCCAGTGCCTGCTGGGCATCGCCCAGCTCCATGGCTGTCGAGACCGCATGTACCGCCACGTTGGTCGGTCCGAACGCAGTCCACAGCAGGTTTGCGTCAGTTCCGATGCGCTGGGCGGCCGCACGTGCTTCTCGGAGCAGCTCTTTCGTGTAAGTGCGGTCGCGCGCGCGGGCCGCCGCCATTGACCCGGTGAGACACATCGTTCCGTACACCGAGACGTACGTGGGGCTTGATGAGCTGGCCGGTTGGCCGAGCCGCTCAGCGGCGTCGCTGATTACGCCGAGCGCATCGTCGCATCGACCGGCCGCGAGCAGCGCATGGCTCACCGAGCGACTCAACGATGCGAGCACAATACGCTCCTCGGCTTGCTCGGCCAGATCATAACCGCGTCGAGCGGTCACACATGCCAGCTCCGCTGCGCCGCGCTTGGTGAGAACCGTGGTGCACACCTGATAGGTCATCGCCAGCAGCCGCTGGCACCGCACCTCGCTTGTGCCTCCGTGCTGGTCTGTCGCGTGCACCAGATCCGCGATGAGCCCAGGAACGGCAGCCGTGACGAAGCCGAAGCGGGCATCCTGGTAGGCATCCCACACCGCGCAGACTCGGACATGCAACTCGTCCGGCAGCTGCGGTGGTTGCCCGGTCGATGGTGTAGGGAAGAGCTGCCGGTATGTCGGTACGCGAGCGCGAGACGGCTCAATGGGAGTGCGACACGTGTGGGCGGGCCTGTCGAGACTGGCCCGTCAGCGATACATCATCCAGCAGGTCGCCGAGGGTGACACCCAGAGCGCTCGCGACCATCTGAATAACCGACAGCCGATCGAGTGGGATGCGGTTGTTCTCCACCTTGCTCAGCCAGTCCTCGGTCCGCCCGAGCAGCTCCGCGAGCGCGCGTTGCGACAACCCACGGCGTCGCCGATGCCGGGCGATCCGGTCGCCGACAGTCGGCCGACCATGTTCACGTGGGGTGTTCATGGGGGCAGCATTCCATACATGCCTGACAGGGCTCATCGACTGCGCATTCTGGCTGGCGAGTGGTGCCCTGCCGCTACGAGCCGAAATTCCTCTTCCCCTCCCGCCGTGACTTCGTTAGCGTGGCTAACCATGACAATCGCGATCACTGGTGGATACGTGGTTCCGGTGGATGGGGACCCCATCGACAGCGGGACGGTGTTGATCGACGGCAGCACGATCGCTGCGGTCGGCACGGCGACCGATGTGCACATTCCGGACGGTGCCGAGCGGATCGACGCGCGGGGGCAGTGGGTGCTGCCTGGCTTCGTCGACGCGCACGCGCACCTGGGCGTACACGAGGACGGTGAGGGCTGGTCCGGCAACGACACCAACGAGAAGACCGACCCGAACGGCGCGCGGTTCCGTGCGGTTGACGGCATCGACCCGCACGAGATCGGTTTCGACGACGCGCTCGCGGGCGGAGTGACCAGCGCGGTGATCAAGCCGGGCTCGGCGAACCCGATCGGCGGGCAAACCGTGGCGGTCAAGACCTGGGGTCGTACCGCGCTGGATCTGGTGTTCCGCGAACAGGTCAGCGTGAAGAGCGCGCTTGGCGAGAACCCGAAGCGGGTATACGGGGAGAAGGACAAGACCCCCGCCACCCGGCTCGGCGTCGCCGCGACGATCCGGGAGGCGTTCACCGAGGCCCGCAACTACGCCGCACGGCGCGATCACGCCGCCGCCGAGGGCAAGCCCTTCGACACCGACCTCACCTACGAGGCGTTGAACAAGGTGTTGGACGGCACACTGGCGTGGGATCAGCACACCCACCGCGCCGACGACATCGTCACCGCGATCCGTCTCGCCGACGAGTTCGGCTACCGGCTGATCGTCAACCACGGCACGGAAGGCCACCGCATCGCCGATCTGCTCGCCGAACGCGACGTGCAAGTGATCCTGGGACCGCTGTTCACCGCCCGGGCCAAGGTCGAGGTGCGGCACCGCACGATGCGTGCGGCTGGCATTCTCGACCGTGCCGGGGTGCGCCTGGCGATCACCACGGACCACCCCGTAGTGCCGATCGACTTCCTGGTGTACCAGGCGATTGTGGCGGTCAAGGAAGGGTTGGACCCGGCTTCGGCGCTGCGCGCGCTGACCGCCAACCCGGCTGCCATGCTCGGCCTCGACGACCGTGTCGGCTCGCTGCGCCCAGGCATCGACGCCGACGTGGTGCTGTGGTCCGGCGATCCGCTGGACATCTACAACCGCGCGATGCGGGTGTTCGTGGGCGGCAGGGATGTGTACCGCTTCGACCCCGAGCGGGGCGAGGGTGTGGTGGCCGACCGCCTTTACCGGGAGCGACCGGCCACCACGTGATCAGCCCTCGGCGCGTTCGGCTTCGGCCGGGGTGCGGCGGCGTTTCGGCTTGGCCATCGCAGCGGCCTTGGCGAAGTCCTCGCGCACCGTGGCCGAGGGGGTGGGTCCGGCGAAGTTGACGAGCCAGGCCAGCACGAACGATATGATCACCGCGGGGACCATCTCGTAGAGTCCGATGTCGAACCAGCCGCCTTCGGTGTCGATGCGCGGCCAGATCAGTACCGTCAGCGCGCCGCCGAGGAGGCCAGCCAGCGCGCCCGCCCAGTTGAATCGGCGCCAGAACAGGGCGAGCAGGATGACGGGTCCGAAGGAGGCGCCGAATCCGGCCCAGGCGTTGGCCACCAGTTCCAGGACGGTGCCGCCCTGCAACGCGAGTAGGTAGGCCACGACCGCGACGGCGATGACGGTGCCGCGTCCGATCCACACCAGACGCATGGCGGGCGCGGCCTTGTCGATCCGTGCTCGGTAGATGTCCTCGGTCAGCGCCGAGGAGGCCACCAGCAGTTGCGAGTCCGCGGTACTCATGATGGCCGCGAGGATGGCGGCGAGCAGGATCCCGGCCAGCCACGCGGGCAGCAGGTCCTGGGTTAGCGCGATGAACACCGTCTCCTGTTCGCCGTCGCCTGTCAGCGGGGAGTCGGCGTAGTAGGCGATGCCCACCAGCCCCACGGCGACCGCGAACGCCATGGCGGTTGCCGACCAGGTCACGCTGATCCGCCGCGCCAGGGGAACGGCGTCGGCCGAGCGGATGCCCATGAAGCGGGCCAGGATGTGTGGCTGACCGAAGTAGCCGAACCCCCAAGCGAGGCTGGAGATGACGGCGATGGCACCCAGGGTGCCCACCTGGGTCCAGGCGCCGTCGGCGAAGGACACTTCGGTGGCCGCGCCCAGCAGGCCAGCGGCCTGGTCGCTGATCTGCTCGATCGTCGACCCTGGACCGCCGAGCGTGACCAGCGCGGTGACCGGCACGACCAGCAGCGCGAACCACATCAGGAGACCCTGGAACACGTCGGTGTAGCTGACGGCGAGGAAGCCGCCGAGGAACGTGTAGCTCACGATCGCCAGCACACCGATGGTCATCGCGGTCGCGGCGGCGATGCCGAAGAGCTGGTCGAACAGCACCCCGGTCGCCACCAGCATGGAGGACACGTAGATGCAGTAGAACACGATGATGACCACCGCCGAGGCGGTACGCAGCAGCCCGGAGCGGTCCTCGAAGCGGTGCTCGAAGAACGCCGAGATGGTCAGCGCATCGGCCGGTTTGCCGGTGCCGACGTCAGTGGTGATGGCGGTGTAGGTGCGCAGCCTGCCCGCCACAATCAGCCAGCTCAGGTACAGGCCGACCGCCAGGCCCACACCGATCCAGCCTGCGGCCAGCCCGGACACGTAGGCCGCGCCCGGCAGACCCATCAGCAGCCACGAACTCATATCCGAGGCATTCGCCGACAACGCGGCGGTCGGGCTGTTGAGCTTCCGCCCACCCAGCACAAAGTCGGACAGGGTATTGGTGTGCCGGTAGACCCACACCCCGATCGCGAGCATGATCGCCAAGTAGACGACGAAGGTGATGACGGTGCCGGTCTGGTCTTCCATCGGAACCACCTCAGCAGGGGCGCGCTATCCACTTATGGGTGATATGACCGGCTGACACTCTGCCATCGTGTCGGCGTGCGGGGAAGTCTCACTAGGACACAACTGGGTATCGGTGTGTGCCGTCCTAACCCTCGCGGAGCGCCTTGGCGATGATCATGCGCTGGACCTGGTTGGTGCCCTCGAAGATCTGCGGCACCTTGGCCTCCCGCATGTAACGTTCCACCGGGAAATCCTTCGTGTAGCCCGCGCCGCCGAGCACCTGCACGGCGTCGGTGGTGACCTTCATGGCGGCATCGGTGGCGACGAGTTTGGCGATCGAGGACTGCGTGGCGAACGGCTTGCCCGCGTCCTTGCGGCGGGCGGCGTCCAGATACGTCGCACGGGAGGACTCCACCGCCACGGTCATGTCGGCCAGCAGGAACTCCATCCCCTGGTGCTCGATGATCGGCTTGCCGAACTGGCTGCGCTGCTTGGCGTAGGTCACCGCCTCGTCGAGCGCCGCCTGCGCGAGCCCGACCGCGCACGCCGCGATGCCCAGCCTTCCGGATGCCAGTGCGTCCAGCGCGATCCGCAGGCCCTCGCCCTCGGCGCCGAGCAGCCGGTCGGCGGGGACCCGGGCGCTGTCGAAGACCAGCTGAGCGGTGGTCGATGCGGACATACCCATCTTCTGTTCCGGCGGCGCTATCGACAGGCCCTTGGTGTCGGCGTCGACCAACAGGCAGCTGATGCCCTTCGACCGCTCCTCGCCGGTGCGCACCATCGTCGTGTAGTAGTCCGCCTCGCCCGCATGGGTGATCCAGGCTTTGGTGCCGTTGACGACATAGGCGGCATCGGCGCCGCTACCGTCCGGAACCGCGCGGGTGGACAGCGCAGCGGCATCCGAACCAGCGTGCGGCTCGGACAGCGCGTACGCGCCGAGTAGCTCACCGCCCAGCATCTCAGGCAGCCAGCGTTCGCGTTGCTCGTCGGTGCCGTAATGGGCAAGCGCGTAGCAGGACATGGTGTGCACCGACAGCCCGACCCCCACCGACATCCAGGCGCTGGCGATCTCCTCCAGCACCTGCAGGTACACCTCGTAGGGCACGTCGCCGCCACCCCATCGCTCGGGGTAGGGCAGTCCGAGCAGGCCGCTCTTGCCGAGCAGCCGGAACTGCTCGCGCGGAAACCGCGCGGCCGCCTCGTACTCACCCGCGACGGGTGCCAGCTCCTCGCGGGCGATCTCCCTGGCCAGCGCTATCAGATCGGCAGCTTCGGTGGTGGGTAGCACGCGATCGGCGGGCATGGAGCCTCCCTCGTCGTTCCGGCTGACGTGCCGCCGGATAGTACTCATGATAGTACTAGAGAGCGATTAGTAGTACTGTTCTACCGTGGTTCCATGGCCGACCTTCCCGAGACCCCCGACAGCCCCACCGGCTCCGATGTGCGCGCCGCCTCCTGGGCGCCTCGGGGACAGTGGCCTCGACCGATGACCGGACGCCAGCAGGTGCTGCTGCGCGACCTGGAGTCGCTGTTTCTCGCCAAGGGATTCCTGCAGTTCACTCTCGACGACCTCGCCGCCGAGCTGAGCTGTTCGAAATCGACCCTGTACGCGCTGGCTCCCAGCAAGGAGCAGTTGGCCGTGCGCGTGGTGCGGCACTTCTTCGCGGGTGCCACCGAGGTGATCGAGCGCGATATCGCCGAGCTCACCGACGCGCGCGAGATGATCGAGATCTACCTGGCCGGTGTCTCAGCGCAGCTCGGCAGGGCCTCGGACGCCTTTATGCGGGACGTGGCCGCCTTCGAGCCCGCGCGATCCGAGTACGAGCGCAACAGCAGGGCAGCCGCCGGTCGTATCCGCACGTTCATCGCCGCGGGGGTCTCCGCCGGGGTGTTCCGCGAGGTGCACGCCAACCTGCTCGCCGAGATGGTCGCCGTGCTCATCGAGGGGATCCAGACCGGTTTGATCGGCGAACGCACCGGGGTCAGCGACGCGGAGGCCTTCAGTGCGCTGGCCGAGTTGCTCCTCGGGGGCTTACAGCCCCGACGTCCGTGAGTGTTGTGCTCTCCGCAACAGGCGCAGGCCGCAACTGTGAGTATCGTCCCACCGGTTTATGGAGGTCAATCGAGGTGCTGCGCGAAGGGGCTACCGTCGACTAGCGTAGAGCTGAACTGACACCCCAGCGGGGCGGTGCGTGGTGCGGGTCCGCCGACGATCCACCGGCGCAACTCGCCGGTGTCCCCGCGGCGGCACCACCGTCTCGCACGACCTGAGAGGGACGTGCATGTCCGACGCAGCCACGCCTGCCGGTGCCACAGGCAACGAGGCCGGAGACACCGTCGCGCTCCGTTTGCCAAGCGGCGAGCACGAACTGCAGGTAGTACCCGCGGTCGAAGGCGCTCCCGGTATCCAGCTCGGGAACCTGCTGGCATCAACCGGGTACATCACCTACGATCCCGGCTTCGTCAACACCGGCTCGACATCATCAGCGATCACCTATATCGATGGCGCCGCGGGTATCCTGCGCTATCGTGGCTACCCGATCGAGCAGCTGGCTGAGCAGTCGAGCTTCCTCGAGGTCAGCTACCTGCTGATCTACGGCGAGCTGCCGTCGCGGGACCAGCTCACGGCGTTCGTCGAGCGGATCCAGCGGCACACGCTGCTGCACGAGGACCTCAAGCGGTTCTTCGATGGGTTCCCGCGCGATGCCCACCCCATGCCCGTGCTCTCCAGTGCGGTGTCGGCGCTGTCCACCTTCTACCAGGACTCGCTGAACCCCTTCGACCAGACCAGCGTGGAACTGTCCACGATCCGTCTGCTGGCCAAGGTGCCGACGATCGCGGCCTACGCCTACAAGAAGTCCATCGGCCAGCCGTTCCTGTACCCGGACAACTCGCTGGGGCTGGTGGAGAACTACCTGCGGATGACGTTCGGACTGCCCGCGGAACCCTACGAGGTGGATCCGGACATCGCCCGCGCGCTGGACCAGCTGTTCATCCTGCACGCCGATCACGAGCAGAACTGTTCCACCTCGACGGTCCGGCTTGTCGGTTCCTCGGAGGCGAACCTCTTCGCCAGCATCTCGGCCGGAATCAACGCCCTGTTCGGGCCATTGCACGGCGGCGCGAACGCCGCTGTGCTCGACATGCTCTCGGGGATCAGAGCCTCCGGCGGTGACGTCGGCAAGTTCGTGGAACGGGTCAAGAACAAGGAAGCCGGCGTGCGGCTGATGGGCTTCGGCCACCGTGTCTACAAGAACTACGACCCGCGCGCCAAGATCATCAAGCGGACCGCCGACGAGATCCTCAGCAAGCTGGGCAAGAACGACGAGCTGCTGGACATCGCGAAGAAGCTGGAAGAGACCGCGCTCTCCGACGACTACTTCATCGAGCGCAACCTCTACCCCAATGTCGACTTCTACACCGGCCTGATTTACCGGGCGCTCGGCTTTCCCACCGAGTACTTCACCGTGCTGTTCGCGCTCGGTCGGTTGCCCGGCTGGATCGCGCACTGGCGGGAGATGATGATCGACCCGGCACGCAAGATCGGCCGCCCCCGGCAGATTTACACCGGGGCACCGATGCGCGACTACGTGTCGGTGGACAAGCGGTAATCACGTCAACGCCACCGGCACACGACAGCCACGAGGCAGCTACGGTACGGGCACGCGGGGCCCGTACCGTAGCTGCTCGTGGTTACCGATGAAGTCGCCGTACTGTGGTTCCGGCGAGACCTCCGCCTGCACGATCACCCGGCGTTGCTGGCGGCCACGCGCCAGGCCAGGCACGTTCTCGCGCTCTACGTTCTCGACGATGCTCTGCTGGAAAGGGCCGGGGCGGCCAGGGTCGCGTTCGCGTACCGGTGCTTGCGCGAGCTCGACAGGGACCTGGACGGCAGGCTGCTCATCGTGCGAGGCGATCCCGCGCGGGTCGTGCCCGAGGTGGCACGTGCCTGCAGCGCGTCGACCGTGCACATTACCGCGGACAATGCTCCATACGGCCGCACGCGGGATGGCGTCGTGGCGCGCGAGCTGACCAGGCTCGGTATCGAGCTCAAGGCGACAGGTTCCCCGTACGCGGTGACCCCCGGCAGGGTCTGTAAGGACAACGGCCAGCCGTATCGCGTTTTCACCCCGTTCTCGCGCGCGTGGTCGCGACACGGCTGGCCATCACCCGCGCCGACCGGAGTGGACAGCGCCAGGTGGTTCGATCCGTCCGACCTGCACTCCGAGGTGCCCGGGATCGCAGTTCCGGACGAGCCTGATCTGGCAGGAATGCGACTGCCCACCGCAGGTGAGCGAGCGGCACACGCCGTGTGGCAGGAGTTCTTGGCTACTGGTGTGACCGATTACGCCGAGCGCCGCGATCGGCCCGATCGACCGGGAACGACACGGCTGTCGGTGTACCTACGTTGGGGATGCATCCACCCACGGACCCTCCTGGCGGACCTGTCCGGGATCAGCGGTGAGGGTGCCGCGGCGTTCCGGTCGGAACTGGCTTGGCGTGAGTTTCACGCGGACGTACTCTGGCACCATCCTGACGCGGCCCGCCAGAACCTCGACCGGCGGTTCGATCGGATGCGACACGACTCGGGCCCCCAGGCGCAGGAGGCATTCGACGCGTGGTGCGCCGGCTGCACCGGCTACCCCGTTGTGGACGCCGGCATGCGCCAGCTACGCACTGAGGGATGGATGCACAATCGCATCAGGATGGTCGCCGCGAGCTTCCTGGTCAAGGACCTGCACCTGCCCTGGCAATGGGGCGCCCGGCACTTCATGCGATACCTGGTGGACGGTGATCTCGCCTCCAACCAGTTGAACTGGCAGTGGGTCGCTGGATCCGGCTCGGACGCGGCCCCGTACTTCCGGATATTCAATCCCACCATCCAGGGAAAGCGATTCGATCCCGAGGGTGAGTTCGTGCGCACCTACGTCCCTGAGCTGCGAGGCCTGCCGGGTTCCGCTGTGCACACGCCGTGGCGTGTCACCGCGGAACGCCGCGGTACGTACCCCCTACCGATCGTCGAGCACGACCACGAACGTCGTGAGGCGCTGCGACGCTACGCCGAGCTCACGTCCGCGCCTGGCGCAGCGCAGCCGTGAGTTTGATCCTGCTGCCCATGTGCAGGATGGCATTGCGATACACGGTGCTGCCCAGCCAGGTGAGCGCGGCGACCGCGAGCAGGGTGAGGCCGATGGCCGTACCGATCTCCCACGCGGCGATGTCGCCCGCGGCGATCCGTCCGGGGAGCAGTATCGGTGCCAGCAGCGGCACCAGCGACAACACCACGGCTGCGGTGCTGCCGGGGTCATGGAGCATCACGTTGAACCCGGCGACGAAGCCGCCCACCAGGATGATGGTCACCGGAGTCAGCACCGACTGCAGATCCTCCTGGCGGGAGACCAGGGAGGCCGCTGCGGCGTAGATCGTGGCGTAGAGAAAGAACCCGAGCAGGTACCACAGCACCCCCCAGGCAAGCGTGCCAACGGCGACACCGGTGACCTCCAAGACGCCCGTCGCGGTCGCCAGCACCAGGCCGGCCCCGCCGATGATCACCAACTGGGAGAGCCCCACCAACCCGAGACCGGCGACCTTGCCGAGCAGCAGCTGCCACGGCCGGATCGTGGACAGCAGGATCTCGACCACCCGGCTGGACTTCTCCTCGACCACACCCTGGGCAACATAAGCGCCGTAGGTGGTGATGCTGAAGAACAGCAGGAACGCCATGATCGCGCCTACGATGAGGCGCTGGTTGTCCTCCGGGGTGGTGCCCGACAGCGCGGTGACGTCCACATCCGCCTCGGATGCCTGCGCCATGACGGCAGCGGGATTGTCCACGCCGGCCTGTGCCAGCGCCGCGGTCATGACCTGCTGCTGGGTAATGGCCGAAAGCGCCAGCTCAAGGCGCTCATTCAGATCGGACTCGACGAGGACATGGAACTCCGATGGTGAACCCTCGACGACGGCGTCGACGTCACCGGCCTCTACGGCCGTCCTTGCTTCGTCGCCGTCGATCGTGGTGGTCTCCACGGTGAGACCGAGCTGCTCCGCGTTCCGTTCGAGCTCCGCCGAGATGTGGGTGGCCTGCCCGGCGAGGGCCACCGTGCTGGTGCCTGCGCCGGCGAGCAGGGTCATCTGTAGCAGGATGAACCCGCCGATCGCGGCGATGATGGCCACAGTGCCCAGCAAGAACGCCCGGTTGCGGAGTTTCGTGCGCAGCTCTCGCCGCGCGACAAGCGTCACCGAGCGGGTGGCCGATCGGAAGGCATTGTGGAGGGATCCCCCCGGTTCTGGTGTATTCACGCCGCGCTCCCTTCGGTGACCACGTGGCGGAACAGCTCGGCCAGCGACAGCCGGTGCTTGCTGAACTCGGTGACCGGTCCGTGTTCCATCGCAGCTCGGAGCACCGCCTGCTCGTCCGCGTCCGGCTCCAGCTCGAGCAGCGTGGTGGAGTCCTGCTCGCTGAGCACCCTGGTGCCGTCCAGGCCGCGCGCCCATCCGGCCGGCGCGCCGGGCACCACCACGCGGAGCTGGCTGACCGCCCCGGCACTGAGCTCCTCGACCGTTCCGGTCGCCACCATCTGCCCGTTTCGGATGATCCCGACGCGATCGCACAGCCGCTCGACCAGGTCGAGCTGGTGGCTGGAGAACACGATCGGCACACCCGCTGCGGCCTGCTCCCGCAGCACCCCGCTCATCATGTCCACCGCTACCGGGTCCAGGCCGGAGAACGGCTCGTCGAGCACCAGCACCGTCGGCTCGTGTACCAGCGCGGCGGCAAGCTGCACCCGTTGCTGGTTGCCGAGGCTGAGCTTCTGGACCTCGTCGTGGCGCCGCTCCCGCAAGTCGAGGCGGGCGAGCCAGTGTTCGGCAGCGGTGTGTGCGGCATTGGCGGATCGGCCGTGCAGCTGCGCGAGGTAGGTCAGCTGGTCGAGCACCTTCATCTTCGGGTACAGGCCCCGCTCCTCGGGCATGTACCCGAAGCGCGCCCGGACCTCTGGGGTGATGACGTTCCCGTCGAAGCGCACCCGCCCGGCGTCCTGCGCGAGGACGCCGAGCATGATGCGCATCGCGGTCGTCTTGCCCGCGCCATTACTGCCGACGAACCCGAACAGCTCCCCCGAGCGGACGGTGAAGCTCACCTTCTCGAGTGCGGTGATGTCGCCGTAACGCTTTGTCAGCTCGATGACCTCGAGCATGTGCCGTTCCACAGAACCCCCCGGTGTGTCGAGTTGCGACAGCGCACGAGGCGGGTACGCACCACCGCCTCACCCACGCTTCGCCGCTATCCTCGCACTGTCACCCGGCCGGGCGTACGGGGGGCTGATCGTGTATCGCGCTCAGTCGATACGACGGACCTCGAGGGACCCGGCGGCGAAGTCGGCCCTGAGCCGTTTCTTGTCGGACTTGCCGACGCTGGTCTTGGGGATCTCGTCGACGAAGGTCCAGTTCTCCGGCAGCTGCCATCGTGCGACCTTGCCGTCCAGGAACTGCCGCAGCTCCGCGGCACCAGCCTGCTTGCCGTCCTTGAGCGTCACGGCCACCAGTGGGCGCTCCTCCCACTTGGCGTCCGGGATACCGATCACGGCAGCTTCGGCCACCGCGTCGTGTGCCATGACGTGGTTCTCCAGTTCCACCGAGGAGATCCACTCGCCGCCGGATTTGATGACGTCCTTGGCCCGGTCGGTCAGCGTGAGGTAACCGTCCGGGGTGATGTGGCCGACGTCGCCGGTACGCAGCCAGCCGTCGCGGAACTTCCCGTCGTCGGCGCCGCCGTGGTACCCGGCCGCGATCCAAGGACCGGTCACCTCCAGCTCGCCCACGCTGCTGCCGTCCCATGGCAGTTCGGTACCCGAGTCGTCGATCAGCCTGGCACGGACGGAGGCGGGGAATCGGCCCTGTGTGTAGCGGTAAGCCCAGGCCCGTTCACCCTCGACCCCGGCGGGTGGGCGCGCCACGCTGCCCAGCGGGGAGGTCTCGGTCATACCCCAGGCGTGCAGCACGGACACGCCATAGTTCTCCTCGAAGGCGTGCATCAGCGACGGCGGGGCCGCCGAGCCACCGACGACCACCTCGCGCAAGTGGGAGATGTCCTGTGGGTGCGCCTCCAGGTGGTGCAACAGTCCCTGCCAGATGGTGGGTACCGCGGCGGCGAAGGTGGGCCGTTCGGTCGCCAGGATCCGCGCGATGGCCTCCGGCTGCAGGAACCGGTCCGGCATAACCAACGAGGCGCCCACCATGAAGGCGGCATACGGCAGGCCCCAGGACATCGCGTGGAACTGCGGCACGATCGCCAGGGTGGTGTCGCGCTGGGACAGCGCCATGCCGTCGGTCATGCACACCTGCATCGAGTGCAGCCAGATCGATCGATGGGAGTAGACCACACCCTTGGGGTCACCGGTGGTGCCGGAGGTGTAGCACATCGCGGCGGCGGCGCGCTCGTCCACCTCGGGCCAGTCGCACTCGTCGGGCCTGCCGTCGAGTAGTTCCTCGTAGGAGTGCACCGTGATCCCGGCAGGCGCGTCGAGGACGCTGGAGTCGTTGCCAGTGACGATCACGTGACGCACGGTGCGCATCTCGGGTAGATGCGGCGCGAGGGCAGGTGCCAGGGTGCTGTCGACGATGACCACTTCGTCCTCGGCGTGGTTGGCGATGAACACCAACTGCTCCGCCGACAGTCGGATGTTCAGCGTGTGCAGCACGGCCCCCATGGCGGGCACCGCCAGGTACACCTCGAGGTGCTCGCTGTTGTTCCACATGAACGTGGCTACCCGCTGGTCACCGGATATGCCGAGGTCACGCAGCGCATGGGCGAGCCGGGCGGCGCGTCTGCCGACCTCGCCGTAGCTCACTCGCCGACAGCCGTCACCGGTCCAGGTGGCGACCTCGCTCGAAGCGTGGACTTGGCTCCCGTAACGGAGCAGCTGGCCGATGGACAGCTCTCCGTTCTGCATCGTGCTACGCATGCCGCGAGAATATCGTCGGAGCGGCGTGGGTGGCTCCTCATCATGGAGGAACCGGGTGGCGGGCACCCACGACCGGTGGGTTATTCGCCGGATCACTGCGTGTCGGTGCTGCTGAACTCGCGAACGTGGCGTTTACTGGAGGCATAGCACGGAACTGCCGGTCAGGCGTACCGGACATCGGGTGGCATCCCGGTGACTGTGCGTGTTCGGCAGCATGACAGCGAACAAGGAAGGATGAGCTACGTTGGCTCTGCCCACGTTGACACCGGAGCAGCGTGCCGAGGCGCTGGCCAAGGCCGCCGAAGCCCGTAAGGCCAGGTCCGAGCTGCTCGCGTCGATCAAGTCCGGCGAGCGGAGCATCGAGCAGGTGCTCCAGCGAGCCAAGGAAGACAAGACCATCGGCAAGACCAAGGTGGCCGCGCTGCTGAAGGCGGTCCCCGGTTTCGGTGACGTCAAGGTCGCCAACCTGATGGAGCAGATCGGCATCGACCCGGATCGGCGCGCCGCAGGCCTGGGCGAGCGGCAGCGCGAGGCGCTCGTCGAAGCGCTCAAGTAACCGGCACCCGCATAACCCACCGGACACCAACGAACACGCCGCCCGCGGTATCGCGGCTGGCGTGAGGGTTAGTGCTGCGCGCGCACGCTCGTGACGATGAGACAATCGATCGCGTGACATCCGCTGGAGGGAGATTCAGGCCCCTCGTGTCGAGGTTGGCGCGGTGACCGTGGCTGACCGCGGTTCGGGTACGTCGGGCGTGTCGGGCGCAAACAGCGTGGCCGGGGCGGCCGCGCAGCCCGCACGCGAGGCCGTCGCGCTGCTCGACGAGTACCGCAGGGGTGATTTCTTTCTCTCCACCGCCGAGCGCACCGTGCTGGCCCGTGGTGCGGGCGTGGTGGTGGAGGGTCACGACCCGGCCGAGCTCGATCGCGAGCTCGACCGCGTGCTGGCCGACGCCCCCGGCTCGATGGCGGTGGGGGTGTTGCCGTTCGATGCTGACTCGGCGGCCACCCCGGCGCGGCTGACCGTGCCTCAGCGGTTGTGGACCTCGGAACCGGCACACGAGGCCGTGCGGCAGCGGGCCGCCCGAGCCGTGCCGGCACCGGCGACGGTCACGCCGGTGCCGGAGCCCGAACGGCACCGGGCGGCTGTGCGGCGTGCGCTCGACGAGCTGCACGGCGACGGGTCGCACGCCGACCCGTTGCGCAAGGTCGTGCTGGCGCGGGCGCTCGACATCACGTTCGACATCGGGATCGATCCGGCGGTGCTGCTGTACAACCTGGTGCGGGAGCATTCGACCGGGTTCACCTTCGCCGCTGACCTGCCGGGTGAGCGGGCGGTGCCACGCACGCTGGTCGGATCCAGCCCCGAGCTGCTGGTGCGGCGCCGGGGAGACCGGGTGATCGCGCACCCGCACGCTGGCTCGGCTCCCCGCACGGGTGATCCCGAGACAGATGAGCGGCACGCGGCGGCGCTGCTGGCCTCGGCGAAGGATCACGCCGAGCACGCCATGGTGATCGAGGCCGTGGTGGATGCGCTGCGACCGCTGTGCCGGAACCTGGATGTGCCTGCGGCTCCAGCCTTAGAGGCGACCCCGACGATGTGGCACCTGGGTACCGCGATCACCGGGGAGCTGCGCGAGGACGTCAGCGCGCTGCGACTGGCGGCGGCGTTGCATCCCACACCGGCGGTGTGCGGCACGCCCACCGCCGCCGCTCGGGAGCTGGTGCGCGAGCTGGAGCCGTTCGACCGCGCCTACTACGCGGGTGCCATCGGCTGGGTCGATGCGGCAGGCGACGGCGAATGGGTGGTGTCGATCCGCTGCGCCGAGGTCGCCTCGCGCACGCTTCGGCTGTATGCGGGCGGCGGGATTGTCGCGGCCTCCGAACCCGAGGCCGAGCTCGCCGAAACCACCGCCAAGTTCCGGACCCTGCTCCGCGCCATGGGGCTGTCCCCCGAACTGTAGCGAGCCGGAGCTGGTAGTGGGTCCGGCTTGTGGTGGCGCGTGGGATGTGGTCGACGTTGCTGGATCTGTCCGGTGCCTCCAGGGAAACGCGATCGTGGTTGATCACGGCACGCGTTCGCCTGCTGCTTGACCGGCGTGGCGCTTGCGCGAGACTCTGACAGGGAAGGTTGTGGCCGCCAGGCCGAGGTTCGGGAGGAGGGAGGGGTCGGTCATGACGCACGCACCGCTCGGGTCGATTCTCACCGCGTTGATCACCCCGTTCGACAGCGAGATGCGGTTGAACGAGTCCGCTTTCGTCTCGATGTTCCACCACGTGGTGCGCCACGGCTCGGACGGCATCGTTGCCTGCGGGACGACAGGCGAGGCAGCCACACTGTCGAATGAGGAGCACTTGCGAGTGATCGAGCTCGCCTGTGCGGAGCGCCCCGTTGGGGCCACCGTGGTCGCGTCCACCGGTTCGAACAACACGGCCCAAGCCTGTGCCATGACCGAGCGAGCGACCGACCTCGGGGCCGATGCCATCCTATCCGTCACGCCGTACTACAACCGTCCCAACCGCCGCGGCCTGGTGCAGCATTTCACCGAGATCTCGCGGGCGACAGACAAACCGATCATCCTGTACAACATCCCGACCCGCACGGGCACGGACATGCCCAACGACCTGTTGGCCGAGCTGGCGACGATCGAACGGATCGACTACGTCAAGCAGGCGAACAACGCGAATCTGGCGCCGGTCGAGGGCATCGGCCTTTACGCGGGTAATGACGACGTGCTCGCCCGTACCCTCGATCTGGGTGGCTGCGGCGGCATTCTGGTGGCCAGCCATATCATGGGCGAGCAGCTACGGCGCATGGTCGACGAGCCGGACCGGCGTGCCGACATCGATGCCTCACTCAAGCCGCTTTACCAGGCGCTGACCGTGACCACGAACCCGATCCCGATCAAAGCCGCGCTCAACCTGCTCGGCTATCCGGCGGGCCCACCCCGGCTTCCCCTGGTAGCGGCGGACGAACGCGAGACCGAGGTGATCCGCCAGGCGCTGATCGAGTGCGGGCTGCTGGCATAGGGCAGAGCGCTCGGGGTGCCGGAGGCGCCCGGCCCGCGTCAGACGCGTTCGCCGGAAGAGGGTGAGCGGCGCGCCCGCAGGAACTGGACCACTCCCACAACGAGGTAGACCACCAGTAGCACGAACATGATGGTGCTGGTGATCACGGCCGAGGGGGTGTCGGCGGTGCCCGCGAACAGCTCGCCGAGATCGGCGACGTTCCGCAGCGCGCCCAGCGCGCCGAGCAGGGCGATCACCATCGCGGCCGCCAGGCTGTACCTGTGGAGCGTTGGCTTGCGGGCCAGGACACCGCACACGATCAGCAGCACGCCGATGAAGGAGGGAATCAGCGCGGTCACGCTCGCGGCTCCGGTCGCCGCGTAGGCAATGATTCCCGTGACGGTCAGGATCCCGCCGACGATTACGGTGAGCCTGCTCATTGGACAACTCCCTGGCCTCGTGGTGGCTGCGTGTGACGGCTCGGCATCCGCGGTGCGAACCATCCCCCGTGGCTGGATGGTACCGCCGGTTTTGCATCCGTCCCCGACCCGCCCGCCTGATCGTGTGTTAACGCGCGCCCCACTGCCGCTCGGTGACCGTGACCCGCTCGGTGGTCAGCACCGCGACGCTGGCCGGGTGGTCGCCCGAGCCGGAGAGGTCGTGCAGGCTGATGCGATCCGGATGCAGCGATGCGTCCGTGGAGCCACGCAACAGTGGCGGTTCCCATGGCGCGGAGACGGACACGCCGCGCAGTGGGATCTGGAGCCCACGTCCCACGGCTTTCATCACGGCTTCCTTGCGCACCCAGTATCGGAGGAACGACCGTTCCCGTGCCTCGTCGGGGACGGCCGTCAGCGAGACGCGCTCGTACCCGTCCAGCGTGTAGTCGATCAGCCCGTTGACACTGCCCGCCGACCGACCGGCCGGTGCTTCCACGTCCAGACCGACCTGGACGGTCTTGGCCAGCGCCACCCCCACCCAGTCTCCGGAGTGTGCGATGGACAGCTCCCACTGTTCTCCGGTGCCAACCACGCGTGGCTTACCGTGGTGCTTGCCGCAGCCGGAGCAGCGCGCGTCGAGCACGATGTCGCCCGCTGCCGCCCCGGTACGTTCGGCGACCGCGTGCCGCGCCATCACCCGCCCAGTGAGGAAGCGGCGCCGGTCAGCGTCGAGCCGGTATGCCTCGAACCGTTCCAGCTCCGGCTCGCTGAGCAGATCTCTGAACCGGACACTGTCGGGTAGCGGCGGCGACCACAGCACGGTGCAGTGCACGAGTGTCCCCTACGCCTGGCTTCCGGTAAGGGTACTGCCCCAGATTTCAGCCACGACCGCGCGGCAGGCGTCCACATCGGGTGCCGGGGGATCGGTGACTCCGAGTGCTCGTAGCGCGAGCACTGCGTACCGCCGGGCGAGCTCGTCAAGCGACATCGGACCGTCGACCGAGTACCAGCGGGCGACCCCGCTGCACATCTCCAGTAGACCGCGGCGTGCCACACCGTGCGGGTCGTGGTGCAGCGACCCGGACTGACCGCCATCGGCGATGGCGTCTGCCCACAGCCGTTCGTAGTCGTCGCGCATGGCCACGATCGATTCCCGCAGCTGCGGCGACAGCGAGTTCACCTCGTTGTCCACCACAGCAGTCTCCTCGGCGCGCACGGCGTGCGCGAGGACGTGCAGGGCCACGAGCCTGCCGACTCGCTCGACGGGATCGATCACACCGGCCGTGGCGCGGCGCGCGGCGGTGACCAGGCGGCTCAGGCAATCCCGCATGATCTCGGCGAGCAGTGCCTCCTTGGTCCCCATGTAGTGGTACAGGCTGGCTGAGGACAGCTCGGCGTGCTGTGCCAGTTCCCTGATACCTACCCCGTGGAAGCCCTTGCTCGCGAACAGACCGATCGCCGCCCGGTGGATACGGGCGTTGGTGGAGCTCACAGCCATCGCCTTTCTGCCCTGTCGTACGAGCCCGTGCGCGGGTCACCGCCAGTGGCCAACCGCCCCTTGGCCACCCGTTCCGACGCCGTCATCGGAAGGCTATCGACGAAGCGCCAATAGCGGGGCACTTTGAAGTATGCCAGCTTCCGCGCGCAGAACTCGGCCAGCTCCTCGGGAGCGGCCGTGGCCTGCTCGACGAGCACTACGTGGGCCTGCACCTCCTCGCCTCGCAGGTCGTCGGGTACGGCGGTGACCGCCGCCATCGCCACATCGGGGTGCAGCGTCAGCGCCCGCTCGACCTCCTCCGCGGAGATGTTCTCCCCGCTGCGGCGGATCATGTCCTTGCGTCGGCCGACGAAGTAAACCCTGCCGTCGGCGTCCATACGCGCCAGATCCCTGGTGTGGAACCAGCCGCTCCGGAAGGCGCGCTCGGTATCGTCCGGCCTGCCGTGGTAGCCGAGCATCATTCCGGTGCCGCGGATGGCGAGTTCTCCGGTCTCGCCGCGCGGCAGGATCGCGCCGGACTCGTCGAGGATGGCGACTTCGCGGTCGCGGATCGGTGTCCCGATACAGCCGGTCCCGACAGCCGCATCGTGATCGCATTCCCGAACACGCAGATCGGCACCGGTCTCGGTCATGCCGAATGCCTCGAACCACGGCACACCCCAGCGGCGCTCCAGCTCCGCATGTTGCTCCCTGGGGATCGCTGAGGCGCACACCGCCCGTAGCGCGTGGTCGGTGTCGGTGTCACGGTCCGGCTGTCGCAGCAGCAGGTTCGGCATGAGGCCGAGGCAGTAGAACCATGTCACCCGGTGCTCGCGGATCTTGTCCCAGAAGCTTGACGGGTGGAAGCGATCCAGCACCACCAGCGCCGCCCCTGAGGCGAGCCCGACCGCTACGTGCCACTGTGGATCGATGTAGTGGAAGGGTTGGGCGGTCAGCATGGTGTCCGTTTCGGACAGGTGGGGGAACTCCTCGACCATGCTCCTCGCCAGCGTGGTCCAGTAGCGGTGCGGCAGCAAGCACCCTTTCGGTGTGCCGGTCGTGCCGGAGGTGTACTGAATGTTCACCGGCCGCTCCGGCACGGGACCGGTCGCGGGTACCTCTTCGCCCGCTAGCCCGGCGAGGTCAACCGGGGTGAGCACCCGGAGGCCGGCCCGTTCGCGCGCCAAGCCCGCCAGCAGCTCGGTGAACTCGCCTGCGGCCACGACCAGCCTGGCTTGCGAATCGTCCAGCACGTGCGCGGTGTCCAGCTCCCGGTAGTTGGTGTTGACCGGCACGAGCACCGCACCAAGGCGCGCCAGCGCCAACCACAGCAGCGGGAACTCCGGCTGGTTGCGCAGCATCACCGCAACGGCGTCACCCTCGCGGACCCCGGCCGCCGCCAGCCGACTCGCCCAGCGGTCGCTGTACTGCCGCACCTCGGCGAAGGTGTAGCGCGTGCCGGTGTGGTCGAACACCCAGGCCGTGCGCTCCGGCCACCGGCGCGCCGCGCGTGTCACCAGGGCGTCCAGCGTATCCGGGACAGCGGTGCCGTGCCATCCGTCTGCGGCTCCTCCCGTCATGACCGGCCCTGTACCGCAGGGTCGGTCGGAAGTGAAGCCTCCCCCGAGGTTTCGGTGAGCAGCGCGTGAGTGACCTCCAGCTCCAGCGCGGCATCCAAGCTGGACTCGGGGCCAGCGTCCAGCGCTCGCTTCGCCAGCGCCGCCGCCGTCGGGTTCGCCGCGAGCTGCTGCGCCCGTTGTCGCGCGCCCGCATGTAGCTCGTCTGCGGGCAGCACGGTATTGACCAGGCCAAGCCGCTGGGCTGCCGCCGCGTCCACCGGTTCGCCGAGCAACACCAGTTCCTTGGCTTTGAGCGGGCCGACGATCGCGGGCAGCAGGCGCGACGCGCCACCGGTGACGCTCAGGCCGAGCCCGACTTCGGGGAAGCGAAACGCCGCGTCCTCGGCCGCCAGTACGAGGTCGCAGCCGAGGGCGAACTCGGCGCCTGCGCCGACGGCCCAGCCCTGCACCACCGCGATCACCGGCTGCCGCAGCGCCCGGATGCGGCGGGTGACCTCCTGGAGCCGTTCGAGCCGGGGACGGGAGTCGCCGGGTGGTACGGGTTCCTTGAGATCGTGGCCCGCGCAGAAGGCCTTTCCCTTCCCGGCGAGCAGCACCACCCCGGCCGGTTGACGGCCGGTGGCGACGGCATCGAGGGCGCCGAGCAGGTCCTCGACCAGCCCAGCCGTGACGGCGTTGCGTCGATCGGGACGGTTGAGCCAGATCGTGGTCACCCCGCCGCTGCTCTCGGATTCCACGGTGCTCGTCGGCTGCTGTCCCACCATGCTCGCGAGTCTAGACGAGCCTGTCGATCGATCGATAGAGTTCTGGCGGATGCAGTCGATGGCCTCGGGAAGGGGTGTGAGGGTGACCGCTGCCGGGTGGGCGGCCGACACCGTGTTCACTGGCGCGCGCCTGCTGGCCGGGCGGGATTTTCAGGTCACCGACGCCGTCGCGGTGCACCACGGCCGGGTCATCGCCCTCGGCGAGCAGGCGAAGGAGCTGCCCGCGCGGCGGGTGGTCGACCTGGACGGCGCCACCGTGGTGCCCGGCTTCCACGACGCGCACAACCACATGGCCTGGTACGGCATGGGTCTGGACGAGCTGGATGTCAGCGCGGCAGCGTGCGGCTCGCTGGAGGAGCTCTACGACGCGGTGGCTCACCGCGCGGCCCGGCAACCGGCCGGCAGCTGGATCCACGGCAACGGCTACGACCAGACCAAGCTCGGGGGCGGTCACCCCACCCGCGACGGTCTGGACCGGGCGGCACCGGACCATTACGTGCGGTTGAAGCACACCACCGGCCACATGTGCGTGGTGAACTCGGCCGTGCTGGACCGGATCGATCTCGCGGCGGTGCCGCCGGGTGGGGATGTCGTCCGTGACGAGGCGGGACGCCCCACGGGCCTGTTGCGGGAGCGGGCGCAGGGGTTGTTGGATCCGCTGCTGTATCCGGTGCCGCTGGCCGAGGTCGGCCGGGGTATCGCGCGGGCGAGCCAGCGATACCTCGCGGAGGGCATCACCAGCGTGCAGGAGGCAGGGATCGGCGCGGGCCTGGTCGGCAGCACCCCGGTGGAGCTGGCCGCGTACCAGCTGGCACGCGAGCGCGGGGAGCTCGGGGTGCGCGTCATTCTGATGGCCTCGGCGGATGCGCTGCATCCGCTGCAGGCCGCCGGGGGTGACGGTGTCGATTTCGGGCTCGACCTGGGGATGCGCACCGGCTTCGGCGACGGCAGGCTACGGCTCGGCCCGGTGAAGCTGTTCGCGGACGGCTCGCTGGTGGGGCGGACGTGCGCGATGCACGAGCCGTTCGCGGGGGAGCCGGACAACACCGGCTATTTCCAGACAGCTGAGGCCGATATCGCCGACATCGTGCTGCGCGCGCACCGCAGCGGGTGGCAGGTAGCTACCCACGCTATTGGGGATCGGGCGATCTCGGTGGTGCTGGACGCCTACGCAGCAGCGCTGGCGGCACATCCGGTCGCCGATCACCGGCACCGCATCGAGCACTGCGGCGTGATCGGCGACGGTGACCTGCGGCGGGTGGCCGGGCTGGGGGCGATCCCGGTGCCGCAGGGGCGGTTCGTCAACGAGATCGGCGACGGCATGCGCAGCGCCCTCGGCCCGGAGCGGGAGGCGTGGTGCTACCGGCAACGCAGCTTCCTCGACGCGGGGTGCGTGCTGCCGGGCAGCTCGGACCGTCCGGTCGTGGCGGGGGCACCGCTGCTGGGGATGGCCGACATGGTGCGCAGGCGCACCGCGAGCGGCTACGTGCTGGGTGCGGGCGAGCGGATCAGCCCGACCGAGGCGTTGCGCG
The DNA here is from genome assembly GCF_033042135.1 of Haloechinothrix sp. LS1_15. Classification (NCBI taxonomy): domain Bacteria; kingdom Bacillati; phylum Actinomycetota; class Actinomycetes; order Pseudonocardiales; family Pseudonocardiaceae; genus Haloechinothrix; species Haloechinothrix sp. LS1_15. The sequence continues at coordinate 2,248 of NZ_WBXM01000014.1, read as the reverse complement.
CCTACACGGCCGGCTCGGCCTACGCGGCGTTCGCCGAGGCGGACCTCGGCACCATCGAGCCGGGTAAGCGCGCCGATTTCGCCGTGCTCAGCGACGACCCGACCAGGCAGGACACCATGGAGAGCGTGGCGGTGCGGGCCACGGTGGTCGGTGGGGAGATGGTCCACGAGGCAACCAGCGGCGGGTAGCCGGTAGCGATACCCGCGGACGGTTGAACAGCGACACGGGAGGCCGATGATGCCGGTGCGCGACGCGCGAGCGTCCGACGTCGAGGAGATCTGCACGATGATCGAGGAGCACGCCGCCTACGAGGGCAACGGCGACCTGCGCCTCGACCGGCAGGCAATGGCGCATCACCTGTTCGGCGAGCACCCCAAGGCCTGGGTGGTGCTGGCGCACCCGGAGGGTGAACCGGACGAGGTGGCCGGGTTCGTGTTCTGTTGCTGGAACTTCTCCACCTGGGAAGGCAAGCCGGGGATCTGGATGGATGACCTGTTCATCCGGCCGGACTACCGCCGCCTCGGCCTCGGACGTGAGTTGCTCGACGAGCTGCGTGCCCGCACCGGCGGCCGGGTCGAGTGGGAGATGCAGGAAGGCAACGACAAGGCCGCCCGGTTCTATGCCAGCTTGGGTGCCTATCCGGTGACCGGGTGGGTACGGTACCGCTGGAAGGCTTAACCGGGCGCTGCCGTGAGCTGCCGAATCCGGCACCGTATCGTGGAATCATGCCTGAGCAGTTGGACCGGCGGTCCTCGTCGATCGAGGATTACGTCAGGGTCATCTACGGGCTCGCCGAACGGGGTGAGGAGGTCACGAACACCTCGCTCGCGGCGCGGCTGTCGGTCAGCCCGTCCTCGGCGTCGGGGATGGTGACCAAGCTGTCGCAGCAGGGCCTGGTCGCGCACGTGCCTTACCGGGGGATCGGGCTGACCGCCGAGGGATACGCGCTGGCGCGGTCGGTGCTGCGGCGCCACCGGCTGATCGAGTCGTTCCTCGTCTCGGAGCTGGGATATACCTGGGACGAGGTGCACACCGAGGCGGACGCGCTGGAGCACGCCGTGTCCGACAGGCTGGTCGACCGCATCGCCGCGAAGCTCGGCAACCCGCAGCGCGACCCGCACGGCGACCCGATCCCCGCCCAGGACGGCAGTGTCGAGGAGCTGGACACTCGCCAGCTCGACAACCTCGAACCCGGAGCGGTCGGCGAGATCGTGCGCGTCTGGGACACCGATCCGGAACTGCTGCGGTTCCTGGCCGATCGCCAGATCGGGCTGGGCGCGCGTGTGGAGGTGATCGAACGCCAGCCCTTCGGCGGGCCGTTGGTCGTCAAGGTCGGCACCCCGCCGCACGATGCCACCCATGCCCTGGGAAGCGAGGCCGCGCAGGCGCTGTCGGTGGCTGTGCTGTAAGCGCCGTGACGCCGTGAGCGCTGTCTTCCTGTCAGGAGGTGCGCTGGAACACTTCCCGTTCCAGGCGAGCGAGGCGTTCCGACACACTGCCACCGCCCTCGCGTTCGGCACGCAACCGATCCAGCGCCCACAGCCTGACGAGCGTGGACAGGGGAAGATCAGCGTCGTCAGCGGCTTCCTGTAGCCGGTCGTGCTCCTCGGCGGACAGTCGTACCGACACCACCGTGGTGCGGCCGAGGTTGGGTCGGCTCACCTGAACGTGCTCGGGCAGCGCTTCCGATATCTCGGAGCGTTCCGCTGCCGCGCCTTCCTCTGCGAGGAGGTCATCGATCCTGCTCATCGTTCCGTCTCTCCATAGATGCGGCGGTCGCGTTGATTGGAACGCCATGCGTTGCTGCCCCACCAGTCCCCGTCCCGGCAACTGAGCCGGATCAGCATGCTGTCGGACGAGGACAACGGTCAGCAGCATCCCTGCCGTGATCGAATACCCGATCACCCGGACCGAGTGGCCGGAGCGGCTGGCCGGGTCCGGCACCAACCACACGGCGTGCTCGTCGCGTACTGCCTCGTTGGCCCATTCCGGGTCGATCGCATGTCGGGCATATATGTAGTCAGCACGCCTACTCCAATCCACCCGCAAAGCCACACCTACAATGTACTACAGAGTCCTACGGCGCGCTCGACCCTGCTGACCCCGCCGCACGATGCCACCCATGCCCTGGGAAGCGAGGCCGCGCAGGCGCTGTCGGTGGCTGTGCTGTAAGCGCCGTGACGCCGTGAGCGCTGTCTTCCTGTCAGGAGGTGCGCTGGAACACTTCCCGTTCCAGGCGAGCGAGGCG
>NZ_WBXM01000013.1:0-137741 GCF_033042135.1 Haloechinothrix sp. LS1_15 | reverse complement strand
ATCCTCACCCACAAACCCGGACTCCGGCTCATAAGTGAACGACCCATCACCAGCCAGCTCCAACGCACCACTGGCAGGCTCCTGCTCCACAGCAGCCGTCAGATCAACACCCTCAGGAGTGGCACCCTCCAACACACCGGGAGCCGCCACCTCGAGCACCGAATCCTGCTCCACCTCGAACGCATGATCAACCACCACAGGAACCTCCGGCTCCGGCGGCGGCGGCACATCCTCGGGCTGGATGGTGATGGCCGCGAGTACGTTGTCCTGATCGGGAAGCTGGGTGCAGTCAGAGTCGAATGTACCCAGTCCGGTCTCGTTCCCATCGCCATCACGGGGAGTCAGCGTCAGGTCGAGGTCACCGACGGTGATAACCGCCTCCCCCGGCTCCGTAAAGGTGACCGAGGGCGCGGTACCGAACGCCTCGATCGTCGACGGCCCTTCTTCGGGAATAGGTTGCTGTGGGATGTCCGCAGGCACCATGAGGTCAAGCACCGCCTCGGGTGCGTCGATCGCGGAGTGCGCGACGGCGCTACCCTCGATCGTCTCCGCACCCACCAGGCGCATGCCTGCCGTGGCGTCCGGCGGGGCCGTGGATATCGTATCGATCGCGAACTCGGGCGACGGTTCCCCGACCTCGATCTCCAGGGGAATCTCCGCGTTGATCTCGACCTCGACGACGTGGGTGCCGATCAGTGGGAAGGGGCACTCGTAGTCGAGTTCCAACGATACCGGTTCAGGTTCGACTTCGGTTTCCTGAGCGTTTCCCAGGCCAACCGAGACCAGTCCCGCCGCGCCGATGAGGCTCACGGTCATACCCGCCACGGTACCGACCGCAAGCGTACGTACCCCTCGCTTCGACTTGCGTCTAAATCTCATAGATTGAGCTCCTGATAACCTTGACGGCACGGAAACGACGTTTCCGGCCGGCTTGAGAGGTGGGCCCACCCCAGTCCGCGCCTTGCCGCACGAATGGTTCTCATTCGCGACTTACAAGTATTCACTTCTCGGTACACGTACCCCAACACCGAAAAGCACGCCCCGTATCATGCTTTACGTGCTTATGTATAATATCACCCGAACCGGTGAAAATCGGGTACCTCGCGCGACTACCCGTAGGCCACATGAAAATCGCGCGAATATCGCTAAATCCTGCTCGCGGCGTTGTAACTAGTACACAAGAGCACCCGCGTACGACACATCCAGGAGCCGAGCGACTTCCGCATCGTGATCGCTCGTCGCCCGCACCCCGCCGACGGATCTACCGGACACACCCGGCGGCAGTGTTGAGCGGGACGGACGAGGTATCCCGTCCCTCACGGTAGGTCGTACCCTCGTACCCCTCGGTGCACGGCATCGGGTCGAAGAAGGTGGTGGCCAGCCCGAAATTCGCCACCCCGGAGGAGAACACGTCCCTACCCGCGTTCACTACCTCCGGCGAGGCCACCAGCAACGCGTCCACGCCGTCGATATTCGCGCGCAACACTTCCGATGTGGTGACCAGATTCGCGAGCAGCATTCCCAGCTCGGGATCGGTTTCGGTCAGCAACGCATTGACCTCACGGGTCGCTCCGGGAACAGAATCCAGGACCGTTCTGAGGTCACTATCGGACTCACTCAATCGCTCAGCGAACAGTTTGGTATTCGAGCCGAAGGTAGCGAACGCTTCCGCAGAATCAGATTGCGTTTCCAACACGGTATTCCCGTCCACCAGCAGTTGTTTGGTCTGCGGGAGATGCTCCACGGCGGTCTCGACGAAGCTCTCCGCGGAATCGAGTAACGCCTGCAAGCTGGGTCCGGTCCCTAGCGTCGCCTGGTAAATCTCGTCGACGACGGTGCGGAAATCGTCCCTGGGAACCGATTCGAGTAACCCGTCGAGCGACAGCAGGACGGTTTCGATCGGCAGCGGCAGCGTCGTGTCCTCCTGGGTGATCACCGATCCGTGCTCCAGGTACGGCCCTGCCTCCCTGCGCGGGCGGAGGTCAAGGTACTGCTCACCCACCGCCGACTTATGCGCCACCACTGCCTCCACGTCATCGGGAACCGGCGGCGCGTCAGGTTCGATCCGCACGTCCACCTCGATGCCGTCGTCTGCGAGCCGCAGATCGCCGACCCGACCGATCTGCACACCTCGGTAGGTGACCTCGGCGTGTTCGAAGAGCCCGCCGGACTCGGCGAGCTCGGCGGTCACCGTGTACCCACGATCGCCGAACAGGGTGTCCAGTCCCGCATAGCGGGCACCGACGAAGGAGATGCCCACCAGCGCGATGATCGTGAAGATGATCACCTGTACCCGTACCAGCCGACTCAGCATCAGCCCCGTCCTCCTTCCCCGGCGCCTGCGACGTCGACTCCGGGCAGCGGGAGCGGCGGGTCATCGGCCGTACGGGCATCGAGTCGCAAGAAGCCGTTGATGTAGTCACCGCGCACCGCATCCAGTGCCGCGTCGGAGAACGGGAAGGTGAGCAGCACCTCCATCGCCTGCGGCAGCCGGTGGCCCTCCTCGTCCAGCTGGCGCAACACCGGTTCCAGCGCCCGCAGGCTCGCCACCAGGTCGTCCTTGGCTCGATCCACGGTGTCGACGGCGACCTCGGACAGGGAGTCGAGTGAGCGGAACATGGCGGTGATCTCGTCGCTCTGCTCGGCGAGCACGTCGATGCCCGGCTCCAGTTCGGTCAGGATGCGCTCCACCTGAGCGGTGCGTCCGCTCAGAGTTTCGGCGAGCTCGTCAGTGGCATCGATCGCACGGACGATTTCGTCGCGCTGATCGTCCAACCCGGCCACGAACTCCTCCAGCTCCCCGAGCAGCTGCCTCAATTGTGGCGATCGACCCTCGAACGCGGCGTTGAGTTCGGTGGTGATCCGCTGGAGTTGTCCGAGTCCGCCGCCGTTGAGCAGCATGGACGTGGCCCCCAGCACTTCCTCCACCTCAGTGTTGCGGCCGGTTCGCTCGTTCGGGATGACCGCGCCGTCGACGAGCGTGCCTTCCGCTCTCCGCAGTGTGGGCCTGGCGAGCTCGACGAACTTTTCCCCGAGCAGGCTGGACTGCCGCAGTTCGGCCACGGCATTCTCGGGAAGTCGGACGTCCCCGTTGACGGACATGGCCACCTCGGCCGAGGTGCCGTCCCCGGCCAACTCGATGCGTTCCACCCGACCGACCGGCACGTCGTCCACACGCACGCCCGCATGCGGGACCAGGTCGAGCACGTCGTCGAAGTGGGCGGTCACCCGGTACGGGTCATCCCCCAAGTCGGCTCCTCCTGGCAGCGGCATGTCGTACACGCTCGGCATCGAGGCACAACCGACCAGCAGCAGCGAGAGCACCGCACCGAGTATGCCCGGTACGGCCCCGGAACGGGTGCGCATCACCGGTCACCTCCCTGTGTCGCGCTCGGCGGCAGCGGCAACACGGGGGTGTCGTCAGGCGGCGCAAAGGAGAACTCGTTGATGTTCGCGCGGGTGTCCAGCGTCCCCATCTCCGGGTCGTACGCACCGGTGACACGGTCTAGCGCAGCAGGCGCCTCGTTCAACGCTTCCGACAACGAGTCGCGCTGCTTCGCCAGAACTTCGGCGGTGGCAAGGAGATTGTCCACGTTGTCTGCCACCAACTGCCGGTTGTCCTTGACGAAGCGTTCCACCTCCCCCATGGCGGTTCCCAGCTCTGCGAGCGCTGCGGCCAGCTCGTCCCGCTCGTCGGCGAGAATCTCGGAAACCGTAGCGAGTTGCTCGTTGAACTCGCGGACCTGGTCGTCGTTGTCGGCGAGCATCGCGGTGAACCGCTGGAGGCCGTCTACGGTGCCGAAGAGATCGTCCTCCGATCCGGATAGCACTCTGCTTGCCTTGCCTAACTCGCGAATCATGGTGTTGATTTCTCCGCCGATCCCGTCGAGGTTGGTCGCCGCGCTGCTCAGCAGCTCGCTCAGCGCGCCGTCGGCGTTCGCGCCGTCGGGACCGAGCTCGGTAGTGAACTCGTGCAAGCTCTCCACAATCTCGTCGAGCTCGAGCGGAACCATGGTGCGCTCGACGGGAATGACGTCACCGTCGGCCAGCTCGGGGCCCTCGTCGTAGGTAGGTGCGAGCTGGATGTAGCGGTCGGCCACGAGGCTCGGCGTGACCACGAGCGCGCCCGCTTCAGCGGGGACAGGTACGTCGGCGGCGATCGACATCCGAACCTCGACGCGCTCGCCACGCGGTTCGACCGACTCGATGGTTCCGATGTCGATGCCGAGCACGCGCACGTCCGATCCCGGATAGACACCGACTGCCCCGGTGAAGTACGCCGTGATCTCCTTACGCGGCTCGCCGAAGTCGAGCGCCACTGTGGCTGCCGCCACCATGAGCAGCCCGATCACGACGGTCAATGTCAGGCGCGTGTAGCGACGCAACCGCGGCATCAGCCCTCACCTCCTGACCGCGGCGGCACGCACCCGCCGTCGCCGCCCTCGACGAGCCCACAGATGTAGCTGTCCACCCAGCGGTCGGTGCGCACCACATCACCCATGAGCCGGTAGTACGGACCGGCCAGTCGCAGGCTCTCATCGAGATTCGCCTGGTTCCGCCGCAACACCTCGGTCACCCGTTCCAACCGTTCGAGCATCGGCCCGATCTCGGCCTCGTTGTCGGCCACCAGCCCGGACAGCTGCTCGGACATCGCACGGGTTCCCGACAGCAGCGCGCTGATCGCCTCTCTGCGGTTGTCCAACTCCCGCAGCAACACGGCACCGTCATTGATCAACGCCTCGAACTGGTCGTTGTGCCCGGCGAGCGTGTTGCTGAGCTGGTCGGTGTTTTCCAGCAGCCGTGCGAGTTCCTCGTCGCGTTCGGCGATGGTTTCCGAAAGTGCGGCGAGACCGGTGAAAGCGGTCCGCACATCCTCGGGAGTGGACGCGGAGAACGTCTCGCCGAGCGTGGTGAACGCCTCGGCGAGCTGCTCCGAGTCGACGGTGCCGAGTACCTCACCAAGCTGGTCGAACGCGTCGGTCACGTCGAGCGGGGTGATAGTCCGCTCCAAGGGGATGGTCTCGCCTTCGGCCAGCTCCTGTTCCCCGAGCGGGTCCAGTGACAGGTTCTTCTGCCCCAGCACGGTCTTGATCGTGATCGCCGCCGCGGTTTCCTGTCCCAGCCAGGTGTCCTGTACCCGGAAGGTGACCATCACTCGGTCGGTCGCGAGCTCGACATCGGTCACTTCGCCGACGTCGACCCCCGCGACTCGGACCTCGTCGCCGGGAGCGAGTCCGGCGGCCTCGCTGAACTCGGCCGTGTACGTCTGACCCGCACCCACAACGGGGAGGCGATCCCAGTTGAGGACGCCGAGCACCAACGCACCCATGATCACGGCACTGACGATCCCGACGACGATCGGATTCCGTTGCCGGAACGGTGTCAACCTCATCCCAGGCACCTCGCTTCGGTCACCGGCAGTCCCGGTGGCGAGCCTCCGGGGGGTGTGGGAACCCCCTCCGCCGTAGCCTCGCACAGGAACACGTTCAACCATGAGCCGTAGGACGCGGTCCGACCGATCTCGCGGTACTTGACGGGTAGGTTGCTGACCATCTGTTCGAACTCGGGCGAGTTGTCGTCGAGTGTCCCCGCGAAATCGCTCAGCGCGTCGACCGACGCCGCCACCTCGGGGCGGCCGTCCTCGAGCAGCGTGGCCAGACTCGTGGAGAGTTGGGCCATACCCTCAACCGCGTCACCGATTGGTTCGGAATCCGCAGCCAGCGCCGATACCAGTTCCTGAGTGGTCGTGACCAGGCGCGAGAGTTCCTCGTCGCGCTCGGTGAACTCCGCCAACACGGTGTTGAGGTTGGTGATGACGCGCCCGATGACCTCGTCCCGCTCTGCCAGGGTCGTGGTGAGTGAACCGACATGCCGAACGATGCCGTCCACGGTGCCGCCCTCACCCTGCAACACCGACACCAGTTCGTGCGCCAGCGTGTTCACGTCTTCCGGCGACAGCGCCTGAAACAGTGGACGGAACCCGTTGAACAGTGCGGTGAGGTCCAGTGCGGGTGTGGTGCGCTCCTCCGGAATCAGCCCGCCCGGCTCCAACGGCTGAGCGTCCGGGGCACCACCGTTGTCCAGATCGATGTAACGCTGGCCGATCAGGTTGAGGAACCGCAGTCTCGCCGTGGTGCCGTGGTTCAACTGCTGCTCGGTGTTCACCGTGAACTCCACCTCGGCGATGCGGCGATCGACGACTTCGATGTCGCTCACCTCTCCGACTCGCACTCCCGACATCCGCACGTCGTCGCCGGGGTTGAGCGCCATGGCGTCGGAGAAGTGCGCCCGGTAGGTCACCGTGTCGCCGCCTTCCCGGTTCGCGATAGTGATGCCCAGCACGGTTGTGGCCAGCACCGTCACCAGGGTGAAGGCCAGCCCTTTGAGCAGTGGGGACGTGACCGCTCTCGTGCCACCCCTCATCGCAACGTCACCTCCGCTCCGTCGAGCAGCGGCGCCACGAGAAGCTCACCCCAAGCAGCGACATCCGCCGGTTGCGCGTCGCCGGTAACCGCCAGTAACTCAGCCAGCAATCCGGGGCTCACCTGCGAACCCGATGTCCGGCCACCACCGGTCGGGCAGGTCGTGGCGGCGGCACCACCGGTTCCGCGATCACGGGGCTGTTTGACGGTCAAGGTCACGTGGAGCCCGGGTTCGCCGCTCCCCGCACCGAGCGCTTCATCCACGTCGGACTTCAGCTTCGATGCGGCGCGTGCGAGACACGGGAACTCGGGTGCGTGTGACGCGAGCATCTCCAGTACCGGTCTGCTGTTGGCCGACAGGTCGATGACGTCCTGGCCGTGCGAGCGCAAGAACCCATCGAGCGTTCCTGCGGTGCCCGTCACCGTGTCGATCAGTTCGTGGACGGATTGCCGCCGCTCGGCGAGAGTGGCGCTGGTGGTGGTCAGCTCGGCTACCGCGTCGACCACGTCCTCGGCGGCTACTTGATAGCCGCCCATCGTATCGGCGAAGCGGGTGATCGCCTCCTGTAGTTCCGGCATCTCGGGGAGGAATTCCTCCAGGTACACCTGTAACGAGGTGAGCGTTTCCCCCATCGCGTCTCCGCGCCCTTCCAGCGCGTGCGCGACAGCACCGAGTGAGGCCGCGATCTTCTGCGGCTGTACCGCGCTGAGCAGATCCTCCAGCTCGTTGAATACTTTCTCGGTCTCCAGCGTGGTCTCCGATCGGTCCCTGCCGATCACGTCACCAGCCGAGAGCGTCCTGCTGTCAGGGTCGTCCGGGATCACCAGATCGACATAGCGGGGCCCGAACACGGTCTTCGGCACCAGCCGTGCCGACACGTCACGCGGTAGCTTGCCAGCCTGGTCCGGATCGATCGCCAGGTCGACCTCCGCTCCGGAACCTGTCGTGCTGATATCCTTGATCTGGCCGACGATCACGCCCCTGGCCTTGACATCGCCGTTGACGGCGAGCTGGTTGCCCGCGTTACCGGCTTGCAGCGTGACCGGAACGGTCCTGGAGAAGGTCTGGTCGTAGATCGCCACCGACAGCCAGCCGAGCATGCCGAGCACGAGCAGGAATACCAAGCCGAACAGCTGTGCTCGACGGGCCGAAACCATGGGGCGTCCGCTCATCCCGCGATCCTCACTGTCGTCGTCGAGCCCCAGATCGCCAGACTCAAGAAGAAGTCGACGATGGCGACCAGCACGATGGAGGTCCGCACTGAGCGACCGACCGCGACCCCCACGCCGGCCGGTCCTCCTGTGGCCCGGTAGCCGTAATAGCAGTGGGTGAGGATGATCCCCACCGCGAACACCAGCACCTTGCCGAAGGACCACAACACGTCCTCCGGTGGTAGGAACAGGTTGAAGTAGTGATCGTAGGTTCCCGCCGATTGTCCGTACACGACGATGGTGGTCACACGTGCCGCCAGGTAGGACGTCAGCAGCCCGATCACGTAGAGCGGAGCGATCGTGATAAACCCGGCGACGATCCGGGTGGTGATCAGGTACGGCACGCTGCGTACCCCCATGGCGTCCAGCGCGTCGATCTCCTCGGAGATCCGCATCGCGCCGAGGTGGGCGGTGAAGCCGGCCCCCACGGTCGCCGACAACGCCAGCGCGGCGACAAGCGGTGCGATCTCTCTGGTGTTGAAGTACGCGGACACGAATCCCGCGAACGCCGCGGTGCCGATCTGGTCCAGCGCGGTGTAGCCCTGCAGGCCCACCACGGTGCCGGTGAACAACGTCAACCCGAGCATCACGCCGATGGTTCCGCCGATCACCGCGAGCGCGCCCGTGCCGAAGCTGATCTGCGCCAGCAACCGCACGATCTCCCGGTAGTATCGGGTAACCGTGTACGGGACCCACGCCAACGCGCTGATGTAGAACAGCAGCTGGTCACCGAGCCGGGCGAGCCCCCGCATCGGACGTTCGACCCGCAGCCGGTGTCGCGCACCGCTGGTGACTGCCATCGCTCACACCTCCGGTGGCGGGACGATCTGCACGTACACGAGGCTGATCACGAAGTTGACGAAGAACAGCAGCAGGAACGTGATCACCACTGACTGGTTGACGACGTCGCCCACGCCTTTCGGGCCGCCCCTCGGTCGCAATCCGCGATACGACGCGACCACTCCGGCGATGAACCCGAAGATGAGGGCCTTGATCGTGCCCACCCACAGATCCGGCAGGTGAGCCAGCGCCGAGAAACTCGCGAGGAATGCTCCCGGCGTCCCGCCCTGCATGATGACGTTGAAGAAGTAGCCACCGACGATCCCGACGACGCTGACCATGCCGTTGAGCAGCGCGGCGACGATCATCGTGGCCTGCACCCGTGGCACCACGAGCCGCTGGATTACCGGGACGCCGAGCACCTCCATGGCGTCGATCTCCTCGCGGATGGTCCGCGCACCCAGGTCGGCGCAGATGGCCGAGCCTGCGGCCCCGGCCACCACCAACGCGGTCACAATCGGGCTGGCCTGCTGCAACACCGCCAGCACGCTCGCGGCCCCGTTGAACGCTTCGGCCCCGATCTGCTGGGTCAGTGAACCGAGCTGCAACGTGATCACCGCGCCGAACGGGATGGAGATCAGCGCGGCCGGAACGATCGAGACGCTGGCGACGAACCAGAACTGCTGGATGAACTCCCGCACCTGGAACGGACGTCGGAACATGCCGAGGAACACGTCCAGTCCGAGCGCGACGAGCTGGCCGAACTCGCGCAGCGCATGACCGAGCGCGTCCACCGGCCGCGTGTCGGACCGGACCGCCATCGCACCTCCCTTTCGTCGCTCCCTGCCGTGCACTCCTCCAGAGCGGTTCTCCCCGCGGTCACAAGCCGCCGTCACAAGCCTGGCGGACAGCCGATGCACCGCACGGTCAGCTCGGTGTCGAGCAGGTTGCCGTGGCCGGATACCAGTCCGGTCAGTAACGGGTCCAAATCCTCGTCCACTCCGCACCCGGTGAAGGACGGGATCTCGTACTCCACCTGTTCCATCCTGCTCGTCGCGCCGGGGATCAGACTGACTTCACCCTGGATCGGAATCGTGGCCGGGACTCGGGTGCGGCATTCGTCGCCCACCCGCAGCGGGATCCCATCCTGCTCGACCTCGCTGACCACGATGAACAACTCGGCTTCAGCATCCACATGAGACACCTGTTCGATCAAGTCGAGCTCCGCCGTGCCGGTCACCTTGCCGTGCTGGACGAAACCGACGGTGCTCGTTGTCGGCATGAAATCGAAAGCGAGAAAGTAGCCGTCCGAGTCGGGCAGGTCGAGGTCGCCCTCCATCTCGAGCGGACCGCCCGGCTCGCGACCTTCCCGGATGACACCGTCGAAACGTCCTGTGTCGATATGAAGCTCCGAGTCGAATCCCGCGATCCGCGACACGGAATCGACATAGAACGACACCCACAGTTCAATGCCGGGGGCCTGCATGGGTATCGCCATGTCTCCATGCTCGGCTCCGTCTCCGGACTCGCCGGGTGGCTCGCCATCGGTCGTGGAGTCTCCATCAGTGCTGGCGACCTCGTCGTGCTGCTCACCCTGAGGCCCACCGTGCCCCTCACCGGCTGTCGCCGACTCGCCTTCGGTCGCCCCTGCCCCGGGAATCGCGGCAGCGAAGACCACGGCGGTGAACACTGCCGCCGTTCGCGTCATGGCGGCTGCCGTGCGTCCTACCCTCATGTGCGTGGCTTCTCGTTCGATTCCTGTTCATATTTCCGCTACAGTTGGCACTCAATGTCCTCTGTGACCAGCGCGCTTCGCTGCTCGGCAGGAACACTACCGACGGGTAGGTGACACCACAACACGCAGCGAGGTTGCCGTGCCTTCCACGCTAGCGATCGAGGAATTGTTGTCAGGCCGGTGCGAAATCCCCACCCACAATTTGTTCAGCACCGAGCACGTTTCTGTCGTCGGGCGACGGTGCACCCGGCCGGTGTACAGCGAGGCGTGCCCGCCGGAGTAGCTAGCAGTAGCACGCTGGCGATCACGTCACGTGATGTGACGATCTCTCGTTACCCGCGACGAACAGGCGCCCGTTGGCATCGATATAGCCGATGTCGCCGGTAGCCACCAGTGACTCACGGATTTGCTGGCTCCGCCCGCCGGTATCGCCGTCGCCGGTCATACCGTTGCCGATGACAATACGTCCGGTATCACCGTACGGGACGGCGTTGCCGTGATGGTCGACCACGTGTACCCGGGTCCCCAGTACGGGCCTGCCGGCCGTGGTAGGCGCGGCTCGTAGATCGACAGGGTCGGCCACGGTCGCGCACGATGCCGCGGTCGAACCGTACAGGCTGTACAGGATATCGCCGAACGTGTTGCGGAACTCCTCGACGAACGCCGCGGACAGGGCCGCACCACCACTGGCGACGATCCGGAGATCGGAAAGATCGTATTGCTCCCGCACGGCTGGGGGTAGATCGAGGATGCGACGTAGCATCGCGGGCAAGGCGACGAGCACCCCGCACCGGTGCTCCGCGGCAGTTCGCAGGCAGCCTTCGGGTTCGAAACGTAGCCGCAGAACCATGGTCGCACGGAGTGCGGCGCCGAGCCGGAGCGCGGCCATCCCGCACGGATGGAACGCTGGGGCCGCGATGAGCATGCGTGCGCCGACGTGGAGAGGGATACGGGACAGCAAGCCAGCGACGCCGCTCAATGCTCCGACGGTCGGGCTGCGCGCACCCTTGGAGATATCGCCACGTCCCGGAGGCGCCAGGATCAGCTGCCCCGCGCGTCCGGCAAGCGGCAGGCGTCCACGCGGTTCCCGCGCGGCCAGCTCTCCGATACTCACCGCTCCCGGTGATCCAGCTTCCGTCGTGGAGCTGAACTGCCGTATGCCGTCGGGGAGATAACGCGCCATCGGTGTGAGCGCATCGTCCCGAATCAGCGTGGTCACGCCGAGACCGGATACGGCGGCCGCAAGCTGCGGTTCGGCAAGCGTGGTGTTGACGACAACAGTCGTGGCACCGAGCTTGCCGCAGGCGAGCACGCTCTCCACCATGCCCACGCTGTTGCCCGCGAGAACACCCACCGTGTCGTCGGCCCGGACACCGAGCTCGAACAGCCCCGCGGCGATGCGGTCGGTTCGGTGATCGAGTTCCCCGTAAGTCCGGCGCTCACCGGCGCTCGCTAACGCGATTGCCGCGGGATCCCGAGCTGCAGCGGCGACATAACCGCCGACCAGTGTCGCCCTCCACCGAACCAGCGCCCACAACTGCCTGGTCATGCGTGCCGGACTGCCTGGCCGCACGAGTCCGGAAGCACCCGCGATGCGGGCGACGCGAAGCGTTCGCGACACGCGATTCGAGCCGTCCGCCAACTGCCTGCCCGGTTCTCGCGCCAGGTGCGCACAGATGCGGCGGATTCCGGCGCGTACCCACGCCCGGATCCGCCGATCACCTACGCGTCCCGTGCTGCGGTCTTCTCCCGCGAGCGAGTACCGGGGGTTGAACAGCAGGACCGAGATTGTGCACCTTCCGCCCCCGAGCGGACTGAGCTGCACCGAGACCCAGCTCGTCGCATCCGACACCCTGGTCAGCACGAGCTTGTCCGCGTTCCTGCTCATCAGCGCTCGCACCTCCCACTCGACCACGGTGCCTGCGGCGGGCTCGAATCGGAGCAGGTACGTCGTTCGGCCAGCGACCCGCTCGCAATCGCTGATGCCCGCGAAGAAGCGTGGGTAGGACTCCGGGTCGCCCAGAATCGGCCACAACCGGGCAGGAACGTGATCGACAATCACGTCGACCGACACGTGATCCAGGAACATCTCGCCGCACCTTCTCGAGCGATTCGCCACCCCGACCGAGTTACGGAAGATGGTCCGTCCGGCAGCGCGGTCTCGCCAGTCGCCAGTCGCTCGCCGAACGGGCGAAGTGTTAGTCCATGACAAGTTCTCGTCAGCACGTTGTACTTTTACGCTAATTTCCACAATGACAGTGTTGGCGCGTTGGCCCATACGGCGGATTCCCGCGTCCCTACGGTCGGCCCCGTAGATTGTCTGCACCGGACAACCGGTTGCTATGTTTGTATCAATCGGCGACGAACCACGAGAAGATCGAATCCGACATCTCCGACACCCATTGTGGTGAGCGCTCGCGATGCGTAGCTTCTCGTCTCGTAACGGCCGATGTGAAACGCGGCCGGACCATCAGCCGGCGTAACCAAAACCGACATCGTTTGAAAAAAATTCAGCAGGGAATAACCCGGTGCACACCTGCGAGTTAAACGAACAATTCCTCCGGGAACGATACTGTGCGCACCGGCTCTCGATCGCGATGATCAGGTGAGGTTTCGTCGACGACGAAGAAAGGATCTGTGTCACGTGCAATATCACAGGCGTAAGAAACGCCTCGCCGCGAGCTTGACCGCGGCGGGCAGTGCTGGTGTCATTGCGGTCGGCATGATGGCCACCGCGGGCATTGGTAGCGCGACCACGGCGACACTGTCACTGAACTACGAGTGTCCCTTTCCGCTGATCGGCGTTCAGGACGTGGCGGTGGATATCACCACCTCCGAACTGCCCGACTCGATCGCGGTAGGCGAGCGCACCCCGGAATTCGACATCGATGCGGTGTCCACGGTCAGTGAGGAGGCCACGAACGGTCTCAACCTGGTCGGGGCAGAAACCATCGAGGGGGAAGCACTCGCGGATTCGAAGATCGATGCTCCCGAGGCCGAGCTCCCAGTCCAGGTGCCGATGGACATCCCGCAACAGCCTGTGCCCGACGAGGGCGAGCTCATCGTCGACGCGCATGGTTCGGCACCTTCGATCACCTTCACCGAAGCAGGAACCGCCCAGATCGAGGTCCACGACCTCTTACTCACGCTGACTCCACGTGACGGTGAGGGCAATGAGACTGGCCTGGGTACGTTCGAGTCCGACTGCACCCAGCTCCCCGATCAGGACAACGTGCTCCACGAGTTCACGATCACCGACAATGGTGACGGGGACGACGGTGGTGCCGAGGCAGGCGGTGACGCCGACGGCGGCGGCGACAACGGCGGCGCCGAGGGCGGTGCCGAGGCAGGCGGTGACAACGGCGGCGCCGAGGGCGGTGCCGAGGCAGGCGGTGACAACGGCGGCGCCGAAGCAGGCGGCGCGGACGGCGGAGACAACGGCGGACGTCCCGGTGATCCGGTTCAGATCAGCTATGACCTGCATGGTGAGTCGTACATCAACGCCGCTGACGGCACGGTTCCGCTCACCGGCGGCATCGACGCTCGCATGGATCTGGCCTCCGGAACGTACGATGCCGACCTCCATCTGGACGACACCAGCGGAACGTTCAACATCATGGGCTTCATGCAGGCTGATGCCGACGTCGCGTTTGAGCAGACGAGGGAGACCACCGGAACGCTCGACAACGACGGCAACCTGACGTCGAGCTCGGAGATGTACGTCTATCTCACCGAAGTGTCGAGCTTCGGCTTCCCGGTGGGAGGTGGCCCCGACTGCCGTACAGTCGAGCCCGCCCTGGTTGACCTGGCCGGTTCGGGCTTCGATCCCTTTGGCGGCGGCACTCTCGCGGGCGAGTACGACCTGCCTCCGTTCGAGAACTGCGGTCAGTTCAACGACATGATCAGCATGTTCGCGTCCGGCCCAGGAAACACGATCGAGCTGACGCTCTCCGAAGAGGGTGCCGGGGATCCCGGCGACCGCGATGACGAAGCAGGCGAGGCCAACGGATTCGGCGGCGGCGACTTCGGCGACTTCGGCGGCGGCGACTTCGGCGACTTCGGCGGCGGCGACTTCGGCGACTTCGGCGGCGGCGACTTCGGCGACTTCGGCGGCGGCGACTTCGGTGACTTCGGCGGCTGGTGATCCCTCGCCGGTACCGATTCGCTGACTCGCGACGGGTCCCGCCGGGTGACGGCGGGGCCCGTCGCGCATCGTTACTCGATCAGGAACGACGTTGTCGTCGCATCCCAGTCCGGGAGCATCTAGTTGACCGATGCGAAGAACGCCCGATACGGCACTACTGGATTCGCGGAGCTGTCACGTGCCGGTCGTGTCGCGATCGTGTGCGTACTCACCGCGCTCACGTTCGCGATCGCCACCCACACCGGTATGAGCTTCGCGCACGTCGCCCCGGAGAATGTCCTCAATCGAACGTACGCGAACACTATCGACGGCTACATCTACCCTGAGTTCCGGCAGAACTGGAAGCTATTCGCTCCTGAGCCGTTGCACATCAACCGCGAGATCCATGCCAGGGCTAGACTCCGGCAACCGGATGGTGGCGCACGAACCAGCTCGTGGATCAACGTCACCGAGGTGGATATCGATGCTGTGACCAGTAACCCGGTGCCCAGCTTGACTCGCAACCAGCTCCGCAAGGGGTGGCCAACGCTAGCTGACTCCCTCGATGACAGTAACCAGCCCAGCACACCGGCAGGCGAGGTCATCGCACGATACCTCCAGCGCATCGTGGTTTCGCGGCTAAGCGAGACACTCGACGGATCGATCGAAGCTGTTCAACTACGGTCGGCGACCACGCGCGTCGCGGAGCCGGCCTGGAGCCAGCGCACCTCCGATGCAGATACCCGTTACCAGGAGCTGCCGTGGTGGCCGGTAACCGAGCACGGCAGCGGCGAAGGCGCCACTCGATGAACGATCGCCCCCCGTCACCGCTTGCCGTGGCCAACCGGATCACAAGCAATGCTCTAGGCCCGTACCAGACAGCGACCCTCCGAATCGGCATTGCCGCCACATTCCTGCTGCTGCTACTCCGGGAGTGGCCGAACAGGCACGAACTGTACGGCCCCGACGGCGCGTTCCACCATGATCTGGCGAAAGCTCGTGTCGAGGCAACCGACTCGTTCACAATCCTGGTGTGGTCGGACAACCCGCTATGGTTCGAACTGGGCTACCTTTTCGCAATCGCCGCCAGCGTAGCGATGGTGCTCGGTTGGCGAGTGCGCGCCGTGGCGGTGCTGTTCATGCTCGCCGTCCTATCCGTACACAACAGGAACCCTGTTGTGGGAGACGGCGGAAACAACCTGATCCACCTCATGTCGATCTACCTGGTAGCCAGCAGGTGCAACCAGGTGTGGGCGCTGGACGCTCGGCGGCGCGATCGCAACGTTGACGGCGCCGATGTGACCGGTGTCGTCTTGTGGTGCGTACTCGGCCTGGTCCTGGCGAGTGTCACCCTCCTCGGTCACCTCGGTACGGTATGGATGGTCATCTTGTGGATTCTCTGGCTCATCTACGTACCGTGGTGGTGGGCACAGCGGCGCGGGCAGGGGGAGTTGCGCACCGTGCTCGCGATGAGTGGCAACCTCGTGCACAACGGCGCGCTGCTCGTCATCATGATGCAGATGTGCCTGCTGTACGCCACGGCTGGCTGGTACAAGGTGCAAGGCACTCGGTGGCAGGACGGCACGGCCGTCTACTACCCGTTGCAGGTCGATGCGTTCAACCCGTGGCCCGCGCTCTCCGGCCTGTTGGCGAGCCATGCCGTGCTCATCCTCGCCCTCACCTACGGCACGGTGCTGCTACAGGTCGCGTTCCCGTTCACACTGATCAACCGGCGCGTCAAGAACGTCGTCCTGGTGTTGCTCATCGCCGAGCACCTCGGGATCGCGATACTGCTCGGGTTGCCGTTCTTCTCGCTCGCGGTCATCGCCGGCGACCTGGTGTTCGCCCCGACTATGGCACTGCGGCGGGTGGAGCGTGCGGTGATGAGCGCCCTGCCCGGCAGGTCACGACACACCGCTGTTCCCCGGTTCAGCCACCAGGAGGCCGCTGCACCGGTAGCGTCAGTTGTAGCCCGCACAGGTAGCGATCTCCGAACGGGTCATTGACCACGACGCGCACTCGGTTCCCGTGCCGGAGATCGGCGTGGCGCCCACGACAACGCGAGCAGCACATCGTCGGGCCACCACCGAACAGGTGTGCTCCTGCGTGGCATCAGCGAGGACGTTGCGAGCGCTACTGCGAGCCGGGCATCGATGGCATGTACGGCAGTAGGCGAGCGCGCCTGCAAGCACACCGGCGGACATGGCGACCAGGGGCAGCATCACATGGGACCCTGCTATTGACAGTTAGACAACTATCGCTGTACGTTCGCCGATATCGGTTGACACTGTGACAACGCGGCGCCGGTGGGGGCGATATGGCGGACACTGCATCCTCCCCGGGACCCGAGACATCGCGGCTGGAACCAGACGAGCGCCGTGACCAGATACTGCAGTGCGCGCAACGGCTATTCAGCGAACACGGAGTCGGCGCCGTGTCCAATACGGACATAGCGCGAGCAGCGGGTATCAGCAGGGGGCTGTTGAACCACTACTTCGGCTCGCGGCGCGAGCTGTACCGCGATGTGGTGCGCCGGATGATGGACGTGCCACCGGTACCGGTTCCCGAGTATGTTCCGGGCGCCAGCGTGGCGGACCGGGTCGCGCAGAGCCTTGACGGGTGGCTCGAACTGCTGAGCCGCAACCGGAGCATCTGGCTGACCGCGACCGGCATCGCGGGGTGCGGTGGTGACGAGGAGCTGGAAGCCATCATCGACCGTGCCCGAGACCGTGCCGTGGCCCGCGCCATCGAGGTCACCGGCCTCGGCCCGGCGGTACGCGACCACCCCGAGATCCACGCCATGTTGCGGGGATTCAGCGGCATGGCCGAGGCCACCACCCGGGAATGGCTGCGCCACGGTCGGCTCACCCGCAAGCAAGTACACGTACTTCTCGAGAGCACGCTACTCACGATCATCAACGATGTCATCCCGGATGCCACGGCGGTGTGCGAGTAGCCGCGCGGCACAGCACTCCCGTGACGCCGGGGCTGGAGGACGATCATGGCCGATAGCACCGCGGGATCCCCGCGTTACTCCCGCCGTCACTTTCTGCGCGCCGCCTCGACCGCGGGTGCCGCTGCGACGACCTGGACTCTCGGCTCGGGAACCGCAGGAGCCGCCCACGATGGGAAGTGGCGCGATGCGGCGATCCTCGGCGCGGGCGTGGCCGGGCTGACCGCTGCGCACGAGCTGGCTGAGCGTGGCTTCGATGTCACCGTGTACGAACGTAAGGCGCTGGGCGGGAAGTCGCGGAGCATCCCGGTGCCGGATTCACCACCGGGCGGCCGAGCGCTTCCGGGTGAGCACGGCTTCCGCTTCTTCCCCGGCTTCTACCACGACCTTGGCGACACCATGCGACGCATCCCGTTTCCCGGCAACCGGCACGGGTGCTGGGAGAACCTGACTCGTGCAACGACCTATCTCGGCGCGCGGGCCGGCCGGGCGAACCTGACCATCCCGTTTCCCGACCCGTTGCCACCGAGGCCGTTCCCGTACACGCCGGAGTCGTTTGCTGAAACGATGCGCTCGGTCGCCGAGACCTCGTTCCGCCTACCGCCCCACGAGGCAGCGTTCTTCGCACAGAAAGCCCTCGTCTACGTGACCAGTTCGGATGAACGTAGGCTCGGCCAGTGGGATTCCCTGCCGTGGAGCGACTTCGTCCGAGCGGATCGGATGTCCGATGAGTACCGGGCGTTCCTCGCCGACGGCATGATCCGCAACCTGGCCGCGATGAAGGCGGATGAGGCGAGCACCCACTCGATCGGCCTCGTCGGCGAAGCTACCGCGTGGAGCGCCATGGGGCGAGGCAACGAGGAAGGGGGGTCGGTCGACCGGGTGCTGAACGGCGAGACAGGTGAGCGCTGGCTCGACCCGTGGATCGAACACCTCCGCGCGCTTGGTGTGCGCTTCGAGGTGGGCTGGGCCGCCGAGAGATTGCTGATCGACGATGGCGCGATCAGCGCGGCTGCGCTGCGCCACCGGTCAGGGCGCACCAGGCAGGTGCACGCGGACTGGTTCATCTCCGCGATGCCGGTGGAGCGCTTCACCGCGCTGCTGACCCCGGAGCTCGTCGCGGCGGCACCCGAGCTCGACAGCACACGCAGGCTCGGCACCGACTGGATGAACGGGTTGATGTTCTATCTCACCGAGCAGGTGCCGATCACGCCGGGGCACGTCAATTACGTCGATTCGGGCTGGGCGGTCACCTCCATCAGCCAAGCCCAGTTCTCGCACCGCGACTTCACCACCTACGGCGACGGCACCGTCCAAGACTGCCTGTCCACCATCCTGTCCGACTGGACCTCACCCGGCATGTTCAACCGCAAAGCCGCGAAGGACTGCGAACCCGACGAGATCGCCCGAGAGACGTGGGCACAGATCAAAGCGCACCTCAACGACGGCGACAACGAGGTACTGACCGACGACATGCTGCATTCCTGGTTCCTCGACCCAGCCATCATCGACTCCGGCACCCCCGGAGTACGCAACGACGAACCCCTGTTCACCCAGCTCCCCGGCTCCTGGGCCGACCGGCCCGACTCGACCACGGGTATCCGGAACCTGTTCCTGGCAGGCGACTGGGTGCGCAACGACGTCAACGTCACCACCATGGAAGGCGCCAACAAATCGGCGCGGCAGGCGGTGAACGCGCTCCTGGACGCGGCCGGATCCGGCGAGCCACGGTGCCAGGTCACTCCGCTGTTCCGGCCCCCGGAGTTCGAGCCGTTGAAGCGGATCGACCGGCAGCTCTACCGCGCTGGGCTTCCCAACCAGTTCGATCTCATGGACCCGCGAGCACCCGAGTGACCACTGTCATCGGCCGGGGTCGCCGGGCCTGGACGGAGGGCTGGCCAGAAATCGCCCGCGCTCACCTCGCTGTCACACGCAAGACGCTGGTGACGCACCCACCGACGTAACGACGCGCGGTCAGCGGACCCTCGTATCAGCGCTCCATGCTCGCAAGAACCGCTTTCGCCGCGTTCGCGCCCGACGTCGCCGCGTCGGCGAGGGAAGGCATGTCGAGCTGGTAATCTCCGGCCAGGTAGATGGATCCGAGGCGGTTGCGCAGCGTCGGCAGCGATGCGCGCGCACCCGCATCGGGCTGTCCCCGTCGACGTAGTTCACAACGATTCCGTCTTCGCTCTGCTCCACGGACCGGACGGTCGATTCGAGTCGAAGGCGTTCGCCGAGATCGGCCGCGAGGATGTCGGTCAGCGACTGATTGCCCCCGACCGGCAGGGCGAAGTTCGGCACCGTGGCCGGGTCCGCCAAGGCGATCCCGATCGACGTGACAAGCTGGTTCGCGGCCGTCTCTTCGGGTTCACATCCCATCCACTGCCCCGACCATGATCGGACCACGTCCTGAGTTAACGCGGAGCGAACGCCCCGGAGCAAGTCCGATGCGAGGCGCCGGTCGAGCTTGGCGCGCACCTTCTTCGCGATCCTGCTGTCCGAGTCCAAGAACGGGACCGCCGCGAGGATGCGGGCACCCACCTTCGCCAGACCCACCCGGTCCATGAAGCTCATCCGCGTGCGGAACATAAGGGCGACCAGGTTGGACGTGTCGACCAGCTTCCCGTTGAGGTACAGTCCCACGCTCTTACCTGCCAGTGACCCCATTTCGATACCGTGATGGTGGAGAGCGTCGATCAACGGCCCGGTCCCCTCGGTGAACTGGGTCCCGACGTTGATCCAGTAGTCACCCTTCCGGACCGTTTCGACGCGTCCACCAGACCGATCCGTCGTCTCGAGCACCACGACATCGGCCTCGCGAGTGAGGGTCGTCGCCGCCATCAGTCCCGCCATGCCCGCGCCGATGACGACGACCTCGCAGGTTTCCTCGTTGACCTGCTGCGCTGTAGCCATCGTACCCAACTCCCGCGTCGACCGATCGCTATAATTCGATGCCGATTCGAGTTTGACTTTATCATAGCCGTGCTTCCGCTTGTCCGCCAGCACGTCGGCGACGGCGATCGCATCCGAGTGCCCGCACGCCCCACTTAGCCCGCATCGGTTGGCGCGCACGTCCAGAGTGAAGTGCCCTAGGTTTTCTGCCGCTGTTCTGCGGGTTGCGGCTCTGGGCTGAGGGACGTGTAGTGGGCGTTGTCGAATTCTGTTGGGCTGATCATGCCAAGGGAGTTGTGGAGGCGTACCTGGTTGTACCAGTCGACCCAGCCGACGGTGGTGTACTCGACGTCGGCGATCGTCTTGTATGGCCGTCGCGAAAGACCGTAGTCCGGATGCACTTGGCCTGGTACAGCCTGTTGGTCGTTTCCATCAGAGCGTTGTCATAGGTGTCCCCGACCGAGCCAATCGAAGGCTGGATGCCCTCGACCTCGCGGTGCTCGGTGAACCGAATCGACGGATAGTGCTGAGATTCAAGGGGTCGTTGCAACATTGATCTACGTGACAGATGACCAAAGCTCGGTGAGCGTACACGTCGGTGACCAACGCGGTGAAGCTCATCCCGGCCCAGGTTGGTACGTAGGTGAAGTCGACCACCCACAACGTGTTCGGCCAGGCGGTGGTGCAGTTGCGCTGAACCCGGTCCGGCGGCCGCATAGCCGCGGCGTCGGGGATGGTCATCATCCTCTCGGGGAATCAGACCCTCCACCGAAGCCGGGACGGTTCACACAGTGTGCAGCTGGCCACCACACCCCAACTCGCTGCTGCCACCCAGTCCCACCACGCTGCACCGCCCCAGACGCAAAGTCCCACCCTCAAACACAAACGGCCGAACCCCAAACAGTATGGGTTCGGCCGTCCGCGATGTCCTGAGACACCACATGGTGGAGCTGAGGGGAATCGAACCCCTGACCTTCTCGATGCGAACGAGACGCGCTACCAACTGCGCTACAGCCCCTTTGCACGCGCGACGAGCATAGCAAGCCGCCGTGCGTGCCTGAGGCCCCGGGGGTCTACTCGCCGACGGCCTTGCGGTACGCAGGATAGCTGGGCTTGTCGAGCTCGTGGAAGTCCGGGTCCGAGTCGTCGATGTCGAGCACCTCAGCATCCGTCCGGTCGATCTCCGGCTGCCGGTTGACCTCCGGCTGCGGCCGTCGGGCCGAACGCACCCTGGCTGGCAGGCCCTCGGGTTCGCCCGCATCGCGCTCGTGATCGGCGTGATCCGGCTCATCACCGAAAGCGAGCTCGGTGTTGCGCTCACGCGGGCGCCGTGTCCCCATCCTGGCCATCCTGCGCTGCCGGATCTCGTTCTCGATGCGCACCTGCCTGCGCAGGTAGACGAGGTAGCCGGCGAGCCCTGCGATCGCCGCGCCGTTGGCCCACCACAGCCCGGTGTACACGAAACCGGCCAGCAATGCGGTGATCAACACGGTCACCAGCAGGGTGAGCACGATCCGCTGCCGGACCGCGTACTTGGCCCGCGCCGCGAGCTCCGCGGCTTCGGGGTCGAAGCCCCCACGTCCCGGCCGGTGCCGGGAGGCCCCTCGCGAGGGCTCGTTCTCCTGCTCGACCTCACCGACGTCACGCTGCCGGGCGAGCCGCCCCGACGCGCCGTCCCTGTCGTTCCTGCCTGCCCTGTCGTTCCGGTCGTGGTCGACGTCCGGTTCGCGGTCCGCATCCCGCTCGACGTCGCTGCCGTCGTGGTAGTCGCTGCGGTTGGTTCGCTCCGCGGGTTCGGGCATCCTGCTCTCCTCCCGGTCATCGGTGCGCACGCTCCCGCTCCGCACGACACGAGCTGCCAGCTCGTCCTCACCGGTACGCGAGATCTCCTGGCGCTTCCGCGCGATCATAGGAACGAGAACGACGAGCCACGCCGCGGCAAGCGCGACGATCATCAACGAGCTCGGCATCTCCCGTCGCCTCCCCGACTGCGGCACTGTGATCGTCGATTCACGGTAGCCACAGCAGTCACAGAAACCACGGAGGCGCGCCGATCCCCCGGCGGGATGCCTCACCCGATCGGGCCAGAATCGCTCGCGGGGTCATGCTCAGGCTCGCTCAGCGCGGCCGCCCGCGATGAGATCGGCCACCGCCCCAATCCCGAGATCCTCCACGGTGACCGCGTAGCAGTAATGATCCCGCCACGCACCCGCCACGCTCAGATACCGCAACAGCAGCCCCTCCCTGCGGAAACCCACCTTCGTGAGCACGCGAATGCTCGCGGCGTTCTCCGGACGCACGGTGGCCTCCAGCCGGTGCAACGCGGTCGGGCCGAACGCATGATCCACCGCCAGCGCGACCGCTGCCGTGGCCACCCCGGAGGAAGCATGGGCCGAAGCCACCCAGTACCCCACCCACGCCGACCGCAATGCCGACCGGACCACGTTGCCGATGGTGAGCTGCCCGGCGAACCGGCCGTCAACGGTGATGGCAAACGGCAGGCACTGACCTTGCCGCGCCAGCGAGCGCAGCGACCACCACTGCGTGAGCCAGCCGCCGAGGCCGTGCCGCTGTTCCCAGCTCCCCGGCGCATCGGGTTCCCACGGCCGGAGGTACTCGCGGTCGGCGAGCCGGATCCGGCGCCAGGGGCCTGCGTCTCGAAGCCGGATGGGCCGCAGTTCGACCACACCGGCGCCCACCCGCAGCGCACCCGGGCGCGCAGGCCAGCCAGGATGGCCTTCCTCTCCGGCGCCGTGGATCGCGCCCGGACCCGCTTCCGGGTACATGGCGCCATTCCTACCCGTTCTGCGCGAGGAACGTCACCTGCACCTCGTCCCCTGCGGGCACCTCGGTCTGCATCTCCCCCACGGTGATCAGGCAGTTCGCCTCGGCCAGCGAGGCGAGCAGGTGCGAGCCGGAGATACCGAGTGGCTGGACCAGGTACTCTCCGTTGCTCTCGTCCCGCATGAGCTGTCCCCGAAGGTAGCCCTTCCAGCCCTGGGGCGAGCTGACCGGCGACAGCAGCCGTGCCGTGATCACCCGGCGATGCGGCTTGCGCGACCCCCTGGCCACCCTGATCAGCGGCCGGATGAACACCTCGAACACAACCAGCGCGCTCATCGGGTTGGCCGGGAGAAGGAAGGTCGGCACCGCATCGGGCCCGAGCTGACCGAACCCCTGTCCGTCACCGGGGTGCATCGCCACCCGCGTCATGTCGATCTTGCCGAGGTCGGCGAGCGCCGCGCGAACATCGTCGCTGGCACTGCCTCCGGCACCACCGGCGATCACCACGACCTCCGACATGAGCAGCCTGCCCTCGACGACCTCGCGCAGCGTCGCGGAGTCGGTCGAGGCGATCCCGATCCTGGTCACCTCGGCCCCAGCGTCGCGCCCGGCCGCTGCCAGCGCGTAGGAGTTCACGTCGTAGACCTGGCCGACGTTGGGCGTGCGATCGATGTCGACCAGCTCGTCGCCCACCGAGATCACCGACACCCTCGGCCGGGGGTAGACGAGTACCTTGGCACGGCCTACCGCAGCGAGCAGGCCTACCTGCGCCGAGCCGATGATGTCACCCGCCCGTACCGCCACATCGCCGATCTGCACGTCCTCGCCCGTCCGGCGGACGTTCGCCGCGGACGGCACGGTGCGGGTCACGGTGAGCCTGGCCGGGTTGGTGTCGGCCTCGGTACGCGGGATCACGGCATCGGCCAGCGTCGGCAGCGGCGCGCCGGGCGCCACCCAGACGGCCTGGCCGGGCTGCAACCGACGCGGCTGCTGGGAACCGGCCGGGATCTCACCCACCACGGGGAGCTCGACCGGCTCGGACTCGGAAGCCGTGCGCACATCCACGCTGCGTATCGCGAACCCGTCCACCTCCGCCTGGTCGAATGAGGGCAGGGCGGTCTCGGCGATCACTTCCTCGGCACACAGCAACCCCTGGGACTCCGAAATGGCCGCCCGCACCGGGCTCGGTCGCACGGCGGCGTCGAGTACCCGGCGTAGCTGCTCGTCGACCGGGCGGAACCCACCGTCCTCTTCGGCTCCGCGGCTTCCGACGCCCGCGGTCGCACCGGGAGCCGACAGCGACCCGCCCGCGTCGTCCGGCCGCGAGTCGTGTGCCGTGTCGGTGTGCTGATCGACACCGGGGTTGTCGGCTTCCGGGTCAGGTGCACTCATCGTGTCGCGCTCTCGATTCGTTCGGTCAACCAACTCCGTAGTTCCGGACCGTACTCCGGATCCTCCAGGGCACTGTCCACCGACGCCTTCAGGAATCCGGACGGATTACCCAGATCGTGCCTACCGCCACGGTGCACCACCACGTGCACCGGGTGTCCCTTCTCGATCAGCAACGCGACGGCGTCGGTCAGCTGTAGCTCACCTCCCGCTCCCGGAGAGATCCGGCCAAGTGCGTCGAAGATCTCCCTGTCGAGGACATAGCGACCAACGGCAGCCAAAGTGGACGGCGCCTCCTCTGGGCGCGGCTTCTCGACCATGCCGTGCACCTTCTTGACATCGGCATCCCCGGTGTCGGAGACATCGAACGATCCGTACGCCGAGATCTCCTCGCGCGACACCTCGAAAGCGCACAGCACGCTGCCACCGTACGCCTCGCGCACCGCCGTCATGCGCCGCAACACACCGGTCGGCACCACCAGGTCATCGGGCAGCAGCACGGCGACCGCGTCGTCCGTCCCGCGCAGCACGGGTTCGGCGCAGGCGACCGCATGCCCGAGCCCGAGCGGCTCCCGCTGCTCGGCCTTGGCGACTTCGAGCAGGCCGGAGGCGCGGCGCACCTTCTCGAGCAGCGTCGTCTTGCCTTTCGCCGCCAGCTGCTCCTCCAGGTCGGGGGACGGCTGGAAATAGTCGACGACCGCCTGCTTGGTGGGCGAGGTCACGATGACAAGGCGCCCGGCGCCGGACTCCGCGGCTTCGGCTGCCACGAGCTCGATACCGGGCGTGTCCATAACAGGCAGCAGCTCCTTGGGAACCGCTTTCGTCGCAGGCAGGAAGCGGGTGCCGAGCCCGGCGGCAGGCACGATGGCGGTCCGGATGGTGTGTTCGCTCGTCGTACGGTCGGTGCGTTGGCCCGTCATAACCTGAAAGCCTAACCTGACCACGTGAGTTCAGCCGACAATTCAGCCGAGAGTCCAGTAGGCGGTTACCCCGGCGCCCCGGGTGCGCCCGCGCACGGCGGCGACCTCCGAGACAACGCCAGGGACAAGTCCCAGTGGCGCGCGCTCGTACGCGACCAGCGTGACAAGGTGCCGCCGGACACCCGGACCGCCGAGGCCGAGGCGCTGACGAAAGCGGTGTGCTCACCCGACATCGCCGGTGCCGCGCACACGGTGTGCGGCTACGTGCCCTTCGGGTCGGAGCCCGGTTCGCTGGCGCTGCTCGACGCATTGCTCAGCGTGCACGTCCAGGTGTTGCTGCCGGTCATCCCGGAACGTGCCGGCCCGCTGGACTGGGCGCCGTACACCGGCCCCTCCTCGCTGCGAGACGGGCCGATCAGCGGCCTCAAGGAGCCCGCTGCCGACACGCTCGGCAGCGCCGCGATCAGCCGTGCCGAGGTGGTGCTCGTGCCCGCGCTCGCGGTGGACCGCTCGGGAGTCCGCCTCGGCAAGGGCGGCGGTTACTACGACCGGTCACTTCCGCTGGCCGCGCCGGAGACCGAGCTCATCGCCGTGGTGCGCGACACGGAGCTGGTCGACGAGCTTCCCACCGAGCCGCACGACGTCCGGATGACCGGCGCACTGACGCCCGGATACGGACATGTCCGGCTGCCAGCCGGGGGCACGCGACCAGGAGACAGGGCTAGCGGTGTGACCAATCCCTGATTGCGCCCGCGCGCGGGATCCCGCATCATGGATTTAGCACTCTGACGTCGTGAGTGCTAAAGCTTGTGGACAGGCTGGCCGCGTCAGCGGGCCATCGAGCACGACAGGAGCGCACGTGCCCACATACCAGTACGCTTGCAAGGCGTGTGACCACCAGTTCGAGACCGTACAGTCGTTCTCCGAGCCGAGCCTGACGGACTGCCCGGAATGCTCGGGGACCTTGCGGAAGCTGTTCGGCTCGGTCGGGGTGATCTTCAAGGGAAGCGGTTTCTATCGCAACGACTCCCGCTCCGGCTCGTCCGGGAGCTCGACGTCGGCCACGTCCTCGGAAAAGTCCGAGACCTCCAGCAACGGTTCCACCAACGGGTCGAGCAACGGTTCGTCCGGGTCGTCGGGAACCTCCGACTCGTCTGGCTCCTCCGGCTCCTCCAGCAGCAACGGCAGCTCCAACGGCTCCACGACGAACTCCTCCAGCGCCACCGCGGCAGCCACGTCGTCCTGATCGGCTGCTGACCTGCCGGAGGCACCCCGGCCCGAGTTCCCCGTAGACACGGGGTGTCCACAACCGGGCCGTTGTCCACAACGGTGAGCGCTGGCCCTGTCACCCGCCGGTGACCCTTCCTACCGTCGGTCGTCGACACCGGATCCATCCGGTACGACAGATCCGAGGCAGGAAGCGACCACCAGCCATGCCCTACGCCGCACACGATCCCTGCGCCAGCGGGCGCTGGCGCAGGCTCCGGCGCCGCGTGCTCGTCACCGGCCTGCCACGCAGCGTGCTACTCCGCCGTGTACTGGCCGTACTGCTGTTCGCGCTCGCAGGGGGCCTGGCGCTCGTCCCCGGCGAGGCCGAACCGGAACCCTCCGCACCGGTGCTGATCACCGCCGACGACCTGGAAGCGGGTCAGCTACTGGCCCGTGCCGACGTGCGCGTCGCGCAGGTGCCCGAACGCGTGGCGCCGGCGGGTGCGCTGGACTCCCCCGATGACGCCACCGGCCGCGTGCTCACCAGTGCCGCCCGCGCAGGCGAACCACTGACCGACGCGCGCCTCGTCGGCCGCTCCGGTGGCACCCTCGCAGGCAGGCCCGGCACGGTCGCCGTCCCGCTGCGGTTACCGGACGGCGCGATCACCGACCTGCTCCATCCCGGCGCCACGGTCGACGTCGTCGCGCTGGACACCGCCGAACAGGCTGGCGAGGCGATCGCACAGGACGCGACAGTACTGACCATCACAAGCGGCGAGCAGGAGCCCACCGGCCCCGTCGCTACCCCTGGGGCGTCCGGACCCCTCGTACTGCTGGCGCTCGACGAGGACATCGCGCCCGACGTCGCTGCCGTGTCGCTGCAGCACCCCATCACGGTTACGCTGCGTTAACGCACGTCGGTACCAGTCAGTGCTGGTTGGTGCTGGCTGGTGCTGGCTGGTGCTGGCTGGTGCTGGCCAGCGAGCCGGACAGCGCCTACGTCGGGCAACCACCCGACCGGCGTCGCACATGTGGGAGGTCAGACCGTGTTGAGCGGGTTCAAAGAGTTCCTGATGCGCGGAAACGTAGTGGATCTCGCCGTCGCCGTGGTGATCGGCACGGCGTTCACCGCCGTCGTCACCTCGTTCACCGACAGCTTGATCCAGCCCCTGATCACCGCCATGGGCGGCGAGGACGCCGTCGAAGGTCTGGGTTTCCGCATCCTGGCGGACAATCCGGAGACCTTCGTCGACTTCGGGGCGGTGCTCAACGCGGCCGTCAACCTGCTGATCGTGGCCGCGGTGGTGTACTTCCTCGTGGTGGTGCCGATGCAGCGAGTGCAGCAGCGCAAGGCCGCCGCACGGCAGGACGAGCCCGCCGAGCCGAGCGAGGCGGAACTGCTCACCGAGATCCGCGACCTGCTCCGACAGCGCGCGAGCTGATGCGGGCCGATGCGCGCACCGGCCCGCGCCAGGGAAAGCCGTGACCTCAGTTCTCCTGCACGCGCCCGGCCAGCTCCTCGATCACGTGCGGCACCATCGCCGACAGCGTCGCCATGCCGTCGCGGACCGCCGCGCGGGACCCGGCCAGGTTGACGACCAGCGTGCTGCCGGACACGCCGGCCAGCCCGCGCGAGATTCCCGCATCCACCGCACCCGCCGCCAGGCCGGACGAGCGCAACGCCTCACCGATACCCGGGATCGGCCGGTCAAGCACGCTCTCGGTGGCATCCGGTGTCACGTCTCGTGGCGAAACGCCGGTTCCGCCGACCGTGACCACCAGGTCCGCGCCGCCGATCACGGCGGTGTTGAGCGCGTTGCGGATCGCGACGGTCTCGGCGTGCACGGTCACCGTCCCGTCGACGATGAAGCCGCCCTCTTCCAGCAGTTCGGTGACAAGGGGGCCAAGGTTGTCATCCCGCTCACCGTGGGCGATCCGGTCGTCGACCACGACCACGAGGGCACGACCGAGACGCTGGGCGCTACGTTCCATGGCGCCTACCGTAGCGACTCGATCGGACATCGGCTCGGTGCGTTGCTCCACACCGGTGTCGTACAGCATGCGTTACTCCCCTTCCGCGGGCTGACCGCCCAGTGTGACCTCGATGGTGGTGTCGTCGCCCACGGTCATGCTGACCGTGTCGCCTGGCGCGCGCGTGCGGATCTCCGCCACGAGAGCGTCGGCGTCGGCGACCGGCCGGTCGTCGATCCTGGTGATGACATCGCCCTCGTTCAACCCGGCTTCCTCGGCTGGCGAATCCGGCATGACCTCCTCGATAGTGGCACCGCCGTCCCGCGCGTTGCTCACCATGGCCCCGATGAAGGTCTGCGTGGCCTGGCCGGTGTCGATGATCTCCTCGGCGATGCGCCGCGCCTGGTCGATCGGGATCGCGAAACCGATGCCGACGTTGCCCTGCGTCCCGCCGAAGGCCTGGCCGGGGCTGTAGATCGCGGAATTGATGCCGATCACGCGTCCCGACATGTCCGCGAGCGGGCCGCCGGAGTTGCCGGGATTGATCGCCGCGTCCGTCTGGATCGCGTTCATCACGGTCTCCTGGTCACCCTCGGCGCCGCCCGCACGCACCGGCCGGTCGAGTGCGCTGATGATGCCCGAGGTCACGGTGCCGGACAGCGCGAACGGCGAACCGATCGCCACCACGTCCTGCCCGACGTTGAGGTCATCCGACCGCCCCAGCTCGACCGGCGTGAGGTTGCCGACGCCGCGAGCCCTGATCACCGCGATGTCCGTGGTCGGGTCGTGGCCTACCAGGGTCGCCGTGGCCTGGCTACCGTCGTGGAAGTGCACCCGGATCCTGGCCTCGTCGCCACCGGGAGCCACCACGTGACTGTTGGTCATGATGTAGCCGTCGTCGCTGATGACGAACCCGGAGCCTTCCCCGGCACGACCACCACCGGCGACCTGCAACTGCACCACGCTCGGCGAGACCTCTTGCGCCACGGCTTCCACTGAGCCCTCCGGCGCGTCACCGGTGCGTTCGGCAGGCGGAGGCTGGTTCAGCGAGCTGGTGCCGCCCGTTACCCCGTCACCTCCCGCCGTGACGATCCCCCCGACCGCGCCAGCGGCACCACCGGCGACCAGCGCCAGCGCCGTCACCACCACCAGCAGTGCCCTGCTGTAACGGCGTTGGTCACCGCCACCGGCGGCCGACGGGTAGTAGCCACCCGGCATGCCGTAGGCGCCCTGCCCCTGTGCCGCGGGCATGGGCTGCACACCGCCGTACGCCTGATAGCCGTATCCGAAAGGAACATGCTGCTGCTCAGCCTCGCGAGCCTCGTACGCCTGACGTGACCAGGGGTTGGGAGGCCCGGCTCCGGCCGAGGAGCCGGTGCGGCCTGGGGTGTCGGTGCTCTCCCCGTACGGCCACGCCTGCTCACGGCCCTCCTCGCCGCCGCGCGCGTCCCGATCGTTCTCGTTCATGTCACCACCCTGCACGCCGGGCCTGAGAGCCCGCTGAGTCGGACCTGTGCGCTCACCGTGAACCGATGTTGTCTCTCCCCAGTGTCCCGCTTCCTCGCGATGATCACACACCCGCTGGGTAGCGCGTGCCCCGGTGGACGCCGAGCACCGACACGGATGTCCGGTCCGGACACCGCCTCACCCTCCTGGCGCGCCGGGAACGCGAAGGCTGAACACCGCTCCACCTTCCGGTGCGTTGGCGGCCCACACCGCACCGCCGTGACGCTCGGCCGCTTGCTTCACGATCGCCAGTCCCAGCCCTGACCCGGGAAGGGCACGCGCCTCCGAGGATCGATAGAAGCGGTCGAACACGTGCGGCAGATCAGCCTGCGCGATTCCCGGGCCGGAGTCGGCGACCTGCAACACGGCGCTGCCGTCGCCGACGGCTTGCAGCCGGACCCGCACCGTGCCGCCCTCCGAGGAGAACTTCACGGCATTGTCCAGCAGGTTGAGCACAGCTCGCTCCAGCACATTGGGGTCACCCGCCAGGATCCACGGCTGCAACGTCACGTCGAACCGGGTATCCCCTGCGCGCCTGCGGGCCCGATCCAGCGCCCGCTCGACCACCTCGACCAGGTCGACCCGCTCCTGGACGGCATGGGGATTGTCGGCTCGCGCGAGCAAGGACAGGTCACCGATCAGCTGGGTCAGCTCGTCGAGTTGCGCCCGGATGTCGTTCTCGATCTCCTCCCTGTCCTGCTCGGCCAGTTCGGGGGCGTCGGATCTACCCGCCGCGAGCAGCAGCTCCAGGTTCGTCCGTAACGACGTCAACGGTGTGCGCAGCTCGTGGCCCGCATCGGCGACGAGCTGGCGTTGTCGCTGCTGCGCATCGGCAACCGCGGCGAGCATAGTGTTGAAGCTGTGGGTCAGGCGCGCCAGCTCGTCGTCACCGGAGACCGGGATCGGGCGCAGATCCCCCGTGTTGGCCACCCGCTCGGTCGCCGCCGTCAGCCGCTCCACCGGTCGCAGTCCGCCACGCGCCACGGCCGTGCCTGCCAGCGCCGCGACGACGATGCCGGAGCCGCCGATTACGAACAGCACCACGGCCAACGCGCCGAGGCTGCGGCGGGTGTCGTCGAGCGACTGGGCCACCACCAATGCCACCCCGTCGGCGTACTCGTACGGCACGCTGAGCACCCGCATGTCGCTGCCGCCGTCGGTGCGGATGGACTGGGACGAGGCCCCCGCCGCCACGCTGATCTCCGGCACGTCCACCGGCGGCCTGCCCCCTGGGTGGCGCAGCAGCGAGTCACCACGCGCGTCGACGAGATCGAATCGCACGTCGGCGAGCTGGAACAGGTAGCCGGGAATCTGCTCGCCGCCGGTCTCCATCACCTTGCGGTCGTTGAGCACACTGCTCGCGCGCGCGACCAAGGCGCTATCTACCTGATCGTAGAGGTTGCCGCGCACCGTGACATAGGCCCCGATCGAGACCAGCGCGACCGCACCGGCCACGCAGAGGGCCGCCAACATCGCCACGCGGGAACGCAGCGACCAGCGCTTGGGCGCTTGCGCGGTGGGCACGCCGCTCGGGGGCGCGTGACCACCGGCATGTGCCGGTTGGTTCATGGCGGAGTCTCCCGCAGCACGTAGCCGACCCCACGCACAGTGTGGATCAAGCGCGGCTCCCCGCCTGCCTCGGTCTTGCGCCGCAGGTAGCCGATATACACCTCAAGAGCGTTGCCCGAGGTGGGAAAGTCGTAACCCCACACCTCCTCGAGAATCCGGGTACGGGACAGTACCCGTTTCGGGTTGAGCATCAGCAGTTCCAGCAGGGCGAACTCGGTGCGGGTCAGGCTGATCGCCCGCTCGCCCCTGCTGACCTCCCTGGTAGCAGGGTCGAGGGCGAGGTCGGCGAACCGCAGCGACGGCGCGTTCTCCTCGCTCGCCGCCGCCTCGGCACTGACCCTGCGCAGCAGCGCGCGAAGCCGCGCCAGCAGCTCCTCCAGCGCGAAGGGTTTGGGCAGGTAGTCATCGGCGCCCGCGTCCAGTCCCGAGACCCGGTCGGACACCGTGTCGCGTGCGGTCAGCACCAGAATCGGCAGGTCGTCACCGGCGCTGCGCAGCTTACGAGCGACTTCCAGGCCGTCCAGCCGCGGCATCATCACGTCGAGCACCATCGCGTCCGGCCGGTTCGCGATGATGGCGTCCAGCGCCTGGGTGCCGTCGGAGGCCAGTTCGACGGTGTAACCGTTGAACTCCAGCGAGCGCCGCAGCGACTCGCGGACAGCCCGGTCGTCGTCGACAACGAGAATCCGCATACACACAGTGTTGCGCGCCAGGCTGAGTACTGCCTGAGAGGTGTCGCCGCACCGACCCCAGCGTTGCCCCGAGCCTTACCCCACCCAGCCGCTGCGGTAGGCGAGCAGCGCTGCCTGCACCCGGTTGGCGGCGCCGATCTTGGCAAGCACCGAAGAAACGTAGCCCTTCACGGTCGCTTCGGACAGGAACAGGGTCGCCCCGATCTCGGAGTTGGAAAGACCCTGCGCGATCAGCGTGACGACCTCGCGTTCCCGCTCCGACAGCGAGTCAAGCAGCTCGCGCGCGGGTTCGGCCGCGCGTTGCCCCTCCCGCTGCGCCCGCAGCATGCGCGCCGCCACGCCGGGATCGATCACGGCCCCGCCGTTCGCCAAGTCCCGCAGGGCCTGCACAAGCGATGCCGGTTTGATGTCCTTGAGCAGGAAACCGTTCGCCCCGTGGTGCAGGGCTCGGCTGACGTACTGATCGACGTCGAAGGTGGTCAGCATCGCGACGTTCGGCGGGTTCGGCGCTGCGACGATGTCCGCCAGCGCCTCGATTCCATCGTCGTCGGTGCTCATCTTGATGTCCAGCAGCACCACGTCGGGGCGCCGCCGCAACACCACATCCACCGCACTCGGCCCATCACACGCCTCGCCGACCACCGTGACATCGCTGGCTCCGGACAGCATGGCACGCAGCCCGGAGCGGACGAGCTCCTCGTCATCGGCATACACTACTTTGATCACTTGTGCCTCCGGAAAGCTACGCGGGATCGCCGCTGGCTGATGCCCAGGAGGTTACCGTCTAGTAGAGGTTGTGCAATCCGGAACCGTACGGGCTTAATTCCCTACTTTCGATCCCATGTGTCAGCGTTACACCGACACCGGCTACCCTGGCAGGGCACGCAAGCCCTCGTAGCTCAGCGGATAGAGCAACCGCCTCCTAAGCGGTAGGTCGCAGGTTCGAGTCCTGCCGAGGGCGCCCTTCTGGCCAGCGGGGATACGGCTCGGAGCTCCGTGTACGAGCCGCCGTGGAATCACCTATGGCGCGATAAGCCGCTATGCATCCACCATGGCGCGGGTTAGGAACTCAACGCAGCGGCGGGTACGGGTTCGGTGGAGACACTGCCCAGCGAAGCACTGCGCGTCAAGCTGTACGCGGGGGTTGATCGGGGCGCGGCCACGACCTCACCAAGACCGTCAACGACGCGCCGAGCACGTACCGCGAAGCCACCGCTGGCTGATTCACCCTCGCTGCATCCGGCCGAGAGCCACAACCGCCGCGACGCCGTCGCGGCCGCCAGCCGGCACGGCCCGCTCCCCTGGTCCGGCATCGCTATGTGCCCTTCGCACGCGTCATGACGCGCCGGGAGCCGCCTCGGACGCGCCGTTCTCGGGCGGTACGCCGTCCACGTAGGTGATCGACTCCCTCGGAACCGCCGGCACCCGAGGCCCCGGCAGCACGATGCCGGTCAGGTTGAGCGGATCGGCGGCAGGCAGCCGCACGGTCTCGCCGCCGCGCGGCTCCTTGCGCATCGTGCGCAGCAGGTCAGCCGCTTCCGGGGTGGCGAACTGCTCGCCGGTGAAACCGCTGACGAACCGTCCCCCGCGAACCGTGCCGCGGGCCTCCATACGCCGCAGCGCCCACAGCACCTCGCGCCATGGCACGCCCACGGTGTCGCGGGCCAGCACGTCGCGGACAACCACACCCCACCGGGCGAGCAGCTGCTCGGCGACCGCCTCGGCCAGCTCGTCCTGGTCATCGGTGGCGACCGCGTCCGGCATGAGGGACCACCGCCCCGTCGAGCGGGCGGTAGCGGCGTACCCGCCGCGACGCAGTCCCTTGCGGCCGCGCGGCCGTGCCGTTCGCATCGGCGACAGCAGCGCGCGCAGGGCACTGAACCCGTCAGCGGTCACCAGACCCCTGGCGAGGCCGTCCCACAAGGCTTCGTCGACTTCGCTGGGAAGCCGCCCGGTGAGCGAGGCGAGCTGCGCGGGGAACAGCGCGCCGTGCCTGCCGAGCGCGTCGACCACGTCCCTGGTACGCCCAGGTCCGGGTGCGGCCGGTCCACGTTCACCCCGCGCGGCTTGCAACAGCCAGGCCAGGTCGTCACGCACCGCCAGGGTGATGGGTGTCGCCTTGGACGGGGTCATGCCGCTACGGCGGGGTGCCTGTTCCGCGGCCTGCCCACGCGGCGACAGGCGCCCCCAGGCGATCTCCCCGGACAGGCACAGCGCGTCGAGCCAGTCCGGCCGGTAACCCTCGACCCGAGCGGCCAGGACCTCCTCCCATGCGCCTGCGGCGAGCTCGTAGCCTTGCAGCTGCCCGACAACGGCGAGCACGCCGAGCTTGCCTTCCCGCCGCGCCCCTGGCGCGACATGCTGCCAGCGCAGCAGGAAGCGCATGAACTCCTGCGCGGTGACCGGAGCGATCTCGTGCCGCAGTCGCCTGCGGGTGTAGGCGTGCGCCCTGGCCAGCACCCTCCTGGCGCAGAACTCCTCAGGGCCGTCCGGCGAGGTGAAGTGGCCCCGGAAGGCGAACCCTTCTGCTTCCAGCCGCGCCAGCCCGACCGCGACCACCGCGGTGGCCAGCCCGGTGACGGCACTCAGTTCTCCGACCGTGGTGGGGCCGCGGTAGTCAAGGTGGCCGCGCAGCATCTCCGCGGCGGCGGAGTCGCGCTCGAGGGACACCGCCGACCGTGTCGCGTGCAGATCGGGATCGACGCGGGCATCCGGGAACAGGACCTCGAGCGTCGCCCTCCGCTCCACTGCGGTCCACAGCTGGAACTCGCCGGTATCCACAATGGTCGCCCGGCGTTGGTTCACGAGCTCGTCGAACCAGGAACTCCACGCCGGTTCGGGAGGCAGCCCGAGCACCGTCATCAGCAGGTCGTGCAGTTCGTCGGGACCGGCCGGGTCGGCACGCACCTCGTCGCGTACCCGCTCGACGGCGTCGGCATCCAACGTGGCGAGGTCGCCGGGCTCGACCGGCAGGCCGCGCGGTAGCGGAACGGCGCGGCTGCGGCGCTCTTCGAGCGGCGCGTCGTCGAGGAACGTGAACGGCTGGCCGTTGAGGATCTCGTGCGCCAGCACCGAGGGCTCGGTGGTGTCGCGGACAACCACCCGGATACGACCCGACTCGACCCCGCTGACCAGCTCGGCCAACCCATCCACGTCCATCGTCTCGTGCAAGCAGTCGTAAACGGTCTGCCGGACGAGTGGCTGGTCCGGGATCTCCATGGGGCCGGGTGCGACGTTTTCCTGGCACGCAGCGAGCGTGGGGAACACCGCGGCCATCACATCGTCGGCTTCCATCCGCTGGATCGGCGGAGGGTTCTTCTTTCCTCCGCGCATGCGGGGCACGGCCAGTGAGCGGTTCAGGTTCCACCGCCAGCGCACGGCGAACATCGGCGCGGTGAGCACGGCCTGCCGCACCACGTCCTCGACCGTCGCCGAGGCGAGGAACCCCGGCACATCCTCGAGCGGGAAGCTGTGCTCCAGCCCGAGCGAGAGCAGGATCGCGTTGTCGCTCGCGGCCGCCTGCAACTCGAAATCGAAGTTCACGCAGAATCGCTTGCGCAGTGCCAGTCCGAAGGCACGGTTGAGCCGTGCGCCGAACGGTGCGTGCCCAACCAGCTGCATCCCGCCGCTGTCATCGAAGAAGCGCTCCAAAACGATCGTGTCCGTTGTGGGCAGTGTGCCGAGGGAGGCATAGGCGGCGGCGAGGTAGTGCACGATGGTCTCTGCCGCGTCCACACCAATGCCACATTCCTCACGCAGCCATCGGCAGGCAGCTTCGTGGCTGCCGCTGTCCAGCCGGGATGCGACCTCGGAACGGATCCGTGAGACCTCATCGGACAGTTCGGCCGTGCGTCCAGGGGCCTCGCCGAGCCAGAACGGCACCGACGGCGCTGCGCCCTGCGCGTCGACCACCCGAACGGTGCCTGGTTCGACGCGGCGGATCCGCCAGGAGGTGGAGCCGAGGAGGAACACATCGCCTGCCATGCTCTCCACAGCCCAGTCCTCGTTGACCGTGCCGACGACGGTGCCGTCGGGATCGGCGACTACCCGGTAGTCGCCGGACTCGGGAATCGCCCCGCCCGAGGTCAGCGCGGCCATCCGTGCTCCGCGGCGTGCGCGCAGCCTGCCGTTGACCTCGTCCCGGTGCAGGTAGGCGGCCCTCTTGCCGCGCCCGGTGCGGATTCCCTCGGACACCAGATCCAGGACGGAATCATAGTCCTGTCTGGACAGTTCTGCGAAGGGTGAAGCCCGCCGCACCAGCGCGAACAGGCCGTCCTCCGACCATTCCTCCGCCGCGCATTCGGCGACGATCTGCTGGGCGAGGATGTCCAGCGGTGCTCGCGGGACGAGGATCGCATCCAGCCGTCCCTGCCGCACGCCCCGTAGCAGCGCGGCACTTTCCACAAGCTCGTCACGCGTCGTCGGGTACAGCACACCCTTCGGCACACCGTCGCTGGCGTGGTTGGAGCGGCCGACCCGCTGCAGGAAGGTGGCCAGGCTACGCGGTGAACCGAGCTGGCACACCAGCTCCACCGGGCCGATGTCGATGCCGAGCTCCAGCGATGCGGTCGCCACGAGCGCCCGCAGGTCGCCTGCGCGTAGCCGTGCCTCCACACGCTGGCGGCGATCCTTGGACAGGCTGCCGTGATGCGCGGCGACCGCGTCGTCGCCGAGCCGCTCGGCGAGCTGGTGCGCCACCCGCTCGGCCATCCTGCGGGTGTTGACGAACACCAGGGTGGTGCGGTGCTCGGCCACGTGAGCGGCGATGCGGTCGAGGATCTGGTCCATCTGCTCGGCGGAGGCCACCGCGCCCAGCTCGTCGTCGGGCAGCTCCAGCGTGAGGTCGAGTTGCCGCTGGTGACCGACGTCCACGATCTCGCACCGAGGTGAACCGTCCTGGCGGCTGCGGCGCGGGCCCGCGCCGACGAGGAGCCGGGCCACCACGTCGATGGGGCGTTGGGTGGCCGACAGTCCCACACGCTGGGGACCGTCCTCGCCCTCCGGCGAGCGGGCGATGTGCGAGAGCCGTTCGAGGGTCAACGCCAGGTGGGATCCGCGCTTGTTGCCCGC
This sequence comes from Haloechinothrix sp. LS1_15, assembly GCF_033042135.1. Classification (NCBI taxonomy): domain Bacteria; kingdom Bacillati; phylum Actinomycetota; class Actinomycetes; order Pseudonocardiales; family Pseudonocardiaceae; genus Haloechinothrix; species Haloechinothrix sp. LS1_15. Next base: position 100,514 of record NZ_WBXM01000013.1, on the reverse strand, counting down.
GACCGCGTAGATCTCGTCGACGATCACCGAGCGGGTCTCCGCGAGCATCCGCCTGCTGCGTTCTGAGGTGACGAGCAGGTAGAGCGACTCCGGCGTGGTGACGAGGATGTGCGGCGGGTGCCGGAGCATCGCCGCGCGCTCGGACGAGGCGGTGTCACCGGTGCGTGCCGCGACCCGGATGTCCGGCGCGGCCAGGCCGAGCTCGGTAGCGACATCCGCGATCTCGCGCAGGGGTTCTTCCAGGTTGTTCCGGATGTCGACGGCGAGCGCCTTCAACGGAGAGACGTACACGACCTGCGTACCGTCGGGCAGGCCGCCCTGCTCATGGGCCCGGTACAGGCGATCGATCTGCACCAGGAAGGCCGCGAGGGTCTTTCCCGTGCCGGTCGGCGCGGCGATGAGGGTATCCGCCCCGTCCGCGATCGCGCGCCAGCCTGCCTCCTGCGGGGCGGTCGGGCCCGCAGGGAACCGCCGCTCGAACCACATGCGCACGGCAGGGTGAAACGCTTCTACCACGTGGTCAGGCTACCCGCACACCCCGACACCGTCAGGCCGTCGCAGGTCAGCGGGCCCACCGGCTCGCTTCCGTCGGCGGCACGAGCACGAACTCCGACTCCCCCGCGACGACGGGCAGCGTGGCACCGTCCCGGCCCGCCATACCGACCCGGTGGCCGTCGCGCAGGATGCGGGTGCCCTGCGGGAATCGCCCGTCGAGCAGCAGCTCCCCGTCGTCGGCTGCCTCGACCGGCACCGTCAGGATCACCTCCGGATCAAGCCGGGCCCGGTCGACATCGATGGTCGCGGCCACCACGTCCGTCAACGTCACGTCCAGCCGGTTCGCCACCTCGATCTCCGGGCGTTCCTGCCAGGAACGCCCGATCGCAGTGTACGGCAGCGGCTCCACACCCGCGTCGTGCTCACGCACCGTCTCCGGCTCACCGACCCCGAATCCCCGGCTGGTCACGTCGACCGTCCCGGCGGCGACCTCGCCGTCGGCGTCGTCGGCGACGGTGACTTCCGAGACCCAGTAGGCGTGATCGGCGACCAGGCCGAGCTCGGCGTCGTCGGCGGCGGGAACCGCCACGAACGTCACGCGCGGTGGATCGCGGTCGACCTCCGCGTCGCCGAGGAACCCGGTGGCCATCGGGATGTCGTAGTCGAGCGCGGCCAGCGTGAGGTGGTCGGCGGCGTAGTTGACGAAGCTGAACCGGTAACCGAACTGGTCGAACCCGTCGATGCCCAGTTCGGGCGCGCCGAGGTTCTGCGCCCGTGGTCCGACGATGGGCACGAGCTGGTCGGCGGTGGCCACGACGTTGAGGAACGGCACGTTGCGGGCATTGGCCAGCCAGGTGTTCGTCAGCGTCTCGGCGCCACCACTGGGCGGCGCTGGCGGAACCCAGATCCCTTCCCCGGGCGGTGCGACCGTGGTAAACGCCGCGCCGAACAGGTCGGGGAACCGGGTGGCCAGCCGGTAGGTGCCGTAGCCGCCCATGGAGTAGCCCGCGCTGGCCGCCCGCTCCGGGTCGAGGTCGTGATGGCGCGCGACGTCGTTCCACACCTCGAACACGTCGTAGGCGGCCTCGTGCTGGTACCAGCCGTCGGTGCCGCGCGCGAGCGGTGTGGCGACGACATGGTCGCGGTCCTCGCCGAGCTGCCGGGTGCCTGCCGAACCGTTGTACTGCCAATGGCGCTGCCCCAGCGAGTGCATGTTCAGGGTGAACCCGTGCGGCGCCTCGCTGCTCGGCACGTACAGCGAATAGGGCTGCAACTGGCTGCGGTAGGCCGGGAACGTGCCCGAGTCCTGGTCGGCGCTGGGCGGACTGTCGTCGAGCCGCTGCCCCTGGCCCACGTCCAGGCGGCTGGGGAAGATCCGCACCATGGTGCCGTGCTCGGGCACGGTGGACCGGTTGTCCCCGGCGGCCAGCGCGTCGAAGTCGAGCTCGTGGGCGAACCGGGTGGGCTTGTTCTCCCGCAGCGCCTCGGCCTGCGCCGTGTCCGGCGGGGTGCTGCGCTCCACGACCGGTTCGTCGAAGCGGAACGCCAGGTTGACGATGCCGGACGGTTCCGGGTTCACCGGGCCTGCCCCGCCCGGGGTGTTCTCGTCGGCGCTGTGTTGGGGGCGCAGCCAGCCGCCGGTGTCGGGATCGTGCAGGCCGGTGGCGACCGTAGCCCGCCAGCTGCCGGAGGGATCGGACACCTCGCGCGGCACGGTGACGGTCAGCTGGGCGGCCTCGACGTCGGTGTCGACCTCGACGGGGATGGTGGCCTGCTCGGCGCCGTCAGCGCCGAAGCGGGTGTGCTCGGCGTCGGTGCCCCACGTGGTGATCACCTCGTCGGTGCCGGGAAACGGCGCGCCGGGGTCGCGGGGCAGCGTGTCGCTGCCGGTGGTCTCGTCGCCGTCGGTGTCGAACGCGATCGCCACGATCGTCGAGTCGGGCTCGAGCAGGGTGTTCAGGGTGATGCGGTAGGCGACCTCGTCGGTGCCCGGAGCGACCCGGAACTCCACCAGGTCGGCGGCGTTGCCCGCGTAGCGTTCCTCGTTGGTGGGGTAGTCGAAGTTGCCGTGCCTGGCCGAGGACCCGTCCGCGCCGGTGCCGTCGGTGTCGGCGCCGTAATCATCGAAGATGTGGTCCTGGTAGAGGTACTCGCCGTCCACGTACGCTTCCGTGCCCGCCACCAGCAACGGTTCGGCCGCGAAACGCGCATCCCGGTTCTCCAGCTGCGGCGCCTCGGGGGCCTCGTCGTAGAGCACCTCCGGTCCCGGCAGGGCGCCGCTGTCCACGGCGGGAAGGGAGTCGGCGACGTCGGGAGCGACCTCAGGGGGTTCCGCAGCCGAGGCCTCCGGTCCCGCTTGCGGCCCTGCGGCGCCGTCCTCGGCTGTGGCGACGGGGGCGGCGAGACCGGCCGCGAGTAACCCGGCGAGCACGGCAGCGGAGAGGCGAGGCAAGCGACGCATGCCGGGCATCCCATCACAGCGTGACCCTCAGGGATAGCTCCAATCGGAGTAACCGACCGGTCGGTATCTCTTGTGGGATCGCGACCGGCCCCGTCGCCCGCACCCGCACGGCGTCGGCGACGGGGCCGGAGACGGGGCCGCTCGCGATCAGTGCGTTCCGCTGTCAGTTCTCCTGGGTCTGCGGGTTGAGGCGGGGCAGTTTCGTGGCGCCTGCCCTCGCGGGATCGCTGAGCCGGAAGATATCGAAGCCACGATCCATGTCGTTGGCATAGATCCAGCCGTTGTACCAGTACGCTGCCCAGTGGCCGACCGGCTCGTCGCGCACCGGATCGTCGGTCGGTGCCGGACGGTAGAACCCGATCTGGGTCGGGTTGGTGGGGTCGTTGTAGTCGATCACCCGGACACCGCCGTTGTACCAGGAGGCCACCATGTACCGGCCCTTGTGGGTCGGGATGTTGTTGAACAGGTGCGCCGAGCAGTACATGCCGATCTCGTCGTCGATCTGGAACGAGCTCAGGAACTCGCCGGTCCGCCGGTCGTAGTACCACAGCTGCCCACTGCCCGAGCCGTCGTCGCAGGTCTGCAGGATCGATTCGTCGCCGAATACGACGACATCACGGTCCTCACTGAACAGCGCTGAGTGGTAGAACTCCACCTCGGGCTCGTTGACCTCCCACAACGGGTTCAGCGTGTCCGGGTTCTCCGGATCCGAGATGTCCCAGACCTGGCCGACGCTGCTGCACGCTGCCGCCATGAGCATGGTCTGCATATCGGCCTGCAGGTCGTGGCAGCCCTGCATCGGGTTGAACCCGAACTGTTCGAGCAAGTCCCAGGTGGGGACGTCGATCGGCACGGTCTTGAGCAGCTCGGCGTTCTCCGGCTGGTGCAGCGGCACCTCCACGATGGAGATCTGGGAGTGCAGCGGGTCATAGCCGAACTCCTCGGCGTTCTCCGGCCCGCACGTCGGCCCGGACCGCGCCGGGTAGCTCGAGACGTAGGCGAGCACGCGGTCACCGTCGGGCACACCGGTGTGGGTGTGTGAGCCGCAGTCGGTGTAGACGGTGCTGACCGGCTGGGGGTGCACGAAACCGTCCTCGTCGGCGGGAGCGGCGAGCACCTCGTCGAGGGTGAAGATCCGCAGGCCCTCCCAGCCGGAGGGGTCGGTGCGGTCCTCGAGTGGTTCCGCGCCGCACTCGTCGGAGGCCATCACGGTGTCGACCGACAGGATGATCACGTCGTTCCAGACCGAGATGTCGTTCTGCGGCCCGGGGCACCAGACATCTGCGAGCACCCTCGGGTTGGCGGGCGAGGATACGTCCATCACCCGGAAGCCGTTGTAGTTACCGGCGAAGGCGAGGTTGCCCTGGAAAGCGAGGTCAGACTGCACCTGCTCACTGGATCTCGGGGTGTTGGACATCAGCCCCATGTTCTGGCTGTGCTCGTCGTCGGAGTGGCCCGCGGCGGCTGGCATCGCCGAGAGCACGAGGAGCCCGACCGAGCACAGGGACAACAGCACGAAGCGTAACCGTCTTTGCATGGCTCGCCATCCTTGTCCTTGTGAGAGGGATGAGAACGACCGCGCGTGCCTGGCCCCGACCGAGCCGAACGACTCCTTCGGTACATATGCGGTACCCGAGGAGTCCTTCGGCTCACCAGTGGCGCGCATCGAACCAGACTGCTCCGCAGCAGCGGCATGTCAATGCCACAACCGACCGACCGGCCTAGCGTGCCCGGAACGGACTATGTGGACATCAACCGTTCAGCCGAACCGGCAGGACCGAACGGGCTCACCCTCACGCACAACGAGTGCACGTGCTGTCTCGCCTGCTGGGAGTCAGGCTTTCGAGCGTAGCGGGCCGCCGAGGTAGGCACGCATGTCGCCGACGATCTCGGGCAACGGCAGCGGCTTGCCGGGATGGTCGGGATCGTCGATCTCCGCGTACGCGCGATGCAGGTTGCCCACGATACGTTCCGCATCGGCCAGGGCGGCGAACTCCGCCAGATCGAGCTCCCTGGCCGCTTCGAGCGGGGTCAACCCACGTTCGTAAGCATCAGCGGCGGCTTCGGCGACGAACTCGAGGTAGCGCCGCACCTCGTCGATCCGCTCGGGACCGCCGACCGGGCCATGCCCGGGAACCAGCACGGGGGCGTCCAGCCGGGCGAGGTCGTCCAACGTCGCGAGCCAGCCGCTGATGCTGCCCTGCACGGCGAACGGGGTCCCCCCGGAGAAGAGCAGGTCACCGCAGAATGCGATGCCGTGCTCGGGCAGGTGCGCCACCACGTCGTTGGTGGTGTGCGCCGGGGTACCGAAATGCCGCAGCTCGATACGGGTGTCTCCGGCGTGGATCGTCAGCGCCTCGGTGAGCGTCACCTCGGGCGGCCGGATAGTGATGTCGCCCCATTCGGGTCCCTCGAAGAAGGCGGTCACAGCGGTTCCGGTGGCGATGACCTCTTCGCGGCACAGTTCGTGTCCGATGATCGCCGTCTCCGGCGGCACCAGGTAGTTGCCGAAGGTGTGATCGGCATGGTGATGGGTGTTGACCAGCGACCGCACCGGCCGTCCCTCGCCGAGCCGCGCCACGGTGTCCATCAGGGCGCGACCACGCTGCTCGGTGCCCGCGTGGTCGATCATCGCCACCGCATCGTCACCGACGATGATCCCGGTGTTGTTCAGAAACCACGTCCCGTCCGGCTGCACGTAGGCGACGACACCGCCTGCCAACGTCTGGGTGTACGGCTCGGTGCCCGCACTGAACTCTGCCATGGATGACCCCCCATACCCCTGTTCGCGGGGACGATGCTACTACACAGACGAGAATCCCGTGGTGCAGTCGCCGCTGATGGCGATGGCCTCGGCAGCGCCGTACACGCAGATGATCGTCGCAGCATCGCCCTGTTCGGGCCACAGCGGCAACACTTTCGCAGCCGCTTTCACACTCTCGTCATGAAGACTGCGAGCTCTGTACGCGAGGCCACCTTCGAGCGCGTGGAGGAGCGGCCTCCTCGCACAGGTGGTCCAGCGTGTCCGCCTCACCGGCGATGATGCCGCCCAGCCGGTCGGCACCGCAGAGTAGCGCGGAGTCGGTGAGAAGGCCGACGTGCACGCTGTCGCGGTAGACGATGATGACCACCGACAGCGCGTGCCCGGGAGACAACGGGGCGATCGGGGTGATCCGCTGAAGCTCGGCACCGTCCAGTCGCAGCGGCACGTCCGGGAACGTCGCGGTGGTGACCATCGCGTCGAACAGCAGCGGCGCTGCCCGGCCGAGAACAGGAGTTGCCAGCCGGTGCGGTCGGAGAACTCGTCGAGCGTGAGCCTGCCGTCACCGGTGTGACGCCGGAGCCGCTCGACGACACGATCGCGGTCGGCATCCGAGGCTCGTATCTCGGGATTCATATGCCACGCCCTTCCGCGCGCACCAGTTAGCGCCCGGTACGACTCGAACCGGAACGACCACCGCGCACCGCGCCCCAGCGTACTACGAATATGCTTAGTATCTATCCGCGACCGCACGTCGACGCCTTCGCTCAGCCGAAAGTCAGGCGAGCGGGAGTACGGTGCAGGCTCCGACCGTGACCGTCGTGCCTGCCACTGCCACCATGCACGCCACAGCGACCATGCGCCTGCGCAGCGCACCGCGCCGTGATTCCGGGCCGGTCCCGCACGGCGCCAGTAGCCGGTTGGCCCGGGCGAGCACGTCATACCCGGACGCCCCGAGCGCCACCGAAGGGTGGCGGCCCTGCTTGCCTTCCGACATGGCCAGCAGGGCGCCCACGAGCGTGGCCTCGCCGTGCGATCGCGCGGCCGCGTCGTCGGCCCGCATCTCGCACAGCCGAGCGACCTCGCGTTCGGCCGCCGGGAAGAGCGGCAACCACGAAAAGGTGCGCCCCAACGCCTTCATCAGGGACAGCAGCAGGTGGTGCCGCCCGGTGAGGTGAGCGCGCTCGTGCGCCAGCACCGCCGCGAGCTCGGCCTGGCTGAGGCTCTCCAGGGCGCCCGTGGTGACCACGACGGTGTCGCGGCGCCCGGCCACGCAGTACGCGGCACGGTCGCCGGTGTCCAGTACGATCGTGTCCTCACCCAGGGCAGGTGCGGGCCGCCCCACCACCCGCACCGCCGCGACATGCTTGCCGCGCGCCCGTCGAACCTGGTGCATCGCACGGCCCACCGACACGCTCAGGTAGCCGAATACACCGAAGCCCGCCGCAGCCACCGCGGCCCACAGCACGCCCACGCTGCCCGCATGCCAGCTGGCCGGGATCGCGCCCAGGCAGGCGGCCGCGTGTCCCCCGGCCAGGCAGTCGCGCGCGACAGGCTCCCATGCACCGGAGGCCACCAGAGCGTGCACACCCGCCATCGCCGCGGCCGCCAGCCAGGCCAACAGGACGCTGAGCGCCGCGCCAAGCCACAGCGCCACGCCGAGCCGGGGGGCGCGTTCAGCGAGAGCGCTGCGCCGCAGCAGGCGCGGCGCGCCCACGGCGACGAGCAGGCCGTAAGCGCCGAGACAGATCGCAGACGTCACTCGCCGCTCCTTTCCAGGAAGCGACCCAGCGCTGCCCGCAGGGCACGCGACTCTTCCGGGCTGGCTTGCTCGACGAAGTGGGTGAACACGGCACCGGCGTCGACGTCCTCGGCGAGCGCCTCGCGCATCAGGTGGGCCGCGTAGGCCTCGCGGCTCATCGTGGGCTCGTAACGCCACGCGCGCCCCGCCCGCTCGCGCCGCAGCCAGCCCTTGTCGTGCAGGATGCCCATCACGGTCATCACCGTGGTGTAGGCGAGGTCGCGCTGCTGCTGGAGCTCCTCGAGAACCTCGCGCACCGTGGCGGGCTCGTCGCGCGACCACATGACATCCATGATCGCCGACTCCAGCTCACCGAACCCGCGCACGCCGCTCCCTCCAGCACACCTGTGGCCCAACTGCCTATCGAGACCCACCGGGCAGGCCATCACCCGCGTCGCGCTTCAGTTCGGCGACCTCCCGGCGCAACCGTGCCACCTCGGCCTCACGTTCGGCTTCCGGTGAACGGTCGTCGTCCTGCCCAGCGGTGCAGGCCGCGTCCGTGCCCCGACGTAGCAGCCACCAGCAGGACAGCGGGCACGCCAGTACCGCGGCGATCACCAGCACCGGCAGCGCCCAGTTGGGATTGATCACCACCGCGATCAGGGCGAGAGCTCCCAGCCCGGCCAGCACCCGCCAGTCGAGACACCGCATCGGCGATCACATCCTCATCACGTGTGCCTGGTTGGCGCATCTGTCGCAGAGTCCCCCCGCTGAGCCTGGCGGAGCTCGGCGAGTTCGGCTCGCAACGCCTCGATTTCGGCGTCCCGTTCCGGACCGTCCCGCCCGTCCGCCTGCTGGGTGCTCGATGAGGCCGAGCTCGATTGCTGCGAGCCGTTCCCGCCGCGCATCATCAGCCACATCATCAGGCCCATCATCGCCGGGCAAGCCAGGATCAGCAGCCAGTACTCCATGCCGGATCTCCTCGCGTCGCGTGTGGTGTCACCGGTCCTGGCCCATCGGCCCACCGTGGGCGCCGCCCATCATCCGCTCGTGCATGCCCTCCATCCCGGGGTTATCCCGCATCATCTCCTCGTGCATGCCCTCCATGCCCGGGTTGTCCTCCATCATTTGCTCGCACATGCGTGTCATGCCGGAGTGGTCGCCGTCCGCCTCGCCGTGCATGCGCTCCATCTCGGCCTGCGGTTCCGGCGCCGGCTCCGGGTCCTCGGCCGAGGCCCACACCGGTACCGCGACCGCGATCATCGCCGCCCCCGCTGCTACCGCCGCGATCGCGTACCTGATTCCGCGCATGCCCACCTCCAGAACGCAACTACTATGTCTTTTAGTAGATTACCGGATGACGGAGAACGACGCACGGGCGAGTGCATCATCACGGAGGGCGCCGGTGGCTTCAGGTACACACCCATCGCGCTACACGCGGCTCGCCACCGCCCGCGCGGTCGTGGTGCTGCTCCTATCCTTGTTGGCGGCACTGCTGGTGCCTACGACAGCCTCGGCGCATGCCGAGTTCACCGGTAGCTCTCCCGAGGACGGCGCTGTTCTGTCGGAACCACCCTCGTCGGTGGAGTTGCGCTTCAGCGAGCCGCTGATCGAAGGGCTCAACACGGTCGTGGTGACCGACGAGCAGGGCGAGCAGCTCGCTACCGACGAGCCCGAGGTCTCCCACGCGACGCTGTCGGTCGCGCTCCCGCACAGCGACCCCGGACGGTACTCGGTGGCCTTCCGGATCGTCTCGCAGGACGGCCACCCCGTCACCGGCGAGATCGAGTTCGCCGTGACCGGAGCTGATGCCACCGAGCCCACCCCGACACCGTCGCCCACTCCCTCGCCCGTCCCACCGGAGCACACCGACGCGGACGGTGCCAGCGAAAACGCCAGCACGCCGTGGTGGTGGCTGGGTGCGATCCCGGTCGGCCTGGCGGCGCTCGGTGGAGCGGGCTACCTCCTGCTGCGCCGCGGCCGAACGTCAGGCGGGACCTCGGGTGATGAGTAAGGTCACCGCCGAATCGGCCGGACCGTCGGAGCGTCACCGCGCCGCCCTGCCGATCACGCTCGGCGTGCTGGCCGCGCTGGCCGTGGCGGGGTTCACGCTGTGGTGGGGCGGCGGCACTGAGGTGTTCTCGATCATCGGCCTGCCCGAACCGGGCCAGCTCACGTTGTGGTCGCTGCCTGCCACCCGCGTCGTGGGGCACCTGGCCGCGGTGGCCACGATCGGGCTGCTGCTGGCCGCCTGCGCGCTGGCGCCGGTGTCGGTGACGGCCGACGGCACCGCCCGAGGGATCGTCGGCCCGCATGCATACCGGTGGTTGCGCATCGCGGCGTGGACCGCCCTGCTGTGGCTGGTCGCCGCCGTGTTCGCCGCGGCGTTCACGATGTCGGAAGTCCTCGGCCGCCCGGTTGGCCAAGTCGTCACCAACCCCGAAGCGCTGGCGTTCCTCCCCGACGTGGACGCGGCGGCGGTACAGCTGCTGATGGCCACCGTCGCAGCGGTGCTCGCCATCGCCTGCCGGGTCGTGCTGTCCGTCCGTGGGGTCGCGGCGCTGCTCGCACTGGCGGTCGCGGCTGTGCTGAGCCTGGCCTTCACCAGCCATTCCGCCGGGTACGGCAACCACCAGCTCGCGGTGTCGAGCATGCTGCTGCACCTCGGTGGCGTGGCGCTGTGGACCGGAGGGCTGTTCGCGCTGATGCTGGCGCGCCGACTGCCGACCCCGGACCTGAGCCGGGCCGTGAGCCGGTATTCACCGCTGGCCGCGGTGTGCCTGATGCTGGTGGCCACGAGCGGCCTGCTCAGCATGGTGCGGCTGGGCGGAGCGTCCGCACTGGTGGAGTCCCGGTACGGCTGGCTCGTGCTGGCCAAGATCGTCGCGATCGGTGTACTCGCCGCCGTCGGGCTCTGGCACCGCCGCCGCACCCTGCCTGTCCTGTCCCAGGGGCGCCGTGGCGCGTTCACGCGGCTCGCCGGTGTGGAGCTGGTCATCTTCGCGGCCACGATCGGACTGGCCGTGGGCCTCTCCCGGGCTCCCCCACCACGGGGCGAGCCCGACACCGACACCGCCAAGGCGTTGCTCGGCTTCTCCATGCCTCCGGCACCCAGCCTCGACACGCTCCTGGTGAACGGGCTGCTCGAACCGCTCGTCCTCGCGCTGGCCACGGCGGCCGTGCTCGCGTACCTGGCCGGCGTGCGCAGGCTCCGGCGGCACGGCCACCACTGGCCGAGCCATCGCGCGGTGGCCTGGCTACTCGGCTGGTCGGCGGTCGTGTTCATCACCAACTCCGGGCTGGCCCGCTACGGGTACGTGTTGTTCGGCGCGCACCTGGTGCAGCACCTCGCGCTGGCGATGCTGGTACCCGCGCTGCTGCTGGCCGGCCACCCGACCACCCTCGCCAGGCTCGCGTCCCGGCCCACCGACGACGCCCGGTGGCCGGGCCTGCACGAGTGGGCTCGGGAGGCGCGTCAGTGGCCGCTGCTGCGGCTGGCGCTGCGACCGGAGGTCGCTCTCGCTGTCCAGTTCAGCGTGCTCGGCCTGGTCTACTTCGGTGGTTTCTACGAGACCGCGCTGCGCTCCCACGCCGCACACCTGCTGATGTACGGGGTGGTTCTCGGTGCCGGTTACGTCTTCCTTTGGCAGGTATCCGGCGCCGACCACGGGATCCACTTCCTCGGGCAACGGCACCGGGTGGTGCTGCTGGTGATGTACCTCGCCATGCCCGTACTGCTCGGCGTCTCGCTGCTGCGCGCCAGCGAGGCCATCGGCCGCGAGTGGTACGAGGCACTGGAGCGACCCTGGGGTGCCGGTCTCCTCGCCGAACAACAGCTCGCCGGGCACCTGGCGGTCTGGGGCGGTGGTGCGGTCGCCGTCCTGATCGCGGCCACCGTGCTGCTGGCCAGCCGGGGTCGCGCCCGAGGAGTCATCCGTTCCCCCGCCGCGGCAGAGAGCGGACGGTAGGGAGGGCGTGTGCCGATCCCAGCTGAGCCATCGCCACCAGCCGGTACCTACGCGACAGCCACGGACACATCGTCCTCGACCAGCTCGGCGTTGAGCGCCATGGCCACCTTCGCACCAGCAGCTGCCGCCACGATCACCTGCGCGAACGGATCAGTCACATTCCCGGCCGCCCACACCCCGTGGATGCTGGTCTGTCCGATGTGATCGGTCGCCACCCGTTCCCCGAGCTCATCTCGCTCGACTTCGACGCCCAGCGACGCCACCACACCGTGATTGGCGAGCAGCCGCGCCGAGACGAACACCGCCGCACACGGCACCACCGCCCCGTCGAGCAGCCCCATGCCCGTGAGTCGATCGTGGTCTACCACCACGTGGTCGACGACACCATCGACGACCCGTATGTCGCGTGCCGCCAGTCGCCGCCTGTCGTCGCTCCCGATCTCGGTGAGCCCATGACGGATCAGCGTCACGTCCTCGCTCCACTGCCGCAGCATCAGAGCGTGATGCACCGACAGTGGTCCGGTGCCCAGCACGGCGAGGGGCTGGTCGCGCACCTCCCAGCCGTGGCAGTACGGGCAGCTCAGCACGTCGCGCCCCCACCGCTGGGCGAGCCCGGGCACCTCGGGCAGCTCGTCGGTGAGCCCGCTGGCCAGCAGGATCCGCCGCGCCAGCAGCGTCCGATCGTCGAGCAGGCGGACGGCGAATCCCTCCCCGGTCCTCACCGCGTCGCGGACGCTGGCCGCGACTATCTCTCCGCCGTAACCGGCCACCTCGGCCCGCCCGGTCGCGAGCAACTCGGTCGGGGGCGTGCCCTCCCGCGAGAGGAAGCCGTGCACGTGGGTCGCGACCGCGTTGCGAGGCGCCCCGGAATCCACCACCAGCACCCGCCTCCGGGCGCGTGCCAGCACCAGGGCCGCGCTCAGGCCCGCCGCGCCTCCACCCACGATCGCCACATCCGCGAGGTCCCTGCCGTCCGCGTCATCACCGTGCCGTTCGGTCATATCGACCACCTCCGCCACCGACGGTGCTGTACCCGGGATGCCATTGACAAACGACGTTGCCGAAACTGCAATAGCCGGATGAACCAGGACGCAGGTCTGGACGACCTGCTGGCGACAGTCGGCCCGCGTTTGAAGCGGCTACGGCAGCACCGCGGGTCGACGCTGGCCGACCTCTCGCGGACCACCGGCATCTCGGTCAGCACGCTGTCCAGGCTCGAAACCGGGCGTCGCCGACCCAGCTTGGAGCTGCTGCTGCCCATCGCGCGCGCCCACCAGGTGCCCCTCGACGAGCTCGTCGGGGCCCCACCGGTGGGCGATCCCCGCATCCGGCTGCGGCCGCAGCGCCGTGGCGACCTCACGATCGTCCCGCTGTCCCGTCAGCCGGGAGGCTTGCACGCCTTCAAGACGATCATCCCCGCAACCAGGATCACTCCGGATCCCCAACCACACGAGGGCTACGAATGGTTCTACGTCCTCAGTGGCCTCCTCCGTCTCGTCCTCGCCGACCAGGACGTGATCGTGCGGCCAGGGGAGGCCGCCGAGTTCGACACCCGACTACCCCACTGGTTCGGCAGCACCGGCGACGGTCCGGTCGAGCTGCTGAGCATCTTCGGCCGTCAGGGCGAACGGATGCACCTACGCAACCGCCCGCGCGACTCTTAGGTCTGTGCTGTGTGCGGTCATCGGCGTCGTAGTCGCGAGGCTATGCTGCGTCCCCGAGGGCACGCCAGAGCCCGGCGCGCTGCCGCGTACCTCACCGGCCGCACCTGCCCGAGGCTCAGGCGGGCTCGACCACCCCACACAGCGCCCGGTCACCGGCGTCGCCCGTGTTCCGGGTGTCCTCGTCCGGCCCTGACTCGCCGGTCTCGGTGGACTCGTAACGGTCCGGGATGTGACCGAAGTTGTCGCGATCCGCATGCACGATGACCGCCGTGCCGTCCTCACCGCCCTCAGCGGTCAGGTCGGCGACCTCGAACCGGTCGACGGCGAACGTCAGCTCCGCCGTGCCGTCCTCTGTGACGTACAGCGAAGGCATGTCCCCGGCGTGATCGCTGTGCGTCTCGCCCTCGGGGTTGAAGTGCCCTCCGGCGGTGGTGAAGGGGCCCTCCGGCGCGTCGGCCTCACAGACGCCTGCCTCGTGCACGTGGAACCCGTGGAAACCGTGCGCGAGATCGGGCGCGTCGAGGACGGCGTCGACAACCACGACATCGTCCCGCTGGGTGAAGGTGACCTCACCGACCTCGTTCCCCTCGGCGTCTTGCAAGGCGGCACCGGCAGCCTCGGCGTCCCCGACCGTCTCCTCGGCACCGTTAGCGCCAGCCTCGTCCTCGGCAGCTTGTTCACCAGGTGCGCAAGCGGCCACGGCCACACTGAGGACGAACAACCACAGCACATGGGTCGCGGCACGCATCCCGTCTCCCTTCGCCGTCCGCACCGGGTTCGGTGCGCTCCGTAGCGTCACTGGTCGTCACTATAACGACTCGCCGGGACGATGCGGGGCGGGGCGGTCAGCCAGCATGGGCTACAACTGCACGCTGGAAACGCTGCGGCGCTGGCGCGTAGCTGTGGAACGACCGCTACGCAGGCGATACGACGGCTCCACTGATCGGGATTCTCATCCGCTTCACTGCTGGGATCGAGGTATGACCTCGGCGGGTTCACCAGGTACGAGGTGGAACCCGTCGTGGGTACGTACGCTGGGTTCGGCCTCGAAGGCATCCAGTACCCGGATGGCGTATGCGGGATCCATCGCGGTCCGTACCTCCTCGCGCGTCATCCACCGGATGTCACTGGCTTCCGGGGTGGGGTGGACGTGTTCGGGCCCAGGACGGCACCGGAAGACCAACGCTACGATCCCGCGGGAGAGGTTCTTGTAGACGCCTGTCAGCCGCTCGATCTCAACTGTCATGCCCGTCTCTTCGGCCACCTCGCGCCGCACACCGTCCTGGATCGATTCGTCCAGTTCGAGAACGCCGCCGGGCATCTCCCAGCGCTGGTTGTCACGCCGCCGGATTACCAGCACACGGCTGCGCGAATCAATCACAATACCGGCGACGCTGACCGAGTGGGTCGGGCTTCCAAGCACGGATGTGGCGTCCATTATCGATCCCAGGTCGAATCACTCACGCGTCGTCTCGTCAGTATTCTCGACGCACCCAGCCGTTTCCGTGCCCCCGGCTAGCCGGGGGCACCTTCATCGCTGACCTTGCGTCGCAGCGATCTCGACGAACACCCAGTGACCCGGCAACGATGTTGACTCACCGTACTCGATGACGCCTCCGTCAGTATCGACGAACCTGCTCCTGGTCACCAGCACTGGAGAGGACTCGGGCACACCGAGCTGCTCCGCAGCTACTTCACTGGCATAGCCGGCCGCGATCTGAGAGTACTCTCGGTCCAGTTGCCGTCCAGTGCGTTCGGCAACATACGCATACGTGCCTGACACGACACGTTCAGCTTCGAGCAACTTCGGCGCGCGGGAAGACAGAGAACCGTCCAACCACGAGACTGACGTTGAGACCGGCTCGTCCTTATCGTTGTAGGTGGTGCGTTTCCGGCGAACAACGGGCGCGCCTGGCTCCAACGCCAACGCGTCAGCCACTTGTTCAGGGGCTGGCACCAGTTCAGCGCTCAGGATCTTGGCGTAGTGACCTGGCGGGTATACCCGGCCCGTGCGCACGACAGCGATGCTTCGCGCTCCGGCGTAGGGATGAACTGCCCTCCTGCTGTTGACCACGGTTCCCACACCGGGAACCGAGCGCACCAGGCCTTCAGAACGCAGCGTGTTCAACGCCTTTGTTGCCGTCGCGATTGCTACACCCCAGTCGCGAGTGATCTGACGCGCAGACGGAACCGACTCACCGTCGTGCAGCTCACCGTGGATGATCTGGTCCCGTATATGGCCCGCGATCTGGAGGTAGGGCGGGACGGGCCGTTCTACGGATGGCACGGGCTTCACTCCTTCGCGTGATGTGCCCTGCGTCCTGAGAGACTGCGACGTACCGCGCAATCACCTGGTCAACATCGTTCGCTCAAGCGTACTAGCACACGCCTGCGCCAAACCGTACTAGTACACCATCTTGACAGCGAACTAGTACGGTTTGCTAGAGTCGCCAATACCTCACTTGCTGTGACTGGTGGCAACGAGCTTTGAACGCGTCCGATTTTGGCGCAGCCAGCGGATTAGGTCAGTTTATGTCACGAGTGGAGAATCATCGTGCCTGTTCACCGGCCTGAACGTCGCGAACACCCCCACGTGTTCCTCCTCCAAGATCATTTCTCGTTGGGTCGGCGCCTCGGCAAGGTCACCCCCAAGCACGCCGAGGCTCGGGCGACCGAACTTCCCGCCTCGATCGCCACCGAGGCCACCGAGTTCGAGTTCTTCGCGGCGCTGCGCACCGGTGGCTACGACCACCTCGAATTCACCCCGAGCGATGGTGGCGCCACCGAGCACTGGCTGGCATGTGGCGATGGCTCCTGGGTATGCCACACCACCGGCGCGGACGGCAGCTACTCCGCGCGCCAGGGTGGGCCGAGCCGCCTCTGGAGCCGCATCGAATCCGCCTACGACGAATGGCATCGATTGGGCAAACCCAGCCGCGAACGCTTCGGGTTCCGGGTCGACCGCGACGGCAACCACACCGTGTGGCTCGACTCCCCGGACAGCACACGAACGTGGCCGCTCGGAGGATAAGCGGTCTCCGATGCCGCGACTGATCCCACGCCGACTCCCGGCCGGTGCGGGTGCCCCGACCCCCGCGCCGGCCGGGTCCGCCACCCGAGGTGACCCATGAAACCCACACATCCCGACGCCGACACCGAGCACCTCGCCGCCATCCGGCGCAGCAAAGCGGCCGGGTTCGGATTCCTGCACCTGCACGACCACGCCGGAGTGGCCGCCATCCACGCCGAACGCCGACACGCAGGCGCTGTGGACACCTACACCGTGCGCGCACCCGGCGAAGCCATCGGCGCTCGCTACCGCGCCGAGGACTACGGCCACCCGAGCGCCCACCCACTCTGGCAGGCCACCGGAACCGTCGCCGACGTCATCCACCAACTGCTCGACCTGCCACCCCACGGCAGCCCCGGCGCACCCAACCGCACCCAACGCAGCCGCAGCGAACTCTGGCTACCCGAGGGGGCACAACCATGACCCTGGCCCTGATCGTGATGATCGCCGCCACCACGACTCTGATCGCACTGATCATCACCGCCGACGTGGTGGCCACCCGCCGCCACCGACACCGGCGAGGCACCAACACACCGATCTCGGTATGGCAACTCCAGTACGACCTCACCGAACACCGCACGACACCACGACCCCGAAGTCGCACTGATACTCGTGCAGTGATGTCGCCGAGGCAGTGCAGCAGATAGTCCACACCGCCGCGCGCGGCGGGTCAGTCCTGGATGCGGCGCCACGGGGTGTGCCCTTCGAGCTCGTAGGCCACCTCCAGCAGGGTGCGCTCGTCGCCGTAGGCGGCCGAGAGCTGCACGCCGATCGGCAGGCCATTGTCAGCCTCGCCTGTCGGTAGCGAGATCGCCGGGGTGCCCGCGACGTTGTTCAGCGGCGTGTAGGCCACGTAGCTCTGTAGGCGCGCGAGCAGCGTCTCGAACGGCACGGTCGGGCTGAGATACCCCAGCTCCGGCGTGACGTGCGCCAGCACCGGTGAGAGCACCACCTCGTGGTGGGTGAACATGCGCGCACACCGCTGCTTGATCCGCGAGAGCCGGTACAGCATCGCCGGGGTCCGGAGCATCGCCCGCCGGTACCGCCGGTAGAGCCCGACGCTCAGCCCGTCCAGCTTCCGCGCGTCGAAGTCGCGGC
The DNA here is from genome assembly GCF_033042135.1 of Haloechinothrix sp. LS1_15. Taxonomy (NCBI): domain Bacteria; kingdom Bacillati; phylum Actinomycetota; class Actinomycetes; order Pseudonocardiales; family Pseudonocardiaceae; genus Haloechinothrix; species Haloechinothrix sp. LS1_15. The sequence goes on along the minus strand of NZ_WBXM01000013.1, from coordinate 83,256 downwards.
CGAGGGCGCGCTTGCCGAACGTGCGTGCCAGGAACGACAGCAGGCCCCAGTAGGTGGTGAAGTCCTCGATGAAACCGGCGTCGATCGGCAGCGGCACCGGCTCGACGTCGTGCCCGAGCTTCTCCAGCGCCGCGGCGGTGTTCTCCACGGTCGCCCTGGTCTGCGGGCATGCGGACACCCCGCCGACCGAATCGAACACCAACCCGATCCGTAGCCGCCTGCGCGCGGGCCCTTCCACCCGGCCGATCGGGGGCAGCTCGGGGTTGCGCCAGTACCGTTCGGCTGCGTCCCAGAACGCCGCCGTGTCCCGCACCGAGCGGGTGACCACGCCTTCCGAGATGATGTTGATTGGCAGGCTCCGCGCCTGCTCACCGTCGATGTGCCTGCCCTTGCTCGGTTTCAACCCGACCAGCCCGCAGCACGCGGCGGGGATCCGGATCGATCCGCCACCGTCATTGGCGTGCGCGATGGGGACGACCCCAGCGGCGACGAGCGCGGCGGCCCCACCGGAGGACGCGCCGGAGGAGTACCCGGTGTGCCACGGGTTACGGGTGGGCTCCGCATCCTGGAACTCGGTGGTGGCGTTGAACCCGAACTCCGGCAGCCTACTCTTGCCGAGCACGGTCATCCCGGTACTGAGGTACTGGCGGGTGAACGGGCCATGCTGGCGGGAGGGCCGCGCCACGAAGGCCGACGTGCCGTGGTTCGTCGGCATCCCGCGCACGTCGGTGTTGTCCTTGACGAAGGTCGGCACCCCGGCGAGCGGACCATCAGCCGGTGCGGTGGACACGGCGCGCCGGTCGTCACCGTAGACCACGCCACGCAATGACTCCTCGACACGTTCCGACCTGGCGACGGCCGCCTCAGCCACCTCGGCGGCGCTGACCTCGCCCTCGCGGATGCGTTCGGCGATAGCCACCGCATCGTGATCAGCCAGGGCATCGTCGGTGAAGGCGTGAACCCGCATAGCGAATCAGAGTAGCATTCACATTCGGGGTGGCGCCGCCGGTGAATCGCACCCGGCAGGGCACGACCCTGGCGGCTACCATGCCTAGGGTCCGCCGATACCCCGACGTCTCCACGAGCACGTCGTTCGCACCCAGCAGCCCCAGCAGTACACGCGAGGTGAGCCCGTGGCCGACCTGCCGGAACCGGCGGATGCCAAGCAGCCCGTCCGGGAGCACGTCTGGGAGCAGCTCCGCAGCGCCAAGGTCGCTCGCTTCCCGGGCGCGCGGGGCAGGATCCCGAACTTCACCGGCGCCGAAGCCGCCGCGCGGCTGCTGACCAGCCGCCCGGAGTGGCAACGGGCGACGACCGTCAAGGCAAACCCCGACTCACCGCAGCTCCCGGTGCGCATCGCCGCGCTGGAGGACGGTAAGACCGTCTACATGGCCGTGCCCCGGCTCCGCGACGAGCACCCGTTCTTGAAACTCGATCCCGAACGGCTCGACGTGCCGCCACGCCGCGCCGCCTCCATCCGAGGTGCGCACGAGCACGGCGAACCCGTCGCGGTCGACGAGATGCCACACGTCGATCTGATCGTGTGCGGCACCGTGGCCACCAACCGGCACGGCGCGCGCGTGGGCAAGGGAGGCGGCTTCTCCGACCTGGAATTCGGCCTCGCCGTGCAGACCGGGATCGTCGACGACGACACCGTCATCGCCACCACCGTGCACCCACTCCAGATCGTCGACGACGAACTACCCGAGACACCGCACGACTTCCGGGTCGACCTCGTCGTCACCCCCGACGAGGTCCTGTCATGCCCGCGCACGAACCGGCCGCCGGGCATCCTGTGGGACCACCTCGACGACCGCAAGATCACCGCGATTCCCGTCCTGGCCGCGCTCGCGCAGCGGTAGCCGGACCCGCGTTCCCGGTCATACCGCCAGGTAGCGCCAACGGGACGGCACTCGTGTGGCCTCGATTGTTCCGAACGACCCCAAAGAGGTTGCCAACGATGGTGCCGCACGCTCGCGCGGACGACCTCGTGTCGTACGAGCATGGCGGCCACGGACTGGTGCGAAACGGGCGCCAACGTCCGCTTCAACACGCTGACCATACCCATCGGCACGCTGCTGGAGGATCGGACACCGCCTTCCTGCGGCTGGAGGAACGATTCTCCCAGATGCCGCAGGTCGGCAACCGTGGTCCGTTCCGACGCGTTGCTTCGACGAAATAGGTTTTGGAACGACCACTGTGCACGTTGCAGTGACCGAATCCGGATGTCCGACGCCGCCCGACCGCCTGCGTCGCGGCATCGGATGCACTACGCTCGCCGGAGCCAGAATCCCCGGGTGGCACTGACCGGTTGCGGTCATTCTGGCAGTAAGCGCGCATATCGTACATTGTAGACACACCTTCGTCGAAGGTGAGTTTCCCGCTGCACAGCGCGCCGTGCGTGATTAGGAAACACCTGCCGTGGGGTACTCAGCGATGTAGGCAGCGAGAACGATTCATGGAAGGTGGCGGCAGTCATGGCATTGCTCGCGTTAGTACTCTCGGCCGTCGCGACCGTCCTCGCCGGTGTCGCGTGCTGGCACGTGCGGCAGCAGGCGTTCGAGGCCCGTTACACCGCCCGAGCCGCGCGGGCCGCGGTCGAGCTACAGCACGACCTGATCGACCGCATGGCCAGGGCAGCCGAGGCCAAGCACGTCATCTGGGACCTCGAACCGCTCGGGGAGGCCACGTATCTGCTACGCAACGAGGGCACCGACACCGCTTATGACGTTCGCGTCGACGTCGGCGACATCGCCTGCCGCGGACCGGTCCACGTCGGGGAGTTCCCTCCCGGGCACGTCGAGCGTTACCAGCTGTTCCGCCCGCTCGGTACGGTCAGCGACGCCGTCACGGTGACTTGGAACCAGAGTTCGAGTCTCACCGACGAGCCGCGCACGCATCAGCTTCCCGTACTGCACCGACCTGGCGAGGCGATACCGGAACCGCGCGCGACCGGTGAACGGGGCACCGAGCCGAATGACACCACTTCCCGCCGGTCGAAGACATCGGAGTCCTCGCCCGGACACCGGACGGTCGCCGAGTTCTCCTAGCCAACGATCGGCGTAGCGTGGAGTAACCCCGCCCCGGGTGCCGCCGGTTACAGTCAAGGTCGTGGACATCCTCACCCCGGACCGCCAGTTCACCGCCTACGGGCTGTCGCACTGGGTGGTGCTGGTCGTGTTCGCCGTGGTGGCGCTGCTGCTGGTCCGGGTGGGGCGCGGGCACGCCGACGCGGCCGAGGCGCGGCGCTTCAGCCGCACCTTCGCCGTGGTGATCCTGGTGCTGTACCTGGCGATCTGGCTCTATTCGCTGGTGCCACCGAGCCTCGACCGCTCGATGCCGCTGCACCTGTCCGACCTCGCCAGCCTGGTGTCGGCCTACGCGCTGTGGACACACCGGCACTGGGCCTTCTCGCTGACGTACTTCTGGTGCCTGACGTTGAGCGTGCAGGCGCTCCTCTCACCGGTGCTGACCGGGCCGGACTTCCCCCATATCGGTTTCCTGGCCTTCTGGGGTATTCACCTGCTGGTGATCTGGGCCGCCATCTACCTCACCTGGGGGTTGCGGCTACGGCCCGACTGGCGGAGCTACCGTATCGCCGTGGCGGCCACGGTGACCTGGGCGGTGGTCACCTTCACCTTCAACAGCTTCGCGGGAACCAACTACGGCTTCCTCAACCGCAAACCCGATACCCCCTCGTTGCTGGATGTGCTCGGCCCGTGGCCGTGGTACCTGCTGCCGGTCGCCGCGCTGGTGCTCGGCGCGTGGGCGCTGATGACCTGGCCGTGGACGCGTTCGGCGAAGCACCGCGTCACCGGATCCCCACCTACACGATGAATCCCGTCCTGTGACGCGATGATGAGCGAGTTGTGCGCAGCACCCGAGCATGTCCCGCTCGATACTCATCACGCGACGACAAGAACCGGCGACCGGCACACGGTGCCGGTGACCTGCCGAAACGAACGTCGTTGGTCCCGGCACACCCTGTCCGATCCATCCCGCAGGAGGAGTGCCCATGTACCACATCGCACGACGAGGCATCGCGCTCGCGGTCGCCGCGACCGCGGCCACCGCCACGATGGCCGTGGCCGCAGGCACCGGCCCGCCGCAGGCCACCGCCGACGACGGCGTCGAAGCCGCCGACCAGTCTTTCTACCAGCCGCCCGATCCCCTGCCCGAGGGCGAACCGGGCGATGTGATCCGGCACGAGGAGATGTCGATCGGTTTCGACACGCCGTGGTCAGCCGACGCGCACCGCGTCATGTACCTGAGCACCGACACCCACGGCGAGGCGATGGCGGTCACCGGGGCGGTACTCACCCCGACCGGTCCCTGGTTCGGGCTCGGTGACCGCCCGGTCGTCGGGCTCGCTCCCGGCACGCACGGTATGGGCGACGACTGCGCCCCATCCCGCCGTATCGACGACGGCACCACCTACGAGCTCCCCTTCATCCAGGCACTGCTGGAACGGGGCTACGGCGTGGCCGTGACCGATTACCAGAACCTGGGCACACCAGATGATCACACGTACACGATCAGGCAGGCGCAGGGCAACGCGACGCTCGACGTCATCCGCGCCGCGCAGCGGTTGCCGGAGGCCGGGCTGCCCGACGCCGGCCCGGTGGCCACGGTCGGGTACTCGCAGGGCGGTGGCGCGTCGGCGGCCGCCGGTGAGCTGGCCTCGACCTACGCGCCCGAGCTGGATCTGCGCGGCAGCTACGCCGGTGCTCCTCCCGCCGACCTGGCCGAAGTGGCACGCTTCCTCGACGGCAGCCACGCCGCAGGCCTGGTCGGCTACGCCGTGCTGGGCTTCAACGAGGCCTACCCCGAGTTGGAGATCATGGAGCTGCTCAACGAGAAGGGCCGGGAACTCGCCGAGGAGGTCCGGCAGGAATGCGTGGAGGAGACCGTGCCCAAGCACGCCTTCACCCGTTCCGAGGATCTGACCGAAGACGGCAGACCGATCAGCGACTTCCTCGACGAGGAGCCATACCGCACTCGGGTGCTCGAGAACCAGCTCGGCACGATCAAGCCCGAGGTGCCCACCCTGGTGCTCCACTCGCGGGCCGACGACATCGTGCCGTACGAGCAGGGCAGGCAGATGGCCAGGGACTGGTGCGACCTCGGCGCCAGCGTCCGGTTCCGGACGTTGACCTCGGCGACACACGTCGGTGCGGTGCCGGAGGCGTCAACCAAGGCCGCCATGTGGCTGGAGGAGCGGTTCTCCGGCATGCCACACATCGGGAACTGCGGAACCTTCTGACCCGAGGGTGACGGCTGCGGACCATGGCTGACTGCGAGACCGGGCGCGCGAGCGCGCGAGGCACCCTGGCGCTACGATCAGGCTGGTCCGCTACCACGTAAGGTGAGGATATGGTTCGCAGCCGCATCATCGGCGCGGTCGCCGCTGTGCTGGTCGTCGCGGTCGGTGGGGCGGTGCTGATCGGCCTCGTCGCCTGGTTGGGCGACGAAGAGCAGCCCACCGAACCCGCCATCGAAGAACCCAACGACGAGCCGGAGCCGCCACGTGCGCCGCTGACCGGGCTGCCGCTCGACGACCCGGACGAACTCGACCACCCCGCCGTGGCGATCAAGGTCTCCGACGTGGAGGAGGCCCACCCGCAGGCGGGCCTCGACCGGGCCGACATCGTGTTCGCCCAGCCCATCGGCGTGAACTACACCCGGCTGACCGCGGTGTTCCACTCCCAGCTCACGGGCGACGACCCGCCGGGCGAGGTCGGCCCGGTTCGCTCCGTACGGCCCGCCGACGCGCCGCTGCTCGGGCCCATCGCCGGGGTGTTCGGCAACACCATGTCCTCCGAGTGGATCCTCGACTACGTCTACGGCGCGACCGACCTGGAGGACCTCGGCAGCCTGCGGGTGACCGGCACCGGCGCCTACACCGTCGACGGCAACCGGCCACAGCCCGATCACGTCTTCGCGCATCCCAGCGAGCTACTGGCTCTGTCGGACCGTACCGACCCGCCGGAGCCGTACTTCGCCTACGCGGGTGAGGGCGAGTCCAGTTCGGCGGAACGGGCCGGTGAGGCTGGCAGCGACGTACGGCTGTCCTACGGTCCGAACTGGCCGGTGCGCTGGACCTACGACGCCGACAGCGAGCGTTACCTGCGCGAGCAACCGTGGGGACCGCACGTGCTGGTTGATGACACGCAGGTCAGCGCTACCAACGTGGTGGTCATCCAGGTGGGTTCGGAAACCGGCAAGATCGGCGACGGTGGTGGGCAGCCGGTGCCGATCCTCGATCTGGTCGACTCCGAAGGCACCTTCCTGGCACTGTCGGGCGGTGCGGCGGTAACCGGTAGCTGGTCGAAGGGTGGCGAGAACGAACCGTTCGAGCTACGCACCGACGACGAGGAGCTCGAGCTCGCACCCGGCACCACCTGGGTCGAGCTCCCCGAGCCCGGCGCCGAGCTGACCACGAGCTGAGATCGGATTGCCCGGCCGGTAGCCAGCGGTGTGGATACCGTCGGATCACGGGATGAATACACCTCTGTACGGATCGTGGCACGACCGCTGTCCCCGTGCCGCACGCCGTGATGTGATCGGTGGCGGGAAGTTGGAGGGGTGCCATGACGGTTCGGACCGAGATTTCTTCGGAGACCGTACTACCGGCTGCGTATCGCGTACCACCGTCGATATTCACCAGGGACACCGCGCCGCTACCGAGCCGGTCCACTGTCGACGGTGCCGTGGTGCTCGCGATGCGCGCGCCGTCCGTGCGACACGAACGTCCGTGGCGGTGGCACCTCGCGTCCGGTGCGCTGCACCTGCTGATCAACCGTCCGCTGCACGGCATCGCCGCGCTCGATCACGAAGTGCTGCTCAGTTGCGGGGCGGCCCTCGGTCACCTGCGGGTCGCGCTGGCGGCCTTCGGCTGGGCGACCACCGTTCACCGCGTTCCCAGCGAACGTTCCGGCCAGGTCGCACGGCTGGAGATCCGGCCAAGCACCCCGTGCGATGAAGACATCGCCGCAGCGGCGGCACTGAACCGACACCAGGACCCGGCGCCACCGGGCCGCACGATCTCGCACCGGCAGGTCAGCACGCTGCGCGAGCGGGCGGACGCTGCGGGCGCCGAGCTGATCCCTGCCGCGCCGCCCTCGCAACCGGTCGATGGGCACCACCGGCCCACGGGCGAGATTCCCGCGATCCCGCTGCCCCGTATCCCGGACTACGACCAGCCACCAGGGCCGCCCCGCTGGTTCCGCCTGCTGACCGCGACCGGCGGCCATCGAGCCAGCCTGCGCGCAGGGGAGATACTGAGCACCGTGACCGTCGCCGCGTCGCGCCTCGGTCTCGTCTGCACCCCGCTAAGCCTCACCCCCGCCGCAGGCAGCACCGACGGCATCGGCCCGCTGCTGGTGCAGCTGCGCTGAGACCGAACCCGCCGGAAGACCGCCGCGGAACCGGCGCACCCGCTTGACAAATGGTCGGCATCTGCCGACCATTCTGTCATGGCCGACCAAACGGAACCCTCCGACCGCTTCCAGGTTCCCGACTACGAGCTGGACGACGAGCTGGAGCTGACCAGTCATCAGCAATACCGGGCGCTGTTCCACGACACCCGCGCCGAGATCGTCAACCTGCTCCTGGAACGGGCCGCCACGACCTCGGATCTAGCCGAGGCCCTGGACAAGCCGAAGGGAACCGTCGGCCATCACCTGAAGATCCTCGCCGAAGCCGGTCTGGTGCGGGTGGTACGCACCGAACGGGTCCGCGCGATCGACGCGAAGTACTACGGCCGTACCGCGCGAGTGTTCCTGTTCAACCGCGTCGGCGAGGCGGTGAACCAGCCGCAGCGCACCATCTCGCTGGCCGCGCACGAGATCGCGGACGTGTCCGCGGACTCCGAACTGCCACAGACCGTAGGCCTACGACACGTGCGGATCCCGGCCGAGCGCGCCGAACAGTGGAAGCAGCGGCTGCACGCGCTGGTCGACGAGTTCGTCCGGGAACCCCGGGGCGGCGATGTCACCTTCGGTCTGCTGATCGGGCTGTACCCGACACGGCGGCAGAGCCTGCCCGACACCGAGAACCGGGAGCAGGAGTGACGGCGCAGGCGCCCGCGAGGCGGGCACTGGGGGCGAACTACTGGAAGCTGTTGGCGGCACATGCCTTCTCCAACCTCGGTGACGGCCTGCGCATCGTGGCGATCCCATGGCTGGCCTCGGCGATCACCAGGGACCCGCTGCTGATCGCGACGGCCACCCTCACCGTCCGGCTGCCCTGGCTGCTGTTCGCGCTGCCAGCCGGGGTGATCACCGACCGAGTGGACCGACGCAAGCTCATCGCCTGGACCGATGTCGCGGCCGGGCTGGTGATGGCCGGCTTCGCGCTCGTCGTGCTCGCCAACCAGGCCGCGATGGCCGATCCGGAGGCGCTGGCGGCGGGCACCGCCGAGCCGCCCGGACACCAGGCGCTGCTGCTGGCCCTGCTGTACACCACCGCGCTGCTGATCGGGCTGGGCGAGGTGTTGCGTGACAATGCCGCGCAGACGCTCATGCCCTCGATCGTGCCGAAGGAACGGCTGGAACGTGCCAACGGCAGGATGTGGGGTGCCGAGCTCGTCATGAACCAGCTGGTCGGTCCTCCCCTAGCGGGCCTGCTGCTGGCCACGGCGCTGGCGCTGCCGTTCGTCGTCAACGTCGGCACCTTCGCGCTGGCCGCTGGCCTGGCCTTCGCGCTCATCGGGTCCTTCGCGCCGCACGCGCAGGCGCCCAGCGGGCGCATCGCCTGGCGCGCCGAGATCGCCGAGGGGGTTCGCTGGTTATGGCGCCACCAGCTGCTGCGTACCCTGGCGCTGCTTCTCGGAGTGATGAACGGCATGAGCATGATGGCCACGGCCATCTTCGTGCTGTTCGCCCAGGAGATACTCGTGCTGGACGCCGCCGGATTTGGCTTGGTGCTTACCGGCACCGCCGTCGGTGGGCTCGCGGGCTCGCTGCTGGCCGATCGGGTCAGCTCACGGATCGGACCGGGTACGGCGCTGCTGACGTCCATCACCGGGCTGGGGCTCGCGCTGGCCATGATCGGCCTGGTCCCGGTGGCGATGCTCGCGTGGTCGATGCTCGTCGTGATCGGCTTCCTTGTGGTGCAGTGGAACGTGGTGACCGTGTCACTGCGGCAGACCATCGTGCCGGACCACCTGCTTGGCCGGGTGAACTCGGTGTACCGGTTCTTCGGCTGGGGCATGATCTCGATCGGCAGCCTGCTCGGTGGCGTCGTGGTCACCACGGGCGAGCTGCTCGTGGCGCGCGAATGGGCACTGCGGGCACCGTTCTTGCTCGCGGCGACCGTCTACGTGATCCTGCTGATCTACGCCGCTCCCCGGATCAACACCCGGCGGATCCGCGAGGCCCGGGCCGCCGCCGAGTGAGCGCGCGTCACGACAGCACCAGCCACTGTGGTCGTCGGCCACGATGGTCGTCGCCCGGGTGGGCTCAGCGCCGGGTGCCCTCGGTGCGTTCCACCAGCGGCAGCAGCATCCCGGCGGCCGCGGTGCCGCCGCCCGCCGCGAGCAGTACCAGCACGCGCCGCTTGCGTGGCAACCGCCGCCACGCAGTGGCCGTGACCAGCGCGTCGACCGCGTCGGCCGACCCGCCCGCCACGATCCAGCTCGACACCGGGCGGTCGCTCAGTGAGCTGGCCAGCGTCCCCGCACCAATCGCGACATCCCGCGCGCCGAGCGCCCTGCCGAGCACCACGCTCGCCTCTCGTGGGCGGATACGACCCACCCACAGGGTGGTCAGGCGGTTCGGCGCTATCAGGGCGAAGACACCAACGATGATGCGCAGCAACCCGTAGAGCCCGGTCAGCCGCCGGGTCGTGATGGTCGTTCCATTCATGCCAGTTCGTCCTTCCAGCGATGTCGAGTCCCGGTATCCGGGCCGGGCGTGGCCTCCGGCCCCCACTATGAACCGCGCGTCATCCCGGTTCCCACTCGCCGGGCGGGCACCCTGCCCGATCAGGTGATCCGACGGCGACACCCGCACTCCCAACGCAGGCATCGCCGTGCCCGGCCGCCCTCGGCCACCGCTCCTGATAAGCATCGCGACCCGCGCGGTGTACTGTTGGGACGCTGAACGTGACGCTCGTTCCGTCTACGGCACCGAACGTCACATTCAGCTCCCTCTCCCTCGCTCTCCGGCGATACGCCGTACGGTGGCCTCGGCCGCGAAGGCGAAGGGTTCGAGAACGTCGTCGGCGCCTGCGTGCCGCAGCAGTGCCGCGTCGGCCGCTGTATGCGCGGTCAGCAGAACCGGTCCGCCATAGCCATGATGGCGCAGCGCGTGCAGCAAGGTCAGGTTCGTCTCCGGTAGCGGCACGGTGCTGACGACACAGCGTGTGACGCCGAGCGGCAACGACTCCAGGAAGTCCAGGTCCTCCGCACTGCCGAACACCGCCGTCACCCCGGTTCGCCCGTCGCCCGTCACCCGTTGCGGGTCGTAGTCCACCGCCACCACCCGGTAGCCAGCCTCTCCGAGCCGGGCCGCCAGGTTCCCGCCGAACCGGCCGAGACCGTAGACGATCACGTCGGTGTCCTGTTCCCGCTCACCGAGATCCACCGTGCGCGTGGTGGACCGGTCGAAGACCACGAGCCAGCGCTTGACGCGCTCGTACACCCGGTGGGAGTACAGGATCAGGTAGGTGGAACCGCCGATGGTGATCAGGCCGACGACGGTGATCAGGCTGACCGTTTCGTTGGTGATGTGCCCCAAGCTGAGCCCGAGCGCGGCGAGGATCAGCGAGAACTCGGAGATCTGCGCCACGGTGAGCCCCGCGAGGAAGCCGATCCGGACGGGATACCGCATCGCGGCCATGATCATGATCACGATCAGCGGATTGCCGACCAGCACGAAAACCGAGAACACGATGGCCTCGTTCACCTGTCGCATCGCGTCGGTGAACTCCAGCTGCGCGCCGAGCTGCAAGAAGAAGAACAGCAACAGGAAGTCACGCAGGCTCACCAACCGGGCGCCGAGCGCGTCCCGGAAGGGCGTCGACGCCAGCGACACACCTGCCAGGAACGCACCTACCTCGGAGCTGAAGCCGAGCCAGTCGCTGACGGCCGCCACCGCCACCGCGTAAGCCATGCCGAACAGCACGAGCAGTTCCTGGGAACGCGCGATGTAATGCAGCACAGGAGGCAACACGTACCGGGCGAGCAGTGCGATACCGGCAAGCAGGGCGGCGCCTTTCGCAAGCACGATCGCGATGTTCGCGCCCAGGTGACCGTCCGTTTCTTGCCCGAAGGCGGTCAGCGCGATCATCACCAGAACGACCACGATGTCCTGCACGATGAGGAATCCCACCGCGATGCGACCGTGTGGCTGCTCCAGCTCGCGCTTGTCGGACAGCAACTTGACGATGATGATGGTCGAGGAGAAGGTCAACGCCACGGCGACGTACATCGCGGTGACGGTGTCCATACCCAGCGCGAGCGCGATACCGAAACCGATGATCGAGGTGAACGCCACCTGGCCGAGGCCAGTCGCCAGCGCTACAGGACCCGTCGTGCGGATCAACCGCAGATCCAGCCGCAAGCCCACTAGGAACAGCAGGACCGCTATACCAAGGTGAGCCAGCAACTCGACGACATACCCCCCGGTCACCCAGCCGAGCCCCACCGGGCCGACCAGGATCCCGACACCGATGAATGCCACGATCAACGGTTGCCGGAGCCAGGTCGCCACGAGGCCCGCCGCCGCGGCGATGGCCAGCACCGCCGCAATCACGGGAAAATCAACGAGATCCACGATTCACCTGCTCAACACCGACCGTCGCGACGGCTGGCACAACGACCGGCGCGACTGCTCACGACGTTCGCTCACCCGGGACGACGAGCACATCAGACGGTGCCCACCGGATCAGGAACGCACTCACGCTGCCGAGGATCGCACGCTCCATCACCCCGCCGGTTCCCTTGCCTACCACGACGAGATCGGCCCCGTAGCGCCTGCACAGTCGGGGAACGGCATCGCGTGGATGGCCCGGTTCGAGGACGATCCGCTCCGGCTGCGGTCGCAGCCGTCGGGCGATCGCCTCGATCCTCGGGCGTTCGTTGGCGGCCGCGCTCGCCCGGAGACTGTCCAGCTCGGTCCCTTCCACAGAGCGGAGCCGGAGCAACTGCTCACCGACGATCACAACGGCGTGGCCGACGATGTGACTCGCTCCAGGCGTGAGGCTCAGCCCGAACTGTGCCGCGTACACACAGTCAGGCGACCGATCCACAGCCAGCAGCACGGTCGCGTACTCGTGGCGTGGCTCATCGCGCACCAGCAGCACCGGGATCCCACCGGCGGCGGTGACACCTTTCGGGGTGTTGCCCACTGGCTGGCCCGGCCCGGGACGCACCCCGAGGACGATGAGATCGGCATCGCGTTCGCGGGCCACCGACGCGATGGCCCTGGACCTGCTCGAATCCCGCCACCGCACCATCACCTTGACGTTGCTGTCTCCGGCGGCCTCGGGTGGCAGCTGCGCACCGAGCCTGGCTTCGGCCTGCCCGCGCGGCATCGATTCGGCGCGCGGGCAGGACACGTGCAGTACCGACAGCTCCGCTCCATGCTCGCGGGCCAGCTGGACCCCCCTGCGCACGGCGCGCGCACCGTGCGCGGAGAGGTCGCTGGCCGCCAGTATGTGCCGGGGCACGCCCGGCTGTGCCGCTCTCACCGTACTCACCGGCCTCTCACGACACGTCCGCGAGCGCGACCGACCCGACGGTGGCCCCGCCGTCGACGACGAACTCCGTACCCGTGGAGTACGTGGCCTCGCCCGCGAAGTACAGCACCATGCTCGCGACCTCCTCCGGGCTGCCGAACCGTGGAATCGGCTGCCCACCCGCGATGGACTCGTCGACAACCGAGGTCATCGGCGTCCGGATCGGTCCGGGGTGGATCGAGCACACCCGGACGTGACTCGTCGCGAGCTCCAGTGCCGCTGTCTTGGTCAACCCACGCAACCCCCACTTGCTGGCCACGTAGGCGCCGAGGTTGCTGTATCCCATCATTCCTGCGATCGAGGAGATGTTGACGACGACGCCCTTCGCCGCCCGGAGCGAATCGGCAGCGACATGCATACCCAGCCACGGACCATAGAGGTTGATCTCCAGTACATGGTGGAAGCTCTTCGGATCCTGTTCGGCTATCGAACCGAACTCGAGTACGCCCGCATTGTTCACCAGCACGTCGAGAGGGCCGTGCAGGTGCACCTCCTCCAATGCTGCGCGCCAGTCCGCTTCCACCGTGACGTCCAGATGCACGAAGCGCGCACCCTGGATCTCGGCCGCGACCGCGCGCCCCTCATCGTCGAGCACATCGGCGATGAAGACCTCGGCGCCTTCCTCTGCGAAGCCGCGCGCAGTTGCGGTACCGATGCCGCGCGCACCACCCGTGATCAACACTCGCTTACCGTCGAAACGTCCCATGACGATGTCCCTTCCCTTGTTGTACCGTCACCCGCTCGGCGCGGGTGTCCTTGTGGCGCCACAGCGCCTTGTCGAGTTCCACGACGAGATACGTGAGCGCCGTGAACGCCAGCACGAGCAGCCACCCGTCGGCGCCAATCGCGGCCGTGTGGAACAGCACCTGCATTACCGGCGCGTACGTCAACGCCAGTTGCAGCAGCACCATCAGCCCGATACCCCCGAACAGCCACCAGTTCACCCGGAACGCGATGAAACGTTCCAGCGATCGGCAGCTCAGCAAGAACGCGATCATCGCGAAGATGATGACGTTGATCGCCGTGGTACGAGCGACGTCGAGTGAGTGTCCACTGTGCTGCTGCAGCTGGAACGCCGTGAACGCCCCCGCTACCAGCACTGCGGAGACCAGCAGGATCCGCCGTACCAGGTCGGTAGTCAGCAACGGGCGTCTCGGTGGCCGTGGCGGCCGCAGCATGATCCCCGGTTCCTTCGCCTCGAAGGCGAGCGTCAGTCCGAGCACGACGGCGGTGGTCATGTTGATCCACAACACCTGGACCGGGAGCACCGGCAGTGTCATGCCGAGCACGACCGCAGTCAGGATCACCAGCCCTTGGCCGACGTTGGTCGGCAGTATCCAGGTGATGAACTTGCGCAGGTTGTCGAAGACGCCCCGACCCTCTTCCACCGCGGCCTCGATCGAGGTGAAGTCGTCGTCGGCGAGCACCATGTCCGACGCATCGCGTGCGGCTTCGGTCCCGACCGTGCCCATCGCGACCCCGATATCGGCCTTCCGCAACGCGGGGGCGTCGTTGATCCCGTCGCCGGTCATCGCCACGACGTGCCCCTGCCGCTGAAACGCCTCAACCAGGTCGAGCTTCTGTGCCGGTGAGACACGGGCGAACACGTCCGTGTCGACGGCGGCGACGTCGAACGCGTCCGCCGCCAGCTGTGCCAGCTCAGCGCCGGTCACGACGGCGGGCTCGCCCCCACGTGCTCCCAGTCCGATCTCGGCCGCGACGCGACGCGCGGTCTCCGGATGGTCCCCCGTGATCATCTTGACCGCGACACCTGCCTGGTGGCAGGCCGCCACCGCCTCGACGACCCCCTCGCGTGGGGCGTCGTGCATCGCGATGAGCCCCACCAGCATCATCCTGCCGCGTACATCCTGCTCATCGAGGGCGGGTGTGCCGTCACGCGGGCGGAACCTGGCGCACGCCAGCACCCGCAAGCCCTGGGCGGCAAGTGTGTGCGCCCGTTCCAGCACGGCGTCGGTATCCAGCGGTACCCGCGACTCGTCGGGCGCCATGGCACTGTCGCACCACTCGACGATCCGCTCGACCGCCCCCTTGGCATGGCCGATCACGGTGCCGTCGCTCTCCCGGTTGAGGGTGGCCATCATGCGCCGCTGGGACTCGAACGGCAGCTCGTCCACCCGCGCGGCGTTGCGCCGCAGCACCGTCCAGTCCAGACCAGCCTTGCCCGCCACGGTCAGCAAGGCGACCTCGGTGGGATCACCGACCGCGTGCCAGCGGCCCTGCTCGTGGCGCAGCTCCGCGTCGTTGCACAGCACCGCGGTCACCAGGCACTCAACCAGCGCGGGGTGACCGAGCAGGTCGATGGGGCTGTCCCGGTGGTTCAGCTCGCCTTCCGGCGAGAACCCGGTTCCGCTCACCGAGTACACCTCCCCCGCGGCGATCACGTCGACCACGGTCATCTCGTTCGCCGTGATGGTTCCCGTCTTGTCCGAGCAGATGACGGTGGTGCTTCCCAATGTCTCCACGGCGGGCAGGTGACGCACCACCGCCCGGCGCCGGGACATGCGAACCACGCCGATCGCCAGCACCACTGTGACCACCGCGGGCAGGCCTTCCGGAATCGCGGCCACGGCAAGGGCGACCGCGGCGATGAACATCTCCACGGGAGCGCTACCGCGGAGCACGCCAGCGGCGAAGGTGACCACGGCTACCGCGACGATCGCGACGGTGAGCTGTTTGCTGAACTTGGTCAGCTTTCGAGTCAACGGTGTCGGGGGTGCCTCGGCGGCAGCGACCATGCCCTGTACCGCGCCGATCTCGGTGTCCAGGCCCGTCGCGACGACCACCGCGCGCGCCGTGCCCCTCGTGACGAGCGTGCCGGAGTGGACCAGGCACGAGCGCGAGGCCAACGGCGCACGCTCTGGCACCGGTTCGGTGGTCTTGGCCGCTGGCAGCGACTCTCCGGTCAACGCCGACTCGTCACACTCCAGATCCCTGGTGGCCAGCAGCCTGGCGTCCGCGGGAACGCGGTCACCTGCCTCGAGCATCACGACATCGCCGGGGACGAGTTCCGCCGAGGGCACGGTGTGACGCTGTCCCGCGCGCAGCACCGTGCAGTCGGTGCGCACCAACCGGGTCAGCGCGTCAAGCGCCTGGCGAGCGCGAGACTCCTGCACATAGCCGACGATCGCGTTGAGCACGACCACGCCGAAGATGACGGCCGAATCCACGTAGTGCCCGATCGCCAGCGTGGTCGTGCCCGCCGCGACGAGCACCAGCACCAGCGGGTTGCGGATCTGGTTCCACCACCTGCGCAGCACCCCGGGGCCGGCGGCGCGCGGCAGTTCGTTGCGGCCGTACCGGGAGACGCGCTCGCGGGACTCGTCCGGGGTCAGCCCGGCACTGGAGTCCGATCGCAACGCCACGAGCACCTCGTCCGCTGTGGCGCTGTGCGGCGCGTCGACGAGCGGTGCGGCTGCCCGCATCTCAGCGGCTCGCATGCTGCCCGCTCACCAGCCCAGGCCCACGCGGACCACCGCGAGTGGGCATTCCGCGTAGTGCAGCAGCGACCAGCTGGTGGAGCCGAGCGTCATACCGGTCGCCGGTGCCGGGCCGCGCGAGCCGATGACCAGTAACTGGGCACCCACGCCGCCTGCGTGTGCCGCGGTGTCGAGCAGACCACGGACCGGCCTGTCACGGAGCACGATCTCGGTGACCCCGACGTCCGGGTACTTCTCCCGCCAGCCCGCGAGCCAGCCGGTGAGCTCGGCCCGCTTCGACTCGTACCGTTCCTCGTAGCTGGTCGCGCCACCCAGCGAGTTCCAGGCCCCGTACTGTGTCAGATCAGACCACGTGTGCACCGCGACGAGCTGCGCACCGAGCCGTGCGGCCGTGTCGAACGCGAATGCGAGGGGGCCGTCGCCTGCCGCAGAGCCGTCGACGCCCACCACCACGGGCCCTCTGGTCGGTACCGGTACGTGCTCCGTGGCGCTGCGAACCACCACGACGGGGCACGCACCGTAGGTGGCCAGCGCGACAGCGACCGACCCAACGAGCTGCTCGGCGAAGCCGCCGAGTCCGCGTGAGCCGACCACCACCAGCTCCGCGTCCTGCGACTCAGCGACGAGGCGTTCGGCACCGCTACCGGCTAACGTCACACAACTGGGTGAGGAACCCGGAGCAGCCTCCTCGGCGACGGCACGGGCTGCGTCCAGCCACGCCGAGCCCTGCTGGTTGAACGCCGCGACCACCGCCGCTGTCTCACACGGTGGCAGGGCCGGGACGCTGTAGGCGTGCACCAACCGCAACGGTGCCGCGCGCCGCTGCGCTTCCCGCGCGGCCCACCTGACTGCCTCGAGAGCACTGTCCGACCCGTCGACTCCGGCAACCACGGGAGGCTGGGTTCCGGCAGTGTCCATGGCGTACATGACGACACCTCCTCGTCTGTTGCGGTCGGCGAGTTGCCCTGTCCAGCGTCACCGGTCGGGCACGGCCTGCGCAGGGGACTTCCGAGGACGATTACGGGGCCGTTGGTCCCTTGGTACGGTCACGGGCGGACGGGCGCGGTGGGCTCAGGTAAGCAGCGACCGGGGAAAGTCCGCGGACTCCTTGGTGCGAGGGAGCGGTCGCAGCAGGACTCGTGCGTCCAACGCGACACACCCCGCGTTGCTCATCAGCACCGGGTTCAGGTCGAGCTCTGCCACCTCCGGCAGCAGTTCGGCCATGGCGCTCACGCGCAACAGTAGCCGCTCCAGCTCCTCGGGATCCCCACCTGCGAGCAGGGCGGGCGAGCACCGCAGGTCGCGCACCATCCGGTGAGCGTTCGCGTCCGTCAGCGGCACCAAGCGAGCCGTCCTGTCGTCCAGCAGGTCGGTATCGGTACCACCGAGGCCGAAGACCACGAGAGGGCCGAAAACACCGTCGTTGTGCAGCCCGAACAGCAGCTCGCGCTCGCCACGGAGCATGGGCTGCACGAGCACCGACTCGAAGCGTTCGCCGAAGGTCCCGCGCAGGGTCCGGAATGCCTCCCGTGCCGCGTGTTCGTTCTCGACGTCCAGCACGACGCCGCCTTCGCGCGCCTTGTGCAGCAGCCCGGTCGCGACCACCTTGATGGCGACAGGAGCGTCGAATCGCCGCAGAGCGGCAGCGGCCTCGTCCTCGTTCTCGGCCCGTACCGTGTCGACGACGGGAAACCCCAACGAACGCAACAGCGCGTCGGTCGCCTCAGGGACGAGCCATCCACCGTCGGGGTTGTCGGCGAGCCACCCGTCGACCAGTGACCGCGCCTGTGCCTCCCGCAGGTCCCCGAGTTCGGGAAGGCGCCCAGCCGGTTCCGCCAACCATGCCGTGTAGCGCGCCAGGTGTGCCACGCTCGACAGCGCCAAGTCGGCGTCGCCGTAGCACGGCATGACGGGCTTCCCTCCTGCGTCACGCAGCGGCATCACCGTGGGAAGCTGCCCCGATCGCACGGCAACCAGGACGGTGCCGTCGTCCGGTGCGCACTCCGGCAGTGCCCGTGCCGGATCGCCAAGGGCGGTGGCCACGCCCTCGGCGATCACGATGTCCACACCCTCATCGGCCGCCACCGCGGTCACGCACGCGCCGAAGGTCGCTCCGTCCACCGCTGCCCCGGTGTCCAGTGGATTGGCCACTCCAGGGGCCTTCGGCAACAACCGGCGCAGCGTCCGCCGCGTCGACGGTGCGAGCTCGGCCAGTCGGAGACCGTACCGCAGGCATGCGTCGGTGGCCAGCACCCCCAGGCCACCCGCGTTGCTGACCACCGCCACACGCGGGCCGCGCGGAAGCGGTTGCCAGGCGTGTGCGGCCAGCACCCCGACGAGTTCGCTCAGGTTATCGACCGCGATCACACCGGCCTGTTCGAACAGCAGGTCCCTGCTGAGTACCGGAGTCGCCGTGGCCGCGGTATGCGACGCTGCCGCTCGCTGCCCGGCATCGGTGCTGCCCGCACGCACCGCGAGCACCGGTTTGCGGCGGGCCAGCACGCGCGCGATCCTGCTGAACTTCCTCGGGTTCCCGAACGACTCCACGTAGAGCACGACCGCCGCGGTGGCGGGATCGTCCAGGTACCACAGCAGCAGATCGTTGCCGCTGACGTCGTACTTGTCCCCGGTCGACACCAGTGTCGATATGCCGACCTCCAAGGTGTCCAGTAGCTCGGCGATCGCGATCCCCACCCCACCCGACTGGGTCACGACCCCGACCGAGCCCGCCCGGACCGGCCCCTCGAGGAACGTCGCGTTCAACGAGATCGACGGGTGGGTGCTGGCGATGCCGACACAGTTCGGCCCGATCAGTCGCATGCCGTAGCGCACCAGCGAATCCCGGATCTGCCGTTCCAGCAGGGTTCCGGTGATCCCGGAGGTGAGCATGACGATGCCGGCGACACCGTGCCTGCCGCACTCCTCGACGACCGCCGCGGCGCTGCGCGCGGGTACGCAGACCACCGCCAGCTCCGCGACCGACGGCAGCTGCGCGACCGTGGCGTACGAGGACACCCCCAGCACCTGCTCGGCGTGCGGGTTGACGACGGTGAGCTCGCCCCTGTACTCGCTCGCGAGGATCGTGGCCACCACCGCGTGTCCTACGCGGCCGGGTGTGCGGCTCGCCCCGATGACCGTCACCGAGGCAGGCAGCAGGAGCGGTCGTAGGCTCGTCCGGTTGGCGTGGCGTTCGCGCTCAACCACAGCGTCGTGGTACCGCTCATCCGGTGCGACCGCTACGATCACTTCGCGGTGCGGTCCGGATGGGACAACCGTGCAAGGCAGACCGAGGTCGTCGAACACCCGCATCATCCGCACGTTCTCGCCCGATACCTCTGCGACGAACCGGCGAATGCCGAGCCTGAAGGCGTAGCTGACGAGCGCCTCCAGCAGCAGGGTACCGACCCCTTGTCCCTGCACCGAACGATGCACGACGAGGGAGACCTCCGCCTCGGCCGGGTCGCGCAGCACCCCCCAGGTCGCCATACCGACAAGCTCGCCATGCCGGAACGCCCCCACCGCGAGCCGTCCCCGCACGGCGGGATCGAGCACGCCCCTGACCCACTGGTCCAGCCGGTGGGGTACCGGGCCGAGGAAGCGCAGGCGCCGGTCCAGTTCATCGAGGCTCGCGTGCAACGCCACCACCGCGGGCGCGTCGGTGGTTTCCAGCCGCCGGATCGTCACAACGGCTCCCGAGGCGAGCAGCATACGGCTGCCTGCTGTCGCCGTCATCGCCCGTCACCCCTGCCTGCGCCCTCTCCAGTCCACGTCACGCGGCCTCACATGCCGAATGCCGCCGGGCGGAAACCGTGGATCCCGGCATCCAGCCGCTGATCCGTCGAGACGGAACCGGCCGGTGCGGAGATGCGGGTCGCCGCCTCCCGATACACCCTGCCGAGCGGGTTCCCGCTGCCGTCGACAAGGCGCGCGGAATCGATATCGGTGGCGTGCAACATCAAGAGGATGTCCTGGAACGGCGTACTCGGCCCAACCACAAAGGGTTCATCGAGGTCATCCTGTTCGTTCGCTTCTACGGGATACATCGGACACTCCAGGATCGGTTGGTCACGCACTTGCCGTTGCTGCGGGCCGGACCACCATCACCGGGCAGGCGGCATGATGCATCAGGGCCTGGCTCGTGGAACCGAGCAGCAAGCCGGCGAACCCGCCCCTGCCTCGGCTACCCACGACCACCAGCTGCGCACCCGAGCTGAGCTCAAGCAGCTTGTGGCGCGGCTTGTCGCGCACGACGACGCGCTCCACCACGACATCCGGGTACTTGTCAGCCCACCCGGCGAGACGCTCGGCCAGTACCCGCTGCTCGGTCTCCGAGGGCAGCTCCCAGTCGAAGTGCGCGCGCGATGCGCTGAACAGGATCTCGGTGTCTTGGTCGCTCCAGGCGTGCACGGCGATCAACGGCGCGGCACGGTGCGCGGCGATCTCGTACGCGTGACCGAGCGCTTCGTCGGAGAGCTCGCTGCCGTCGATGCCGACGACGATCGGAGCGGTTTCGGGAAGCTGGTCGGCGAACTGCCCCCGGATCACCACCACCGGGCAGGCCGCGTGTGAGGCGACCTGGACCGGGGTGGCTCCCATGGCCACACCGGCGAGGAACCGACCGTAACCGGAAGCCCCGACCACCACCATCCGGGCGCGGTGCGAGACCGCGCGCAGCGCCGCTGCCACCGTGTCCGACCGCAGGGCGGTTTCCACGGTGACCTCCGCCGTGGCGGTCGCGACCTGCGCTGCCTGCTCCAGGATCGTTCTGGCATCCTCACGCAACGCGGTCACGGCTTCCGCGCTCGGCGGCACGACCCCCATGTACATGTTCGGCACGCCCATCGCGTGCACCAGCAGTAACGGCACCTCGCGTGCCCGCGCCTCGCGCGCCGCCCACCTGGTGGCGACGAGTGACTGCTCGGACCCGTCGACCCCGACGACGATCGGCAGGCGATTGTGATCACCGAGCTCCATCTCTCCTCCTCGTGTTGACCACCAGCGACGTTAGGAGCTCCCCTCCAGCTCGGGCTGCTGCTGGAGGTCCCGGGTGCGGGGGACTTCGGTCCCTGCCGCGCCGGAACCGCGCGCGTCCAGCGCGACCGTGATGCTGCTGCCCGCGGCCAGCTGATACTCGGTTCCGTCGATCATCACCGAGACGGGCGCGGACGCGCTCGGAGCGGCACACAACGTGACCGCCTCGTGCGCGACCCGTACCGAGATCCACTGGCTGCGGTAATGGAGGTCGAACTCCAGCGATTCGAGTTCCTCCGGAAGCAGCGGGTGCAGGCTCAGTACCCCGCACCGGACGTCCAGTCCGGTGTAGCACCGTTGCAGGATGTCGAGGGTTCCCGCCATCGCCCCGAGGTGGATGCCTTCGCGCGTGGTACCGCCCTGCGTGTCCCTCAGGTCGGCGTCGAGCGCGGAACGGAACATCGGCCATGAGCGTGACCGGTCCGTACGTGCCAGCACCCACGTGTGCGCGACATGACTCAACGTCGATCCGTGCGACGTGCGATTCACATAGTAATCCACAGTAGCCGGAATGCTCTGTGGTTCGAAAACATATCCCAGTCCCCTTACGAGCTCGGCTAGCTCTTCAGCGGTGAACACGTATAGCAGCATCAGGACGTCGGCTTGCTTCGATACCTGGTACCGGTTGGTATCGTCATCTTCGGATTCCAGTATCAGATCGAGACGACCGATGTTGCCGTAACGCTCGCGATACCGGGTCCAGTCGAGCTCGTCGAGTTCGCCGTACCCTTCGAACTGTTCGAGTACGCCGCCATCGAGGAAGCTGAGACGCAGTCGAGTTGCCACATACTGCCAGTGCGCGAGCTCGGCATCGGTCGTATGCAGGCGCTGCCAGAGCTCCGAGCCGTGACTTTCGCCGAGCAGCTGGTGCGCGTCGAGCGCCCGGCGTAGCGTCCACGCGACCATCACGTTGACGTAGCTGCTGTTGTCGATGCCCTGCCCGGCACGGCCCGGGTAGCCGTCGTGAAACTCATCTGGCCCCATCACGCCCCTGATGTCGTAACGATCACTCGTCGAATCGTAGGTCGCGATGCTGACCCAGAACCGAGCGATCTCGATGAGCATCTCGGCGCCGTAGGCCATCATGAAGCCGACATCCGCGGTCGTCTCCCAGTAATGCCAAACATTGTGGGCGACCGCGAGCGTCACGTGATACTGGAGTCG
Organism: Haloechinothrix sp. LS1_15; assembly: GCF_033042135.1. NCBI lineage: Bacteria > Bacillati > Actinomycetota > Actinomycetes > Pseudonocardiales > Pseudonocardiaceae > Haloechinothrix > Haloechinothrix sp. LS1_15. The sequence continues at coordinate 60,862 of NZ_WBXM01000013.1, read as the reverse complement.
GGAATGGTCGGCCATCCACCCATCCGACAGTGGATTGTAGAACGCCCTTGGCGTTTCCTCGCGACCATCACTCCCGCTTTGCCAAGGGAACAACGCGCCGTTGCACCCCAGCTCGGCAGCGATCCGTCGGGCCTGTCCGAGCCTGCGGTAGCGGTACAGCAGCAGCGAGCGGCTCAGCTCCGGCAAGCAGAAGTTCAGGTAGGGCAGGACGAACAGCTCATCCCAGAAGATGTGTCCGCGGTATCCTTCGCCGTGCAGCCCTCGGGCGGGAACCCCGACATCGAGGTCCGTTGTGTGCACCGAGAGGGTCTGGAGCAAGTGGAACACGTGGAGGTTCACCGGGCGTCGGGTGGCATCGACGCCCGACAACAACACATGGAAGCGCCGCCACAACTGTTCCCACGCCGCTGAGTGCGCGGCCAGCATCGTGGGAAAGGTGTACGTACCTGCCACATCCTCCCTGGCCGCCACCTCGGGCTCGGATATCGCGCGGTCCTTCGAGCTGAAGATCGAGACGAGCTTGTCCACGGTCAGGGGGATTCCCTGCCCGACAGCGAGTGTCATGTCCTGACCGACGGCGCCTGCTGTTGTGCGGACCCGGCGCCGGACCTCGGTCAGCGCACCGTCCTGGCGCACGGAGGTGCGCGCGGCGACCGTGACCCTGACACGTGACTGGCTGGTTTCCGTCGTCAACCAGCACCGCGTCGTTCCGTCGCCTCCGGTACCCGTCACATCGATGTGTTCGTCGGCCAACCCTTCGTACGAGCTCACGTTCCGGTTCCTGATCCGCCCGTCGATACCCGAGTAGATCTCGATCCTGCCGGACCAGTTCTCCGGGATCAGCGTGGTCTCCAGTGCGGCACGGTGCGGATCGGCCATCGACACCAGCCTGCGTTGGCGTACGCGGGTGCGCCTGCCGTGACCGTCCGACACCACCGCCTCCCTCGCCAACAGCCCCTGCGCCATGTCCAGCATGCGGTGCTCGTGCCGAGACTCTCCGGAGTGCGCGCCCCACCAGTGCTCCCCCTGGGCGCGGAAGCTGAACGGTAACCAGTTCGGCAGGTTGACCATGCTCTCGTCCACACGGACACTTCCGTCTACTGTGGATGTCAGGCGGTTGAACACGCCCGCGATATAGCTTCCCGGGTAATGGGTCCCGTCGTCGATGACCTCCGGGTGCGCGCCTCGGCTGCCAAGGTAGCCGTTACCCAACGCCAGTAACGCCTCGCGCGTTCCCTCCTGCTCCGGCGCGCTACCCGCGAAGTGCAGCCGCCACTCGTCGTCGGGTAGCTGGCACAACGCGCATCCCGGATCGACCAGCGACACACCCAGCTCGTCGAGCTCGGCGACCGCGACATCCGCCCCGCTGTCACGGAGCTGCGCGTGGCGGTCAATCCGGCCGAGGCCGACGACAAGGCCGAACCCACCCACCTCGGCCGCGCGCACACCCGCGACGGCGTCCTCAATCACCACGGCCGCGGCGGGACCGACGCTGAGCAGGCGAGCGGCTTCGAGGAACATGGCCGGATCGGGCTTGCCGGGCAGAAAACGCTCCTCGGCGACGATGCCGTCGACGACGACGTCGAAGCACCCATCCAGCCCCGCAGCAGCCAGCACCGCGGCGGCGTTCCTGCTCGCGGTCACCACACCGGTCGGTACGCCGCCCGCTCGAAGGCGCCGCAGCACCGACACCGTCGGGCCGATCACCGCGACGCCGGCGTCACGAAGCGCGGCACGGAAGCGCTCGTCCTTGCGAGCCGCCAGTCCCCACTGCGTCCAGCGGTCGGGGCCGTCTCCCTTCTCGCCGATGGGCAGATCGACACCCCTAGCGGACAGCAGGCTCGCCACGCCGTCGATCCGCGCCCGGCCATCGATGTGGCGGCGATAGTCCTCATCTGTGAACCCGTCGGCTCCCAGCTCCGGGAGCACCTCGTGCCACAGCTGCCGCCAGGCGGCCAAGTGTTGCCGTGCGGTATCGGTGACGACGCCGTCCAGGTCGAACAGGACCGCATCGAAGCGGGAATCCCCGATCCACACTCCAGGGCGCACGTCGATGATGCCGTCCCCGGATTCGCTCCGGGGGTTGTCCCGGGGATCGCGCTGTGTCGTCACGCCTACCTCGCCAGCTCGGGGCACCGCTGGTCACGGCCCGGTCGGCACCAACCACCCTCAGCCTCCCGCGCGCCTGTCGTCGTCGGCACGGGCCGAGGTCATCCACCCTCGGGACGTTGTGCCCTGGAGCTGACCGCCCGCACGCGGCAACCTTGATGGCATGCCCGGCGGGTGCGAGGCATAGCCGGTCACGCGCCTGCCGGGTCCAACCCAGTAGGCGAGGAGGCGGCATGTCCGTGGCAGGCCAGGAGGCGCTGCAGGAACACGAGTTGGACGTACTCGACGCCCACTGGCGTGCCGCGAACTACCTGTCAGCGTGCCAGCTCTACCTGCTGGACAACCCGTTGCTGGCCGAGCCGCTGTCGCGCGTGCACCTCAAACCCCGGCTGCTTGGCCACTGGGGCACCGTTCCCGGACTGAACTTCGTCTACACGCACCTGAATCGCGTCATCACGCGGCACGACCTTGACATGATCTACGTGACCGGTCCCGGTCACGGCGGGCCCGCGCTGCTGGCGAATACCTGGCTCGAAGGAAGCTACAGCGAAACGAACACCGATGTCACCCGTGATGTCGACGGCATGCGTCTGCTCTTCCGCCAGTTCTCGTTTCCCGGCGGAGTGCCGAGCCACGTGGCTCCCGAGGTTCCCGGATCCATCCATGAAGGCGGGGAGCTCGGATACTCGCTGGCACACGCGTTCGGCGCGGCGTTCGACAATCCGGAACTGATCGTGGCGTGCGTGATCGGCGACGGTGAGGCCGAGACCGGTCCGCTCGCCGCTGGCTGGCACGGCAACAAGTTCCTCGATCCGGTCCACGACGGGGCGGTACTGCCGATCCTCCACCTGAACGGTTACAAGATCGCCAATCCCGCGATACTGGCACGCATCCCGCACGACGAACTCGACGCGCTGCTGCGCGGTTACGGCTACGCCCCGTACTACGTGACCGTCGATCAACCCGAGCAGGCCCACCAGCGGATGGCGACGGTGCTCGACGACGTCGTCGAGCAGATCACGCTAATCCGGCAGCGGGCGCGCCGCGACGGGGTACGGCAACGGCCGCAGTGGCCCCTGATCGTGCTGCGAAGCCCCAAGGGATGGACCGGGCCGCGCGAAGTGGACGGGTCAGCGATCGAAGGGACCTGGCGGGCCCACCAGGTCCCGCTGCCCGCGGCCAACCACGACCCGGAGCACCTCCGAATGCTGGAAGAGTGGCTCCGCGGCTACCGACCGGAGGAGCTGTTCGATCACGAGGGTAGGCCACTTCCGCACGTACTGGAGCAGATTCCCGGTGGCGAGCGGCGCATGGGTGCCAACCCTCACGCCAACGGCGGGATGCTGCTGCGCCGGTTGCGGTTGCCCGATGTCTCCCGGTTCCGCGCCGATGTCGCCGAGCACGGTCGCACGTACTCCGCCCCGACCAGGGCACTCGGCGCGTACCTCGCCGACGTGGTACGGCGCAACGAGCACGCGCGCAACTTCCGCGTGTTCGGCCCTGACGAGACCGCGTCCAACCGGCTAGATGCGCTGTACGGCGTCACCGGCAAACAGTGGCAACCCGAAACGCTCGACGGTGACGAGCACCTGGTACCGAGCGGGCGCGTGGTGGAAGTGCTCTCCGAGCACCTGTGCCAGGGCTTCCTCGAGGGCTACCTGCTCACCGGTAGGCACGGCCTGTTCAACTGCTACGAGGCCTTCATCCACATCGTCGACTCGATGTTCAACCAGCATGCCAAATGGTTGAAGGTGCATCAGCAGCTACGTTGGCGACACCCGGTGGCCTCGCTCAACTACCTGCTCAGCTCCCATGTCTGGCGCCAGGACCACAATGGCTTCTCGCACCAGGATCCCGGGTTCATCGATCATGTGGTGAACAAGAAGGCAGAGGTCATCCGGGTGTACCTGCCGCCGGACACCAACAGCCTGCTGGCGGTGGCCGATCAGTGCCTGCGCAGCCACGACCTCATCAACGTGATCGTGGCGGGGAAGAACTCCTCACCGAACTGGTTGAGCATCGACGATGCCGTACAGCACTGCGCGCGGGGGGCTGGAATCTGGGAGTGGGCGAGCAACGACTACGACGGCGCTGCCGACGTGGTCCTGGCATGTGCGGGTGACGCCCCAACGCACGAAGTGCTCGCCGCCGCGTCGCTGCTGCGCAAGCACCTACCGTCGCTGAATGTACGGGTCGTGAACGTCGTCGACCTGATGCGGTTGCAACCCCACACCGAGCACCCCCACGGCATGACCGACGCCGAGTTCGACGCGCTGTTCACCACCGACCGACCGGTGATCTTCGCCTACCACGGCTACCCGTGGCTGATTCACCGCCTCACCTATCGCCGGACCAACCATGTCAACCTTCACGTTCGCGGATACAAGGAGGAGGGAACCACCACGACACCGTTCGACATGCTGGTTCTCAACGACATGGACAGATTTAAGCTGGTCATCGACGTACTGGAACGGGTACCGCTGCTCGGCGCACGAGCAGCCAGGCTGCACCAACACATGGCGGACCAACGAATCAAGCACCGGCGGTGGATCCGCCAGTACGGCGAAGACCTCCCCGAGGTGCGGGAATGGACGTGGCGATGAACGTACTCGTGGTCAACTCGGGCTCATCCAGCCTCAAACTCAGCCTGCTCGACCGAGAGTACAGGCGCATAGCCACGCGCACGGTCCAGCCATGGACAACGGGTGAGGCAACCCCCGTGATCGAGTTTCTCCGTCCGCTACCACCGGTGGCGACAGTAGGTCATCGATTCGTCCATGGTGGACCATCCCTCGCCGAACCGGTGGTCATCGACGACACTATCCGCGCCGAACTCGGCTCGCTCACCGAGCTCGCGCCGTTACACCACCGCCGCGCGATCGACGCACTCGACGCTGCCCGGGCAGCGTTGCCCGGGGTGCCGCACATCGCGTGCTTCGACACCGCCTTCCATGCCGACCTCCCGCAGGCGGCCGCCACCTACGCGGTGCCGAGAGCGTGGCGCGACCGGTGGAACCTCCGTAAGTACGGTTTCCACGGCCTTTCCCACGCCTCGGTGGCCCGCCAGGTTCCTGAACTACTGCAACGGCCCCGCGATACAGTGCGGATCGTCAGCGCGCACCTCGGTGCGGGTGCCTCGCTGTGCGCCATCGACGGCGGCCGTTCGGTGGACACCACCATGGGATTCACGCCGCTGGACGGCCTGGTGATGGCAACCCGTTGCGGATCGGTCGATCCGGGCATGCTGCTGTGGCTACTGCGCGAAGACAGGCTCGACCTGGAATCGCTGTCCGATGGGCTGGAACGCCGCTCCGGACTCGCCGGGCTGTCCGAACTTCCCCATCGTGCCTCGGATATGCGCGCCGTGCGGCAGGCCGCGGAACGCGGTGACCAGCGGGCGCGGCTCGCCGTCGACGTGTACGTCCACCGACTCCGCGCCGGGATCGCGGCGATGGCGGCGGCGATGAACGGTATGGATGTGCTCGCCTTCACCGGTGGTATCGGCGAACACGACGCGGTGCTCCGTAACGACGTGACCAACGGTTTGCGATTCCTGGGAGTCGCCATCGACAAGGTCAGCAACGCCCATTGCCTGCCGGGAACGGATATCAGCGCGCCAGGCGGCTCCACGCGAGTGGTGGTCGTCGCCGCCGAGGAGGATATCGAGGTGGCGCGTCACGCGCGAGCAGCGGCGATCGAAACGTTGGTCGCCTGCCGAGACCGGCCCAGCACGATGCCCGATCGTCCCGTAACCGTGGGACCTCGTCCCCTGCCAGGGACGCCGCCACCGCTGACAGGGTCGAGCGTATGACTACACTCAGCATCATCAAGGCCGATACCGGTGGGTTCGTCGGTCACTCGGCCGTCCACCCCGATATGGAACACGCCGCTCGCGAGTGGCTCGCGGACGCCGTCAACACCGGGCTGCTCTCGGACGGTCAGGTCGCGTCCTGCGGCGACGACCTGGCGCTGATCATGGTTCACGGGCACGGGGCCGACGCCGAGGCCGTTCACTCGTTCGCCTGGGAGCTGTTCCAGCACACCACATCGATCGCGCAGCGGCTCGGCCTCTACGGCGCGGGACAGGACCTGCTTTCCGACGCCTTCAGCGGCAACCTCCGCGGTATGGGACCCGGGTACGCCGAGTTGGAGTTCACCGAGCGGCCCAGCGAGCCGATGATCTGCTTCCTCGCGGACAAGACCGAACCTGGGGCATGGAACCTACCCCTGTACCGGATGTTCGCCGATCCGTTCAACACCGCCGGACTGGTGATCGACAAGAACATGCATCCCGGCTTCCTGTTCGAGGTCTACGACCTGCACGAGGAGAAGCGGATCGTGTTCGACTGCCCGAGCGAGCTCTACGACATGCTGATGTACATCGGCGCGCCCGCTCGCTACGTCGTTCACCGCATCCACTCCAAGACCCTGGCCGCCACGGCCGCGGCGACGTCAACGCAGCGGCTGTCGCTCATCGCAGGAAAGTACGTCGGCAAGGACGACCCGGTGATGATCGTCCGCTGCCAGTCCGGCCTGCCCGCCGTGGGCGAGGTGCTCGAACCGTTCGCCTTCCCCTACACCGTCGCGGGATGCATGCGCGGCTCCCATCACGCCCCGCTGATGCCCGTGGGCCTCGATCAGGCGCACCCCACCCGCTTCGATGGCCCGCCGCGTGTCGTCGCACTCGGATTCCAGGTCACCGATGGCAAGCTGGTCGGGCCGCGCGACCTGTTCGCCGACCCCTCGTTCGACAGAGCCCGCCAGCAGGCGAACGTCACGATGGACTATCTCCGGCGGCACGGACCGTTCGAACCGCACCGGCTGCCTCTCGAGGACCTGGAGTACACCACCATGCGTCAGCTCGAGGACGATCTCACGGATCGGTGGCAGCCCATCCACGAAGCACCTGCTCCAGCCGAGCGCTGAGCGCCCGGCCTCCGCTCCCGGTCCTGGGGCGACCGCCGGGCCGGGAGCGAAGCGCGCTCGGACGACTGCCGGACGCCCCGGCTTGCCGTACGCGGATGAGATGACGGGCTCGCAGGCGAGGTCCCGATGAGATCTCAGCGCACCGACCGCTCGTCCCGTCCGGAGGCACGCAACGCCGCGATCTCGAGGCCGCTTCGCACGTCCTCGGCGCTGACGGTGCCGACGAGCTCACCACCGTCGGTGACGATCAGCAGATCACGCCCCGGAAGCAGTGCCGAGCGAGCGATCACGCCCGCCATGTCGTCGTCAGGCGCGACGATCGACCCCTCTCGAAGCGGCCTGCCGACGTCGGCCATCATCGTACTCGCCCGAGCCTCGGGCGGAACGCGAGCGAGGTCGGTCAGACTCACCACACCGACCGGCATACCGTGGGAGTCCACCACGGGCAGCACCCGCTGCCCCTGCCTCATCGCGATGGCATCGACCACCGACCGCACCGTGACATCGGCGCGCACCACCACCGGATGGCGTCGCATCACCTCGTCGACACGCACCCCGGCCAGCAGTAGTCGCTCCACGGAACTACCCAACTCGATGGTGGCCGCGCTGACGAGAAACCACCCGATCAGCATCAGCCACAACCCCAGAATCGCGCCGACGAGCACCTGGATCGCACCGAAGGCGATCAACCCGATCCCCAGACCACGTCCCACACGAGCGGCGTGCTGCGACGACCGTTCCCTGTCGCCCGTGCGGCGCCACAACACCGCGCGGAGTACCCGCCCGCCGTCCAACGGCGCCCCGGGAAGCATGTTGAACACCGCGATGACGAGGTTCGTCGCTGCCACCCAGATCACGACACCGAGCAGCAGCGGATCGGCGATGGTGGCCACGAGTGCGGCGAGCGCGAACCCGCCGATGCTGATGACGAGGCTGGCGAGCGGCCCGACCACCGCGATCCGCAGCTCCGCTCGCGCGTGCGGCGATTCCTCCGCGAACTCCGCCACCCCGCCGAGCATCCACAAGGTGATGCGGTCGACCCGCACACCGTAGCGCAGCGCCATCACGGAATGGGCGAGTTCGTGGACGAGCAGCGAGGCCAGCAGCAGCATCGCGCCGATCGCGCCTGCCGTCCAGTACGCGACAACGCCCCGTTCCGGAGCGAGCGCGGGCAACACGTGTGCCGCGAGGAGGTAGGCCACCAGCAACACGATCGCGAGCACCGACCAGTGCGCCGCGATCGGTATGCCCCGAACGCTGCCGAGGGCGAGCCTGCCTCGCAGGATCCGGCGGCCGTCGCCGGTGGCCCGGTGGGTGTGCGCGATGACGTTCACGACGGCCGCCTCATCGCAGTGTCCCCTTGGCTTCGGTGCGCCGCAGGTAGCCACGGAGATCTTTCGGGGCATCGGTCACCTCGTCGGCCGGGTACCCGATACGCACCATCACCTGCGGGAACCCCGCGATGCCGAGCCGCTCGCCCAGCCGGGTACGCACGTCGGTCAGGTGGAGCGGCTGCGTGATGACGTTGCCGACCAGGCCCGCATCGACTGCCGAGAGCCAGATCCGCTGCAACGCGGCGCCTGCACGGACATGGTCCGGCGCCGTGTCGGTACCGGTGTGTACCACAAGCAGCAGCTCCTCGGCCAACCTGCTCGCCAGTACGTGGCTGTCCGGGATCCGGGTACTGGAACGGACCAGCCCCATCCACGGCAAGGTGTTATCCGCTGGTGGCGCGAAAGGCGGCGCTTTCCCCTCGGTCGAGCTGCTCGCGTGCGTGCCCATCCACATGGCCAGCTCTCGCTGCAACCCCCGGTCGCCGCGCAGCGCCGTTGCCGCGTAGGTCAGCACCTCGGCGAGCGGAGTCAGGTCCGTGGCCATGACCCGATGGACGCCCACGTCCTCACTGTGGCCCGCTGCCGCGAGGTCGGCGGCGAGCTCGCCTGCTACGACCTGCCCGGAGAACGGGTGCCGGTAGGTGCGGCGCCGGTGCACGGCGCGGTGGAGCGCGGACTCGCGAGCGGTCGCGGACTTCTCGCCCGACGGGGTCACCCGCGCGACGAGGGCAGGCCGGTCCGCTTCCGGGAAGAGCTCGACCTCGGTGATACGTCCGAGGGAGCGCGCCGCCACCCGGAGGTTGGTCAACGCCGCGCCGCACGAGATCAACCGATCCCGTCCCGTGGGGTCGTGGTGCGCCAGCGGTCGGTCCGTCCACTCGAACAGATCAACCCGATCCGGGTGGGACTCCACCACCCATGGCATCGTGTCCTGTACCGAGGGCGCAGCGCCGAGTGCGAGCTCGAGCGCCCGAAGTTCGGAAGGCGTCCAGGCCGTCATATCGTGGCTCCTTCGTCCGGTCTCACCCCAGCCTCGCCGGTACGCGGCTGCTGTGGTTAGGGCATTCCGGTGGTCCGGTCCGGGACGTTCGTCTCCCGGTGTCAGCCCTGGCCGCCGAGACGCCGCCGTAGGTAGTCGATACAGCCCGTGAAGGTGCCCAGTTCGCCGTAATCGTCCTCCTCGATGCGCAGGCCGCTGCGCTTGCTCAGCTGGGCCACGAAGGCGAGGAAGTCGAGGGAGTCGAGTTCGGCTTCCTCCTGTAGCGGGGCATCGCCGTCGATAACGGCAGGATCGATGTCGGGGACGATCGTCCGAAGCGACACCGCTACCAACTCACCTACCTGGTCTGTAGCCTGCGGATTGTTCATGACTCACTCCTTTGCTCGGTGAAGGTGGTGCTGGAGGGCGGTGAGGAATCGTGCGCCGGTTGCCCCGTCGGTCGCGCGGTGATCAGCGGCCAGGCTCGCCTGCACCGTGGAGCGCGCGCCGAGCAGGCCATCGACGGCGTACGGCCGGTCGCGCACCGCCCCGAATCCCACGAGCGCGACCTGCGGGGGATGGATGACGCCGTACACCACATCGACGCCGAGGTCGCCGAGATTGGTCACGGTGATGGAGGCGGCCCCCAGATCACTGGAGCGCATACGACCGGCACGTGCCCGCTGAACGGCGCCACGCAACCACGACATGACCTCGGCAACCGATCGCGAGGCCGCGTCCGGAAGGACCGGAACCACCAACCCGCCACCGCGCAGCGAGACCGCCACGCCCAAGTCCACCGACCGCGCGGGCACGAATTCGCCATCCAGCCAGTGACCGTTGAGCTCGGACACCGTACTCGCCGCCGCGGCGGCGGCGGCGAGCAGCACCGCAGCCGGGACGATCCGGTCGTCAACCGGACGATCCCGATTGCACCGGCGGAGCCACTCCAGCGTCTCCGTCACGTCGACGGTCGTGGCGAGGTAGTAATGCGGGATCTCCCGCTTCGAGCGAGCCATGGCGTCCGCGATCGCCGCGCGCATGCCCGTACGAGCCGCACCGGTGCGTGGCTCACGCGGCACAGCCACCTCCGGCCGAACGTCATCCGGGACCTCCGCGGGACGTTCCTCGCCGCCCGTATCCGCTGCGACCGCGCGGACGTCGGCCGCCCGCACCACACGATCGCGCGGCAGCGCGTCGTGGTCGACGCCGAGCTCGGCGGCCAGCCGGCGCGCGTACGGGGTGATCCGGCGCCCCGACGACGTCGCGGTGGTGGACGGCCGCTCGGGCTCCCGCTGCTCGACGTGAGCGGTCCGCTCCGCCGTGCGCCCCGCTGCCTGCTCCACATCCTTCCTGGTAGGAAAACCGCGCCTGCCGGTACCGCGCACAGTGCGGAGATCCACACCGAGCTGTGCAGCGAGCTTGCGCACGTTCGGGGAAGCCTGCGGGAGTGCCCTAGCCGCCGCAGCGGACGGTTCCGGCGCCGGGGACGGTTCCGGCGCAGGGCGCTCGGCGGGCTCAAGCGATGGCGCCACCGGCTCCGCCTGCGAATCCGCCCGCGGGTGAGCCGGTTCGCGAGGTGCCGTCGCGGCGGCATCGATCACCGCGAGTGGCTCGCCCACGGCGACCGTCGTGCCTTCCTCTATCAGCAACCGGTCGATCGTGCCACTGTCGAAGCATTCGATCTCCACCGCCGACTTGCTGGTATCCACGACGGCGACGGCATCCCCCTTACGAACCGCATCACCCGGCCCGACCAGCCACTCAAGCAGCGTTCCCTCCGTCATGTCCGCTCCCAGCGAGGGCATGGTGAGCTGCGCCATCTCACGTCACCGTCTTCAGCGCCGCATCGACGACCCGCTCCGGGCTGGGCAGCGCCGCGTCCTCGAGGTGCTTCGCGTACGGCAGCGGTACCTCGGCGGTACAGACACGTTGGACCGGGGCGTCGAGCTCGTACAGCGCCCGCTCGCCGATTCGAGCGGCGATCTCGGCGGCCAGGCTGCCGCTGCGCCATCCCTCGTCCACGATCACCGCTCGATGGGTGCGGCCGACCGAGTCGAGGAATGCCCGTTCATCCAAGGGGCGCAACGTGCGCAGGTCGATGACCTCGGCAGCGATGCCCTGACCTGCGAGCACGTCGGCTGCCTGGAGCGCCGTTCGCACGGTCCCGCCGTAGGCGATCAACGTCAGGTCGGAACCGTCCCGGCGGATCGCCGCGCGGTCGATGTCCACCGCCCCCGCGTCCTCTGCCAGGTCGTCCTCGGTGCCGTACAGGCCACCGTGCTCGAACAGCAGTACCGGATCGGGATCCTCGAGTGCCGTGGGGAGCATTCCCCTGGCGTCGGCCACCGTCGCGGGCGCGACGACGCGAAGTCCCGGAATGTGCGCGTACCAGCCTTCCAGGCTGTGGGAGTGCTGTGCCGCAAGCTGCCTCCCGCCGCCCGTTGTCATCCGGATCACCAGCGGAACGCCTATCTGCCCGCCGGACATGTGGCGCAGCGTCGCGGCGTTGTTCATGATCTGGTCCAGTGCCAGCAAGCTGAAGTTCACCGTCATGATCTCCACGATGGGCCGCATTCCCGCCATAGCGGCGCCGATTCCAGCGCCGACGAAGGCCGATTCGGACAGCGGGGTGTCCCGCACGCGTTGCTCGCCGAACTCCTCGAGCAGCCCGAGGCTCACCGCGAAGCAACCGCCGTACCGGCCTACGTCCTCACCCATGAGAAACGTACGGTCGTCCGCCAGCAGCGCTTCGCGGATCGCGGCGCGCAGCGCCTCCCGGTAGCTGGTACGCATGTGATCACTTCCCGTCGGCGTACACGAATCGTTCCAGGTCGTCCACAGGCTCCTCCTCGTCCGAGTCCGCTTCGGCGACGGCACGATCGATCTCCGATTCCACGCCGAATTCCAGCTTCTCCAGATCCTCATCGGACAACTCGCCGGAGTCGCGCATGCGCCGTGTCAGCGACTCGATCGGATCGCGTTCCTTCCATCGATCGACCTCTGCCCGGTCGCGGTAGCGTTCGGGGTCGTACAGCGAGTGCGCCCGGAACCGGTACGTACGGAACTCCAGGAAGCACGGACCGGAACCGGTCCGTGCCATATCCGCCGCGCGGGCCGTGGCGCGCGCGACCGCTTGAACGTCCATCCCGTCCACCGCCCACGAACGCACCCCGTACGAGCTCGCTCGCAGCGCCAGATCCGTTTCCGCGTGACTGCGCTCGAGAGCTGTTCCCATGGCGTAGTAGTTGTTCTCGCAGCAGAACAGCACCGGCAGCTGCCACAGCGCCGCCAGGTTCATCGTTTCATGGAACTCGCCTTCCGCGGCCGCGCCGTCACCGAACAGGCACATGGTGACAGCCTGGCGACCACGCATGCTGTCCGCCAGCGCGAGGCCGACCGCGAGGGGCAATCCCCCGCCGACGATGGCATTGCCGCCGTAGAACTTCCTGCTCGCATCGAACAGATGCATCGACCCGCCTCGGCCGCGACTGCAACCGGTCACCTTGCCGAACATCTCGGCCATGAGCGCCGCCATGGGCATACCCCTAGCCAGGGCGTGGCCGTGCTCGCGGTAGGTCGACACCACCGCGTCCTCCGGCGTCAACGGCGTCAGTGCCCCGGTGGCCACTGCTTCCTCTCCGATGTAGAGGTGCATGAACCCACGGATCTTCGTCGCGCTGTACAGCTCGACACACCGCTGTTCGAACCGGCGAATGCGGACCATCTCGGTCAGCATACGCATACGTGCGCTGGAATCTGTTCCGTTCATGAGTGCCAGTCCATAGTGGAGGTATCGCCTTCGTCGAGGCCGAGCTCTCGCGCCTTGAGCAACCGACGCATGATCTTGCCGCTACGGGTGTGGGGTACCGCGTCGACGATGGCGACCTCCTTGGGAGCCACCGCACCGAGCAGGCGGCGGCCGAAACTGAGGAGCTCGTCCCGGAGCTGCTCGCTGCCGTGGTAGCCGCTTCGCAACACCACGAACGCCTTGACCAGTTCCCCCGCCACCGGGTCGGGCTTGCCGATCACACCGACCTCGGCCACCGCGGGGTGGGCCATCAACGCGCTTTCCACCTCGAACGGGCCGACCAGGTGTCCCGCTGACTTGATGACATCGTCAGCACGGCTGACGAACCAGTAGTAGCCTTCGTCGTCCCGTCTGGCCACGTCCCCCGTCAGGTACCAACCGTCGGCGAACGAGGATGCGTACCGATCGGGATCGTTCAGGTATTGCCGGAACATGGATGGCCATCCGGTACGGATCGCGAGCTCCCCTGCCACCTCTGGTTCGGAGACCTCGGACACGCGCCCGTCGTGCACCCGCGCACGACCGTCGCTGCCACGTTCCAGCAGCCCGACTTGGATTCCCGGTACCGGCCTGCCCATCGATCCTGGCTTGATGTCCTCGGCCTGGAAATTGCTCAACATGATGGCCCCGGTCTCGGTCTGCCACCAGTTGTCGTGCACCGGGATGCCGAACGCCTCCTGACTCCACATCACGATTTCCGGATTGAGCGGCTCGCCGACACTCGCCGCGAACCGCAGCGCGGATAGATCGTGGCGTGCGAGTAGTTCGGTACCGTGACGCATCAACATGCGCAGCGCGGTCGGGGCCGTGTACCACACCGTGACCCGCTGTCCCGCCAGGATCCGGTACCACCGGGGAGCGTCGAACTCACCCTGATCGGTGACCACTGTGACGCCATGGGTCAACGGAGCGATGATTCCGTAGGACATGCCGGTCACCCAGCCGGGATCAGCCGTACACCAGTAGATGTCCCCCTCACGGAGGTCGAGCGCGTACGCGGCGGTGGCATGGTGAGCGACCACCGCGTCGTGCACGTGCACAACGCCTTTCGGCCGTCCGGTCGTGCCGCTTGTGAAGTGCAGCAAGGCCGGATCCTCCGGCTTCGTCGGCACGGCGCCGAAGGCGGTGGCACTCGCCTGGAGCATCGGATCCAACGCGGTGGTATCTACCGGGGCCGAATCTCCCACGATCAACACGTGCCGCAGGCCTGGCAGGTACCGGCGAACGGGTTCGACCTTACGGCGGTAGAGCGTGGCCGTGGTCACCAGTACCCGTGCATCACCGAGCCGCATCCGTTCCAGCACCGGCTCGGGGCCGAACGCGGCGAACAGCGGCGCTACGATACAGCCTGCCTTCCAGGCCCCCAGCACCGCGTCGTAGAGCTCGGGAATGCGGTTCAGCAGCGTGAACACCGTCTCGCCTTGGCTGACGCCGAGACCTCGCAGCAGGTTGGCGAACCTGTTGCTCCGGTACCGCAGCTCGGCGTAGGTGATATCGGTGACGCCCTCGTGGCGATCGATGCACCGCAACGCGGTCGTGCGCGCACGGGGACCGTCGGCATGCCGGTCGACGGCCTCGTAAGCGATGTTCAATCCCGCCCCGCCCGGCAGACCAGCCAGCCGCTGCCGCTCGGCTTCCCACGAGAACTCGGCGCACCGCCGATCGTAGTGATCGAGGTTGGCACCGAGCTTGGTGCTGGACGGTTTGCTGATCCGGGGCCAGGTGTATTGATCGGTTTCAGTCACGAGCTCATCCATCCCCTCGTACGAGGTCACGATCCACAGCGCCGGGTGCAGGCCGCGGGCATACGCCTCACCGACCGGCAGCCCAGGTCACCGCATCCGAATCAGCCCTCGTGGAACAGGCCGACCGGATTGCCGTCCGGATCGGTGAACACCGCGAAGGTGCCCACATCGGGTATCGGAGTCGGCCCGAGCACCCGCTTTCCGCCGAGCGCGACGGCCTTACCAAGAGCGGCTTCGAGGTCATCGACGGCAACATAGACCGCGACATACGGCGTCATGTCGTTGTCGACCTGCATCAGTCCGCCGCCGATGCCGGAATCTTCGCTCGATATCAACGCGTACTTGGGATCGGCGGTGTCGAAGGTCCACCCAAACAGGTCTCGGTAGAAGCTACGCTGGCGGTCCAGGTCACGCCCGCCAATCTCGAAATGCACCACAGGATTCGGCATGCTGGTCACCATCCTCACTGTCGCGGAATCTGGAGAGTCGATTACCGGCGCAGGTGAACTGGCTCGTGGGTGATGGCTTCGATGTCGCCAGCGGTAATATCGAGCAGGCGGTTCGCCAGCTCGGCGAGCGCCCGCGCCACCGCGAGCTCGTCACCGATCTCCGGCACGTTCAGGTCGCTCGGGTTCAGCAACGCGATACCTTCACCGGATACCCCGGTCTCGTCGCGGTTCCGCAAAGTAGCGCGCGCCCTGGTGCGGTCTTCGTACTCGTCGATGTGGATGTCGACGGTCCACCTTTTCGTTTCCATGTCGTCCCTCTCCTTCGGGCTATCGATGACCGGAAGTCGACCGGGCGCTCCGGACACATTGGGGCCAGGCGACTTACTGTCCGATGTGCTCGGCGAACTCGACGAGCCTGCAGGCGTATCCCCATTCGTTGTCGTACCAACCGAACACCTTCACGAAGTTCCCGTTGACCTGCGTGAGCAACGAGTCGAAAACGCAGGAAGCCGGGTCTCCGATGATGTCCCTCGAGACGATCGGATGATCCGTGTAGCGCACGATCCCGCTCAGCTCGCCCGCTGCCGCGTTGGCGAAGGCCTCGTTCACCTCGTCCGCGGTGACCTCGCGGGTCAGCAGCACGGTCAGGTCGGTCAGCGACCCGTCGTCGACCGGGACCCGCATGGCCGCCCCGTCGATCCGACCCTCCAAGTCGGGAAGAACATGCCCGGTCGCGCGTGCCGCGCCGGTGCTGGTGGGGATGATGTTGACGCCCGCCGAGCGGGCGCGGCGCAGGTCCTTGTGGGGGGCGTCGAGCACGACTTGATCGTTGGTGTAACCGTGCACCGTGGTCATGAAGGCCTTGCTCACGCCGAACGCGTCGTCGAGCACCTTCACCATGGGCGCGACGCAGTTCGTCGTGCAAGACGCGTTCGAGATCACCTCGTGGACGTCAGCGTCGTACTGGTCACCGTTGACGCCCATCACCACGGTGAAGTCCACGTCCTTGCCCGGGGCCGAAATCAGCACCCGGCTGGCCCCGCCTTTGAGATGCCCGCCCGCTTGCTCGCGGGTGCGAAACAACCCGCTGGATTCGATGACCACGTCGGCGCCGACAGCCCGCCAGCCGATGCGTTCCGGTTCCCGGCATGCCGACACGGGGATGGTTGTCCCGTCCACCACGATCGCATCCGGGACCGAGTACACATGCCGGTCCAGTGGACCGTAGGTCGAGTCGTAGGCCAGCAGGTGCGCGAGCTCGGCCACCGGTGCCACATCGTTGATCCCCACCACTTCGACATCGGTGTCGCTGGTCAGCACCCGACGCAGCACCATCCGGCCAATCCGACCGAGCCCGTTGATACCGACACGTACCGTCATGGTCGCTCCCCGCTGTCTCGTCACCTGTCCGGACCGGTTCAGGCTCGCGCAGCCGAGCTGCGGATCTCAGCGGGCGAACGGCCCCGACAGCAGGGCCCTTAGGCCTTCACCTCGCCCGGCTGCCACTCATGCAGCCGTCTGACCGCGGTAAGCGGGGCGCAAGTAGGTGACGTAGTAGGCCAACGCCACCATCAAGCTGCCACCAACGATGTTGCCCGCGATGACGACGAGCAACGTCAGCGCACCGCCACCAACTGAGATGGCGGGAACGTCCGCGGCGATATCCGGGAACAGCCATTCGATGAGCAGCCCGCGCGGCAGGAAGTAGAGGCCGGCGGCGACATGCTCCAGGTTCGCCGCACCGAGCGCCGACAGCGGCAGAACGATCCCCACGACCCGGTCCGTCACGCTGCGGCCCGCGAGCGATACCCACACCGCGAGGCAGACGAACAGGTTGCCCAACACTCCGAGCGCGAACGCGTGCGACACCGGCAAGGTAGAGCTATGCTGCGCGACCTCGATCGCACGGCGGCCGACCTCACCCCCGCCGCTTTCCGGTAGTCCGGACATGACGAACAGCACGGCGAGCCCTATCGCGCCGACGGCATTCGCCAGGAGGATCAGGCCCCAGTTGCGGAGCAGCAGCCAGGTGGTGACCTTCCGCGACGCCCACGCCATCGCCAGCAGGTTGTTGCTGGTGAACACCTCGGCACCGGCGATAATCGCCAGGATGTACCCGGTAGCGAACACGAATCCGCCCGCGAGCTGCGCCCAGGACTGCCCACCCGCGGTGACCACTGTGTAGTAGAGGCCGCCCATGCCGATGAACCCGCCAGCCAACACTCCGAGCATGGCGGACTGCCACCAGGGGGAGCGGGCCTTGACGATGCCGAACTCCTCGACGCGGCGCGCGACCTCCGGAGGCGAATATGCGTCGAGGCTTGGTACCGGATGTGTCATGGGCCCCAGTCAACCCTTCCGACGGCGCTGGATCCAGGACTTCCGGTCCCCCGATTGTGGACGATAGTCGCTGTGCGCGGTGGCGCAGAGTCGGCAGGCTGACACCGACACTGCCAGCAGCCTGGGCAAGGAGGGCGATCATGCACGTACCCGGCAGCCCGGCCGTTGAGTTCGACTCGGTGACCAAGCGATTCGGGGCCGTAACCGCGCTCGATCAGCTGACGCTGGCGGTGCGCGAAGGCGAGATCATCGGACTGCTCGGCCCGAACGGCGCCGGTAAGACCACCGCGCTGCGTACGATGCTCGGGCTCCTCAAGCCGACCAGCGGACGCACGCGGGTTTTCGGCATCGACGCCTGGGCGCACCCGGTCGAAGGACACCGGCAGCTTGCCTACATCCCCGGGGAGTTCCCGGTGTGGCCACAATTGACCGGTGCCCAGATGCTCGATCTGCTCGGTACCACCTCCGGGGCATACGACCGGCACGACCGCGACGAGCTGGTGGAACGATTCGCCTTCGACCCTCGCAAGCGCGGGCGCAGCTACTCCAAGGGAAACCGCCAGAAGATCGGCGTGATCGCCGCGTTGATGACACGCGCTCCGCTGCTGGTGATGGACGAGCCGTCCAGCGGGTTGGACCCGTTGATGACCGCGACGTTCCAGGACTGCCTGCGCGAGGCCAAGCAGCGTGGCCAGACCATCGTGCTGTCCAGCCACATCCTCTCGGA
Source organism: Haloechinothrix sp. LS1_15 (assembly GCF_033042135.1). Lineage (NCBI taxonomy): Bacteria > Bacillati > Actinomycetota > Actinomycetes > Pseudonocardiales > Pseudonocardiaceae > Haloechinothrix > Haloechinothrix sp. LS1_15. Next base: position 42,442 of record NZ_WBXM01000013.1, on the reverse strand, counting down.
GGTAGAGGCGGTTTGCGACCGGGTTGCGGTGCTCCGGGAGGGCAGGCTCGTCGAGCACGGCACGCTTGCCGAGCTGCGGCACCTGCACGCCACGACGGTCCAGGCAAGCTACGCGGGACCGGCACCTGTGCTGGACGGGGTGCCAGGGGTGGCGAACGCGGTCGCACGGGACGGCGTCCTCCGGTTGCAGGTCACCGGGCCGGTCGACCCGCTGCTCAAGGCCCTCGCCACGGCCACGGTGACCTCGATGCAGATGCGCGAACCCTCGTTGGAAGAGCTGTTCCAGGTCTTCTACGACACTCCCTCGCCGGTGTCGGAAACGGCAGGGGAGGGCTCATGGTGACCGGGCTCGACCACCCGTCGAACGTGCGGTCGAACACCGGCACCGTATCTGGGCGGCCGGTGGCTGCGGTGTGGTGGCGGCTCTACCAGCATCAGCTGCGTATCCTCCGTAACACGGCGATCGCCTGGATCGCGGCACTGGCCGGGTTGGGCGCCGCCGTTGTCGCGACGTTCGAGGACCGCTTCGCTACCGACGCCGAGCGCCAGGCACTCGCCGATGCAGCAGGCGTACCCGCTTTCGAGGCGCTGACCGGCAGGCTCGTGGAAACCGCCACACTGGAGGGCCTGGTGCTGTCGCGGTGGGGGATGTTCGGCATCCTCGTGGCCATCTGGGGGTTGTTGGCCGCAACACGGCTGCTGCGGGCAGCCGAGGAGTCGGGGCAGGTCGAACTGCTCCGCGCGGGTGCGATCTCACCACGCGGCATGCTGACCTCGGCGTTGGCAGCGCTCGTCACCGTGTACGCGGTGTTCGCGGTGGCAGTCGGAGCAGGCCACGCGGCGGCCGGTATGGACTCCGCCACCGCCTGGGCGACTGGTGCGGCTGTCGGGTTGCTCGGTGCGTCGTTCGGTGCGGTCGGTGCCGTGGCGAGCCAGCTGGCCCGGACGCGTCGCCGGACGCTGGAAATCGGCGGAGCCGTGCTCGCGGCCGCACTGCTCCTGCGCCTGATCGCCGCGGCAGGCGGCACCCCCGATTGGCTGTGGTGGACCACCCCGTTCGGCTGGGTCGGTTTCCTACACGAGGTCGATCAGGCGCGCGCCACGGTCCTCACCGCCTTCGCCGCGCTACTGATCGGGTTGATCGCGCTCGGCCTCCTGCTCGGCCGACGCGACCTTCACGGCGGCACGTTCGGCCGTGGCGAAGCAGCGACCCGCTGGACACGTCCCGTGAACTCGCACCTGGCGCTGGTCGTTCGCCTCACGCGGGGCGCCATGGTGACCTGGGGCACGATCATCGGCATCCTCGCGTTGGTCTTCGGGCTCCTGGCCAGTGACTTCGTGGACGCCGCCGCGCGGATGCCCACGACGGTGGCGCTGGCGGAGCAAGCCGGTTGGGGCGCGATCAACACCGCCGAAGGGCTGGTCGCCTGGATCTTCGCGGCGCTCGTCGCCGTGCTCGTGGCGTTGTTCGCCGTGGGCCAGGTCGCCGCAATCCGCGAGGAGGAAGCGAGCTGGCGTATCGAGCACCTGCTGGCCCGCCCGATCGGGCGCGGCCGGTGGCTCGGCACGCGAGTGGTCGTCACCACGATCGCCACGGTACTGCTGGCGCTCGGCGCCGGGGTGGTCGCGTGGCTGGCCACGGGCCTGTCTGGGACGCCAATCACGTTGCCCGACGCGCTGGCTGCGGGTCTGAACGTGGTTCCGGTGGCCGTGCTGTTTCTCGGCATCGGCATCTTCCTGATCGGAGTGGTGCCGCGCATCGCGGTACCACTGACCTACGGGCTGCTGGTGGCCACGTTCCTGCTGGATTTCGTCGGAGGGTTCCTCGACCTTCCCGACTTCGTAATGGACGTGAGCCCGTTCCGGCACCTCGCCGCCGTGCCTGCCGTAGAGATGGCCATCACCGCCGCGGCGGTGATGGCGTTCGAAGGGCTGGTCGCCGCGGCCGTGGGCGTTGTCATATTCCGCGTAAGGGACCTGCGTGGCGAGTGAATCTCGCGGCCATGCGCATGGCCCGGTCCCGCACGGACTGCCGTCAGTCACGCCGGGTGTGTCTGGCGCGTTCGGCCCGTTTCCCTGGTCACACCCGCGAGGTGATCACCGATGCCTCAGCACCCGTTCGTTTCCTCTGGGGACTGTCTGACGCGCCGGGTGCGGCGTCGAGCTGTGCCGTACACCAGGCGGGCGAGTGTCCGGCCCGTCAGCGCGCCCACGGTAACCCCCATCAACACGGCCGAGACGATGGCCACCGCGACGTGCCCGGCCAGCGGCCAACCGTCGGGAAGGATGGACAGCGCACCGACCGGGATCATCACACCGACCAGCCAGGCCCCGGCGGTCACCCAGACCCACCTACCGGCACCGGCGACAGCGCGGCGCAACACGAGCCACTGACCGGCACCCATCGCCAACAGGGCCGAGACACCCGCCAGAACCGCCAGCACCACGAAAATCGCGGGTGGCAGGGGGCTGTCGGGACCGTAGGTCCCGATCACCATGCCGACCAGCCAGGCATATCCCGCCGCTGCCGTGGTGACAACAATCCACCGTCGGCGGTTCACCGCCGGGGCGTGTGCCCGCAGCACCCACGCCTGGGCTATACCGAGGACGGTCCCTTCTACTGCGCCGGCGACGGTAAGCCCCGCGACCAGGCCGATTGGTGCGGCGGCGATTGCGACCAGCGCGGCACCTGCGACGGCGGGCGGAACGAAACCGATCAGCTCACCGACGAGGAACGCCAGGATCCAGTGGCGCCGCAGCAGGCGACCACGCCGGGGCAACACCGTGCGAGGCATGCTGCTATTACGGCGCTGCCGCGGTTGAGGGCGGGCGCGGCAACGGCCGGACGGTCAGCCCGAGCTCCCTGGCCCCGGTCACGCGCGCACCGCCCGGCTCGTCCTCGATATCGAGTTGGCCGCCCGCGGGCCGTTCCCGGCAGCACAGTGAGCAACTCCTCCCGTACGCCGGTGCGCAGCTGCGTGGTCGCCAACACCTTGAGCGTCCACACTGGCTCGGGAAGCTCGTCCGGCCGCCGCACGGCGGGGCGCCAATTCCACCGCTTCCATGGGGCGAGCACCTTTCCGTGAGGGAGCGGTGGTACAGGTGAAGCACGCGCCGCGTGCTTCACCTGTACCACCGCACGTTACGAGCGCCCTTCACCGTCACGAAGGAGCCAAAGTCCCTATCGTTGCACGCGTTGGACTTCGAGCTGCTGATCCACCTCACGCCGAGACACGCGCGACGATCGGCACCCGAACCTCGACGATCCCCGCCGCATAGCGCGCGGTGACACCGCTGGTATCAGCGCTCGGCGGCAACGGGATGGCGCGGTCGAGTACACCCCGAACCGCATGTCGGTCCCGCACCGCTACGTACAGTCGACCCGAGACGATCGAGAGGTTCACGTCGCGCGGATCACCGCTGTCCGGGACCGCCACATGGATCAGGTAGACGCCGTCGGCGAGGTACTCCTCGACGCGTAACGAATGATCTACCACCACCGAGGACTGGGGCGCCCAGCACGCGGTCGTACTCGCAACGTCAGGCACCCTTTCGCCTGCCACCGTCATGAGCTCACTCCCGTTCGACCCACCCCTCTGACTGCCGGTTCCAGGCAACCCGATACGCGGCGGTAGCGGGCAGGGGAAGCATTCCCCTGCCCGAGGGACTTAAGTCCCTCGCTTGCTGTGCGTAACGGGCGACCACCTTTTCAGGTGTGCCGGATGTCCCGGGGCCTGTTCCGGTGCGATCCGTGACGTAAGCCCCTAGGCTCGCCGAGCTCCGGCCGCGCACGGTGATGGCAACGACGCGGAAACAGGTGAAGGAGCTGGCGTGGACGCGCTGAACCGAGATGATCTGATTGCACTGCTGCGGCGACGGGCGTCATGCTGCGTTTCGCTGCACCTGCCGACTCATCGATCCGGAGCGGCGACCTCCCAGGGGCCGATCCGTCTCACCAACCTGCTCCGGCGAGTCGAACGGGACCTGCGCGATCGGGGTGACCGACCGTCCGATGTCAGGGCACTTCTCGGCCCGGGCACCGAGCTCGTCGCTGATCAGGCATTCTGGCAGCACCAGGGCGATGGCCTCGCCGTGTACCTCGCGCCGGGCTGGTCGACGACCATCCGCCTACCGATGGTCGTCGAGGAACTCGTCGTGGTCTCCGACCGCCCCGTGGTCTCCCCACTGCTGCGGATGCTGGACGGTGATCACCCGTACTACGTGCTGGCGCTGAGCGAGCAGCACGCCCGCCTGCTGGAAGCGACACGCTGGCGGATCAGCGAGGTGCCGGTACCCGGCATGCCGAGCGGGGTGGCCGACGCGCTGCGCTACGACCTCCCGCAGCGGGAGAAGCAGTATCACGTCGCGGATCGAGGCGGTACCGCAGCGCGAACCATCCGACACGCCCATGGCGTCGGCGCCGAGGTGCAGAAAGAGCGCCTGGTGCGCTACCTACGCAGCGTGGCTGACGCGCTGTGGCCCACGCTGCGCGACGAGCACGCCCCGCTCGTACTAGCCGGAGTCGATCACATCAGGGCGGCGTTCCGCACCGTGTGCCCCTACGATCACATCGTCGATTCCGGTGTCGCCGGGAATCCCGACCGGTCCAGTGCCGCGGAGCTACACCGTCTCAGCTGGGAACTCGTCGCACCGCTGCTCCAGCGGGAGCGGGACGCGGCTCTGGAAGCCTACGGGGACGCGCTCGGCAGCGGGTTGGCCGATACCGATCCGGATAGCGTCACCGAGGCAGCCGGAACGGGTCGGGTCGCTTCCCTGTTCGTGCGGGACGACACTGCCCGTTTCGAGCCAGCCGTGGCTGGCACGCTGTGCCACGACGGGTCGGTCTTCGCGATGCCGCCCGCCGAGGTGCCGGGGCACGCGGATATCGCAGCGCTGTACCGGTACTAGTGCCGCCACCGGCAGCGACCGGGAGACGCCGGGCACTGCCGGGAACTCCGGGCACTGGTGTGCCGCGGGCACGATCGCACACGCGACACGGGGCGCCGACCCACGCAAGTGGGTCGGCGCCCCGGCGCAGATGATCACACCAGCCAGCGCCAACGCCGGACGAGTGTGGTCGCCGACCACCAGCGGCCCAGGCCCCAGGTGTGACCCGCATAGACGACGGCGAGCACGATGATCACCAGCGCGTACACCAGGTTGGACTGGATCAGCGGGTTGGTCGACATCGTGGGATCGCCCGCCTCGGTGAAGCGCGCCAGCGGCCAGTCCGCGGCCCACATCAGCAGCATCATGACCGCACCCGCTCCCGCGGCTAACCGCATGCCGACGCCGAGCAGCAGCGCGACCCCGATACCGGCCAGACCGATCATGAACAGCCAGTCGGCCCACGCGGCGCCTGCCATCGCGTTGAACGCACCGGCGAACGGGCCGGTGTCAGCACCGCTCAAGTAGCCGGTCGTCGGTGATCCACCGTTGATCCAGGCGTTCTCCCCTGCGGTGTTGTACCCGAATCCGAACGCCTTGTCGGCGAAGGCCCACAGGAACACGAATCCCATCACGATGCGCAATGCTGCCAGCAGCCGCCCGGCGACTCCGGACAGCACGGCCCCCTGCTGCTGACCGGTAGCGGTGCTCGTCTGCTCGCGACCACGCGCCGCGTGACCGGATGGCGTCGACTTGATTGCCATGACACACCTCCTCACTCGTTGGTGCGTCCATAATCGGCAACACAGTGGGAGTTCACTGGAGGCGATAGTCCCCGGTCGCACGGCAGAATGTCCCACGTCCGGATGACCGCGCCTCGCCCGAAGGTGCGGGCGTTCAGGGACGTGGTCCGGCAGCCACAGCGTGCGCTGCCAGGAACACGATCACGCTCCCGCCAGCCACCGTGAGCCAGAACATCAGACCAGTCCCGGTCGCGCGGGCACGCGCCTGTTCCACGGTCAGCGGCGGATCCGCCTGCTGCCCCGCAGGATCCACCCAGATCCGTACCTCGTCGCCCGCGATCGAGCCGGCCCGCACCGTGATGGCGCCCTCTCGCGAACCCGGACCGCGCGGGTACGGCCAGATCGCGTGTGCCTCCGCGAACCCACCGGAACCGCGGGGCGGCGACGTGCCACTTGTCCCCGGGCGGGCGTCCTCCAGGAGTACCGCCGCCACCTGCGAACGATCCTCGTGTTGAGCTCGGGACTCCGCCAACTGACGATCGTGCGCCGCTGAGGCCACCATCATGGCGACGGGAATCGCGAGGAGAACAGCCGCGAGCAGGACGGGAAGTACCCGTTCCGGGAGCCGATCAGTTCCCCAGCGATACTGGATGTAACCGGCAAATGCTCGCCACAACCGGCTACATTGCTCAGCGATATCGCGCATAACCCACCTCGCCTCCCTGACGGCGACCGCGCATGATTCGGTGCGGGGTGCCTCGCTCGCACCGCCTCGCACCGGCCGGTCCCGGATGCCACCGGGTTATTCGAGGAGACAGCGGCCTGCCGGATGCCTGCTAGGGTCGAGCGACTTCCGTTGGGAGGGCCATTCGTCCCGCGACGCCCCGTCACCGTGGGCGAGCCGTCATCACTAGCGGGCCAACGGTCCAACACAGCCGGGACCTTTGCCCCTGCCCCACGGCAAGCGACATGGCAGAGACTCAAAGGTGCCGGCCAAGCGCCGGCGCCCGCCCGGGGATGCGGTTGGTTGCGACAGGCCGCTCGTGTACGGCCTGGATTGACCCAACGTCACACGACGGGGATGCCGGCCTCGGGCGGGTACTTCATGACCCGTCCGAGGCAGGGCTCGGCCGACCGGCAGGAGGCGAGTATGCGGGCCGGCTACCGGGCAGAGCTCGACGCGTACTTCGACAACGTCGTCACACTAGCCTGCCGTGCGACCTCGACGATGTCGGAGGCGACCCGGGCGCTGCTGGACGTCGATCCCGCACTGGCCAGCAGCGTGCTCGCCGAGGAACCCCGGGTCAGGCAGGCACACGACAACATCGATTACCGCGCACTGGTGATACTCGCACGCCAGCAGCCGGTGGCGACGGACCTGCGGACCATCATCGCCGGGATCCGCATGAGCGCGCACCTGCAACGCATGGCCGCGCTCGCGCGACATATCGCCGAGATCGTACGGGAGCGCGACGGTACCCGCGTGGTGCCGGAGCGTTTCCGGGAGACCGTAGTCGCGATGGGTGTGGCGGCCGAGCACATCGGCGAGCAGGTATGCGTCGCCCTGCCCGACAGGGACAGCGAGCTGGCCGTGCGGATCATCCGGCACGACGACCGCATGGACGAGTTGCTCGCCAGGCTGCACCGCCTGCTGCTCGACAAGGGCAAGCATGAGGACACCGTCGACACGGTCAACCTCACTCTGATCGGCCGGTACTACGAGCGATTCGCCGATCACGCGGCGGCCATCGCCCGGCGCGTCATCTTCCTGGCGGGCGGTCCGGCGACGCTACCGCGAGGAACCGGCGTCACGGCCGCGTTCCCGGACCACTGACCGGAGCGAGCGCGGAGCCGTGTGCTGGAGGGCAGACGTGACGCGGCAGGCTACGCGACCACACCGCCGTTCGGGGCGTTACCGCCCGGCTCGCGCGGGCCGCGTTCCAGCGCCTCCCAGCCCGCCATCGACAGCCGCGCGGGCACCCGCTGTCCCGACGTGGCCTCGCCTTCCGGACGGATGAATCCTTCCAGCGCCAGCGCGTGCGCGGTGAACTGGTCGCAGCACGCCAGCCCGTCGATGAACAGGTCGGGAACCATGCTCGACGTCAACTCGCCGTGCCCGCAAGCCACCGCACGGAGTATCGCGCGCGCCCTGGGACTGTCGAGGTCGACGCCTGCCGGAGCTGACGAGACATTATGCATGGTGACCTCCCAGGCCGCGGAGCAAACACCCGGAAGGGCGATAGCTCTGTCCGATGTATATCGACTGTAAGCGTTCGAACCCAGCACGGAGCAGTGACCAACGTCGACGATAGTCAGGACGAACGTCGCCGGTAGCATGACCAACCGGCATGCGCCGCTGTCTAGAGCTTCCGCGCCCGACCCGCCAAGTCGACCCGCAGCCGGTGGAGCCGCTGGTTACGTCGCTCGTTCTGCTCCTCGAGCTCGGCCTCGGTCATCACGTGCGCGTCCGGGCCGGGAAAGACCAGTGATGTCCGCCCGTCGTCGATCCAATGCACTAGGTAGGGCGGGGAACCATCCGGGGACCGGACTCCTGTGATCAAGCCCTTGAGCGACTCGTGTTCGAGGTTCGCACGCTCGACGACGAGCCAGTCTCCGACCTGCGCGTACATCGCGCTCCCTCCACTCTCACCCGACGTGACAGACGGTACGGTTCCGACCCGACGGCCGGAGGGGCAGAAAGTCCCCGGAATGGGCACCCTGCGACCTCCACTCCGCAAGCTCGGGACCTGCGGCCGGGCCTCGAGGGACTTTCGACCGCGTCGCTGGAGGGGCGGACACCCGCACCATGAGACGCATGTTCACCGAGCAGAACCCGCACGCCGTCACGCTGCCCGACGCGCCGAGCGACGACCAACGTTCGAAGGCGGTACGCGTCACGGCATCGCACGCCCGAGACACCGCCGAGTTCGAAACCATGCTCGACATGCTGGGGCTGTCCGCCTGTGAAGGCCGCGAGCCGGGCAGCGCCCCCGACAGCTCGTCGACCGGCGGGATCGCAGCCCAGCATGGCCAGCGAGGCAACCGCAGACTGCTCGTCTCCGAGCTGAGGGCCTTGCTGGCAGAGGCGCCCGACCGCGCGAGCTAGCACGGTGCAGGGCACTCCACAGCGTCGTCCCTCGACAGCCGGCCTCGCCGCCGAGGTGAGTACCGGTAGGAGCGAGACGGTCAGCGCGCTGGCCACAGACCTGTACGAGATCCGGATGGCCGCCAGTTACCTGCGGCGAGGGATGACCCAGCCCGCCACGTTCAGCCTGTTCGCCAGGAACCTGCCCGAGCAGCGTGGCTTCCTGGTGGCAGCCGGGCTCGCACGCTGTCTGGACCTGGTGAGCGGGTTCGGCTTCCAGCCGGATGATCTGCGGTACCTCCGCGAACACACCGACTTATCGAGGGGCGATCTCGATGCGCTGGCCCGGCTGCGGTTCGACGGGGACGTCTGGGCTGTCCCGGAGGGCCGGATCGTTTTCGCGGGTGAGCCGATCCTGGAGGTAACCGCGTCGCTGCCGGTGGCGCAGCTACTGGAGACCGCGCTGCTGAACCAGGCCACGTTCGCCACCACGATCGCGAGCAAGGCGGCGCGATGCGTACTCGCCGCGCGGGAGGCCACCGTGGTGGATTTCGGGGCTCGGCGCACGCACGGGCTGGAAGCTGCCCTCACCGTCGCCCGCTGCTGCGCGATGGTGGGCTTCGCGGGCACGAGCTACGTGGCCGCCGCCCGCCGGTTCGGATTGCCTGCGATCGGCACCGTGGCGCATTCCTACATTCAGGCCTTCCCTACCGAGTTCGACGCGTTCGCGGCATTCGGCAAGGACTTCCCGCGAGCCGCCACGTTCCTCGTGGACACCTACGAGACGAGGACCGGCGTCGCCCGCGCCATCCAGGTCGCCGCCGAACTCGGAATCCCCGAGTCGCGCGTCGGTATCCGGCTCGATTCCGGTGATCTCGAGTCGCTGGCCAGGCAGGCGCGCGCCATGCTCGACGCGGCTGCCATGCCGCACGCCACGATCGTCGCCAGCGGCGGCCTGGACGAGTGGCGTGTCGACACGCTCGTCAGGCGGGGCGCACCGATCGATGCCTACGGTGTCGGCACCAGGATCGGCGTATCGTGGGACGCTCCGTCGCTGGACAGCGCCTACAAGCTGGTGGAGTACGCTGGGCGGCCCGTCATGAAGGTCTCCGCAGGCAAGTGGACCGACCCTGGCTGCAAACAGGTGTACCGGGGCGGCACCGCGGAACCCGACGTGCTCGCGCTGCGTACCGAACCCGCCCCCGCAGGCACGCGTGCCTTGTTGAGTCCCGCCATGATCGGTGGTGCCCAGGTGGCTCCGCCGGAATCGCTCGCGGACATCCGCGAACGGGTCGCGCGCGATCTGGCGTGGTTACCGGATCCCGCACGCCGGATCGTCGATCCGGAGCCGATCCCGGTGCGGCGGAGCGCCGCGCTGCGCGCGCTGACCGGCAACATCGTCACCGAGCTCACCGGCGTCGCCGGACCGATGGGAGGAACGTGACCATCGTGAGCACAGCATCCGAGGCCACCTCGTGGGCGTCAGTGCGCGAGACACACGCAGGCATCGTCTTCCTGGTCGGCGACCGCGCGTACAAGGTCAAGAAGCCGGTGGACCTCGGTTTCCTCGATTTCACCGACCCCGCTGAACGCGACCGCGCCTGCCGCAGCGAGGTCGAGCTCAACCGGCGGCTGGCACCGGATGTCTACCTGGGGACCGCTGAGGTGGTCGGACCCGGCACGGAACGCGAGACGATCGTCGTCATGCGACGCATGCCGGACGACCGGAGACTGGCCACCCTGATCGAACAGGGTGCTGACGTCACCGCGACGGTGCGGCAGCTGGCGGAGCTGATGGCGACGTTCCACGCGCGGGCCGAGCGGGGACCACTGATCGACGCGGAGGGCACCGGCGACGCCCTGCGGCGGCGTTGGTACAGCAGCATCGACCAGGTACGACCGTTCCAGGGGGCGGTGCTGGATCACCGGATTTTCGCCGCCATCGAGGGACACGTCACCACCTTTCTCGCGGGGCGTACCGCGCTGTTCGACCACCGGGTGGCCGAGGGCAAGATCGTGGACGGTCACGGCGACTTACTGGCTGCCGACATCTTCGCTCTCGACGACGGACCCCGCGTGCTGGACTGCCTTGACTTCGATGATCGCCTTCGGTGGCTGGACGTGCTCGACGACTTGGCGTTCCTGGCCATGGATCTGGAGCGGCTCGGCGCGCCACAGCTTGCGGCGGAGCTGCTGCGCGGCTACCGGCGAGCGACAGACGATGAGTCATGCGCGGCGCTGCGCCACCACTACATCGCATACCGCGCCTTCGTGCGCTGCAAGGTCGCCTGCCTGCGCCACGCGCAGGGAGACGCGACCGCGGCCGATCGCGCACGGGCGGACGCCGAACTCACGCTCCGGAACCTGGAACGGGCCGAAGTACGGTTGATCCTCGTCGGCGGGCTACCCGGGACGGGCAAGTCCACCTTGGCAGGCGCACTCGCCGAGAGTCTCGGCGCCAGGGTCATCAGCAGCGATCACACCCGCAAGGAACTCGCGGGGATCACCGGCGAGCACGGCGCGCCAGCAGCGTTCGAGGAGGGCATCTACACGCCGTCGCGGACCGACGCGACCTACCGGGAGATGCTCCGCCGCGCGGGCACGCTGCTCAGCGTCGGCGAGTCGGTGATCCTGGATGCGTCGTGGCACGCGCACGCGCATCGTGAGCTGGCGCGCGAACTCGCATCCCGTGCGCACGCCCGGCTGATCCAGCTACGGTGCGAGGCCCCAGCCGAGGTGATGGCCGAGCGGCTACGAATCCGGAGGTCATCGATCTCCGATGCCACGCCCGCCATCGCCGCGCGCATGACAGAACACACCGATCCCTGGCCCGACGCGTACATCATCGACACGGTCGCGGACCCGCTTCGCGCGGCCGCGGCAGCCCTCGACCGCTGCGGCCCCGGTCCGCGGGCGCTGTGATCCGCTGCGTCGCGGGCTCACCCTGATCCGCCAGTGCCACGGCGGGGTGTGCGAGGAGTCTCGCGATCGAAGGCGGACGCCGAGAGCGAGAAGTAGGCTTCTTCTTCCTGCGCGAAATGCAGGGTGAGGATCGCGTCCAAGCCGTAGAGGGTCGCACGCAGGTCGCCAATCTGATCCTCGGCGATCCCGCCCTCGGCCTCCTCGACGTGGCGGCGCAACCGGCGGGCCAGCCGCTCGATCTCGGCGTGGGCACGGCTCATCGTCACCGTTCCCGCCGCTCCACCCAGCACCTCGGCAAGCGCGGGGTACAGCACGGTCTCCTCGGCGTGCTCGTGCGGCAGCAGCTCGGTCGCCACGAGCTCATCGGCGCGCCGCACCGCGGCATCCACCCGCGGACCCGTGCCGTGCGCCAGCGCGTCTGCGGCCTGGCGTACCGCGGCGCGCGCCGTGTGCAACCCGTCATGTTCCGAGGCGAATCGACGGAGCAGGGCATCGACGTGCGCGGGGGTGCGCCGTGACCGGCCGCGCACCGCGCGCAGCGCATTGAGGATGACGGCCACGTCGATGCCTTCCTGCACCAAGGCACCGGCCACCGGAGCCAGCCACCCCACCGCTGCCGCGGCCATCGCCAGCAGTGATAGGGCCGTCCCGCTCAACGCGCTCTGTAACGCGATCCGCCGCGTACGGCGCGCGACGTCCACCGCGTCCGCGATCCGGTCGATCCGGTCGTCGGTGATCACCGCATCGGCCGCCTGCACCGCGGCGGTCGATCCCCGTGACCCCAGTGCGACGCCGATGTCGGCCGCGGCCAGAGCGGGCGCGTCGTTCACACCGTCGCCGATCATCACCGTCGTACCGGCCGACTGCGCGGCGCGGACCCGCGTGATCTTGTCGGCCGGGCTCGCATCGGCATGTACCTCGTCGAGGCCGAGCATGCTGGCGACCTCGGTCGCATTGGCGACCCGGTCACCGGTTAACAGCGCCACCTGCTCGATCCCTGCCTCGCGCAACCTGCGCATGGTCCGCGCGGCGTCCGGCCGGATGCTGTCGCGGACGAGGAGCGCGGCGACCGGAGTCCCGTCAACCGTCACCCACAGCACCGACGCGAGGTCGAGGTTGCTGCGGCGGGCGGCCGCGCGCGCCCATTCCGGCAGGATGGTGGAATCGGGGATCCTGCCCACGCTCACCCGACGCCCGGCGACGGTGCCGGTCACCGCCCACCCGGGTTCCTCGGTCACCGCGCTCGCGGCCGCCGGTGTCACTCCTGCGCGCTGCGCCGCGCGCACTACGGTGGCCGCCAGCACGTGCGCCGAGTACCTCTCCACTCCTGCCGCTGCCGCGAGTAACTCGGTCATGGATGTGCCAGGAGCGCACACCACGTCGACAATCTCGGGATTGCCGGTGGTCACGGTGCCGGTCTTGTCCATCAGGATGGTCCGCGCGTGTCCCAGCTGCTCCAGTGATGCGCCGCCCTTGACGACGACCCCGGCGCGGGACATGCGGGACAGCCCGCCGGACACCGCGATCGGTACCGCCAGCAGCAATGGGCACGGGGTCGCGGTGACGAGCACGGCCACCGCCCGCACCGGATCTCCGGACAGCAGCCAGGCCACACCGGCGATAACCAGCGTCAGCGGCAGGAACCACACCGCTACCCGGTCGGCGATCCGTGCGACCGGGGCGCTCTCCGCCTGCGCCTGCTCGGCCAGCCGCAGCACCCCCGCGTAGGTGCTGGCATCGGCGGATGCCGTCGCGATGGTGTCCACGGCGGCTCCGGCGTTGGCCACGCCGCTACGCACCGGGTCTCCCCCGGCGCGCGGTACCGGCTCCGGCTCGCCGGTCAGTGCCGACTCGTCGAACAACCCGTCGCTGTCGAGCACGGCGTCCACCGGGACGACCTCGCCGGGCAACACCACGACCCGGTCCCCGGGCACCACTTGATCCACGGGCACCGTCACCAGGTCACCGGCCCGGCGCAGGTGCACCGTGGTGGGCGCGCGAGCCAGCAGCGCGGACAGGTCCCTGCTCGCGCGGCTGCTCGCCGCTGCTTCCAAGGCCCGGCCGGTGGCCACCATCAACGCGATGACAGCCCCCGCCAGGTACTCACCCACGGCCAACGTGCTCGCCAGAGCCATCACCGCGAGCAGGTCGGCCCCGTAACGCCCGCGCCGCAGCTCAGCACTCACCCAGACCAGCGCGGGTGCCAGCGCGACCACGGTCGTGGCCGCCCACACCGCGCGGCCCACCCCGGGATCGACGAACCAGAGCCCGCTCCCGGTGACCAGCAGCACGCCGACGACGATCAGCAGCAGGAATTCCCGTACGCGCCGCATCCACCCACCCCCTCCCGCGGTGTGAGCCGAACGTGACATCCGGCTCCCGCTACGGAATGAAAGGCACATCCGTTCCCACCGTTAGCCGCGTACCGGCCCGACGGGGTCACGCCGGGCTGCTCGCCGGGCTCTCCCAACGCATGCGCCGCACCAGCACCGCGGCGGCAAGGACGGTGACGGCCAGCAGGCCGAGACCGAGCGCGTAGCTCTGCAGCCACCCGTAGAAGACACCCATCAGCAGCGGTGGCACGAACCCGCCAAGGCCGCCTGCCGCGCCGACCACCCCGGTGACAGAGCCCACCCGGTCGCCGGGGGTCAACAGGGCGACCAGCGCGAACGTCGCGCCCGCCCCGGCGCCCAGCGCGGCCGCCATGGTCAGAAACGTCATGGTGCCGATCGGCAGCAACGCGGGCTCGACGACCTGCACCGCGGCGGCGATCCCCACGATGCCGAGCACGGCGACCAGTACCGGTACCGGGTGGAACCGGTCCGACAGCCAGCCGCCGACGGGGCGGGCGGCCACGGCGACCAGCACGAAGCCGGCCATCCGGTTGGCGGCATCGGCATCGGCGAGCCCGTACGCGGTGGTCAGGTACGCCGGCAGGTACACCGAGAACGCCACGAAACCACCGAACGTCAGCGCGTAGACCCCGGAGGCCTGCCAGGTAATGGGCAGCCGCATGGTGGTGGCCAGCCTGCGCAGCATCGGTTCGCGGCTGACCTGCCTGCCAGGGGCATCGCGCACGACCAGAACCGTCACGATCGCGTAGGCCACCAGCACCGCGGCGGTCAGCAGGAACGGGAACCGCAGGTTCACCGCCTCCACCAGCGGCACCGTCGTCAGCGCCGCGATCGCCGAGCCACCCATACCCACGCCGTAGATGCCGAGCGCGAGCCCGCGCCGTCCCGCCGGGAACCACGCGTTCACCAGGGGGATCCCGATCGCGAAGGCGGTGCCGCCGATACCGAGCAGGAACCCGCACAGCAGCAGGGTTCCCAGCCAGGTGTACCCGCCCGCCGCGAGCAGCACCAGCGTCAGCACCGTGGCCAGCGATACCGCGGGGAACATCACCCGCCCGCCGAAGCGGTCGGTGAGCGCACCCACCGGGATGCGGCCAAGCGATCCGACGATCACCGGCACGGCCACCACAAGGGCCTGCTGGAACGCCGACAGTTCCAGCTTCTGTTGGAACAGCGGGCCTAGCGGGCTGAGCAGCGTCCACGCCCAGAAGTTCAGCGCGAAACCGAGCGTGGCCATGGCCAGTACCCACCACGCCGTACGGCTCACGCGCGCTCGCTGGGCGTCACCGGATCCGGGGGCAGAAGTCGCGTGTGTCGTCACGGGATCCACCGTGCAAGGGTGCACCGCCGGACAACTAGAGCGCTAGTACCCTGTGGCTGTTGCCGAAAGGCTGTGCCGGTCAGGGTCTTTCGTCTCTGCTGACCGGTGCCCGTGGTGCAGCAACCTGAAGGCCATGACGGAGCCATCGCTACCAGCGCGCTTCTTCCGCCGCGCGCTGCCTATGCACGACCATTCCCGGCACGTGACCGACACCTCGACCTGGGATCGCTTCTACCGGGACCGGTGGGCGCACGACAAGGTCGTGCGCTCCACGCACGGGGTGAACTGCACCGGTTCGTGTTCCTGGCATGTCTTCGTCAAGGACGGACTGATCACCTGGGAGCACCAGGCCACCGACTACCCGTCAGTAGGACCGGATTCACCGGAGTACGAGCCTCGCGGCTGCCCGCGTGGCGCCTCGTTCTCCTGGTACACCTACTCCCCGTCCCGGATTCGCTACCCCTACGTGCGGGGCGTGCTGCTCGAGATGTGGCGGGAGGCACGGGCCCGGCTCGCGGACCCGGTTGCCGCGTGGGCGGAGATCACCGGCGATCCCGAACGGGCACGGACGTACAAGCGCGCCAGGGGAAAGGGCGGTCTGGTGCGATCCACCTGGGACGAGGTGAACGAGCTCGTCGCCGCCGCGCACGTCCATACCGCCAAGACCTACGGCCCCGACCGGGTGGTCGGCTTTTCCCCCATCCCTGCGATGTCGATGGCGTCGTTCGCAGCCGGGACGCGCTACCACTCGCTGATCGGCGGCACCCTGCTGTCCTTCTACGACTGGTACGCCGACCTGCCGATCGCCTCACCCCAGGTGTGGGGCGACCAGACCGACGTTCCCGAGTCCGCTGACTGGTGGAACTCCAGCTACCTGGTGATGTGGGGATCGAACATCCCGGTCACCCGCACCCCGGACGCGCATTTCCTCACCGAGGCCCGCTACAAGGGCACCAAGGTGGTCGCTGTCAGCCCGGACTACGCGGAGAACGTCAAGTTCGCCGACGACTGGCTGGCGCCGCAGCCGGGTACCGACGGTGCGCTGGCCATGGCCATGGGGCACGTGGTGCTGACCGAGTTCTTCCGGGACAGGCAGGTCGACTACTTCACAGACTACGTGCGCCGCTATACCGACCTGCCGTTTCTGGTCACGCTCGAACCGCACGACGGGGACCGTCGCGCGGGCAAGTTCCTCACCGCCGCCGATCTCGGCGATGACGAGGAGGGCGCCGGGTTCAAGACCGTCATGTTGGACGATGCGAGCGGCGCGCCGATGGTGCCGAACGGCTCGCTGGGATTCCGCTGGGCCACCTCCGAGGCTGGCAGGTGGAACCTGGATCTCGGTCAGGCGCGCCCGGCACTGTCGCTGTACTCATGGGCTGACGAGCATGTGACCGTGCAACTGCCGCGCTTCGACGAGGGCACCACCGAGGGTGGCAGCACGCTGCGGCGCGGCGTTCCCGCGCTGCGCGTGGGCGACCGGCTGGTGACCACCGTCTTCGATCTGCTCATGGCGCAGTACGGGGTGCACCGCGACGAGCTCCCCGGCGACTGGCCGGAGTCCTATCAGGACACTACCCAGCCCTACACCCCGGCGTGGGCGGAGGAGATCACCTCGGTACCCGCCTCGACGACGGCCCGTATCGCCCGCGAGTTCGCGCGCAACGCCGAGCGCTCGCAGGGGCGTTCCATGATCGCCATGGGGGCCGGGACCAACCACTGGTTCCACTCCGACACCATCTACCGGTCGTTCCTGTCACTGGTGCTGCTCACCGGCTGCCAAGGTCGCAACGGTGGTGGCTGGGCCCACTACGTGGGCCAGGAGAAGGCGCGCCCGCTCACCGGGATGCAGCACCTGGCGTTCGCGCTGGACTGGCAACGGCCAACCCGCCACATGGCGGGCACCGCGTTCTGGTATCTGGCCACCGACCAGTGGCGCTACGAATCCTTCGGCGCCGGAGAGCTCGCCAGCCCGCTCGGTTCGGGTTCCCTGGCAGGGGCGTCGTTCGCCGACTGCAACGCCACGGCCGCGCGACTGGGCTGGCTGCCCTCCCACCCGACGTTCAACCGCAACCCCCTCGATCTGGCTGATGAAGCCCGCGTTGCAGGCAGGAGCGTCGCCGAACACATTGTGGACCAGTTGCGGCAGGGTTCGCTTTCGTTCGCCGCCGAGGACCCCGACGATCCGGCGAACTTCCCCCGCGCGTTGACCGTCTGGCGGGCCAACCTGCTCGGCTCCTCCGGCAAGGGCAACGAGTACTTCCTCCGTCACCTGCTCGGCACCGACGCGGCGGTGCGCAGCGAGGAAACCGGTGAGGACTCCCGCCCTGCCGATGTGGCGTGGCACGACGACGCGCCGGAAGGCAAGCTCGACTTGCTGACCGCCATCGACTTCCGGATGACATCCACCGGCCTGTACGCGGATGTCGTGCTTCCCACAGCAACTTGGTACGAGAAGCACGATCTATCCACAACCGACCTCCATCCGTTCGTGCACGCCTTCAACCCGGCGATCGCGCCGCCCTGGCAGGCGCGCTCGGACTACGACACGTTCCTCGGCATCGCCGACACGTTCAGCGAGCTCGCCGCCGAGCACCTCGGCACCCGCACCGACGTGCTCGCCGCCCCGCTGACCCACGACACACCCGATGAGCTCGCGCAACCCGGTGGCCGGGTGCGGGACTGGAAGCGCGGCGAGTGCGATCCGATCCCCGGCCGGACCATGCCCAAGCTGGTGGAGATCGAGCGGGACTACGCCGCGATCGGCGAGAAGATGCGCGCTATCGGCCCGTTGCTGGACAAGCTGGGCACCACCAGCAAGGGGATCACCTACGACGTGGCCCCGGAGCTGGCCTACCTGCGCAGCCAGAACGGGACACGGTCAGGGCCCGTCACCGAGGGCAGGCCGTCGCTGGCCACCGCGGCACACATGTGCGAGGCGATCCTCGCGCTGTCGGCCACCACCAACGGCAGGCTCGCCAGCCAGGGGTTCCGCACGTTGGAGGAACGCACCGGGACGCGGCTGGCCGATCTCGCCGAGGAGCACGAGGGCAAGCGCATCACCTTCGATGACACCAAGAAGGGGCCGGTGCCGGTGGTCACCTCGCCGGAATGGTCAGGAAGCGAGAGCGGCGGTCGCCGCTACTCCCCGTTCGTCATCAACGTGGAGCGGGACAAGCCGTGGCACACCCTGACAGGACGGCAGCAGTTCTTCGTCGATCACGACTGGATCACCGAGCTGGGTGAGCAGCTTCCCGTCTATCGTCCGCCACTGAACATGCATCGGCATTTCGGCTCCCCAGGAGCGAACGGCCGGGCCGAGGTGACGGTCCGTTACCTCACCCCGCATTCCAAGTGGTCGATCCATTCGGAGTACCAGGACAACGCGTTCATGCTGGCGCTGTCCCGTGGTGGACCGACCATCTGGATGTCCACTGAGGATGCCGACAAGATCGGTGTGCGGGACAACGAGTGGATCGAGTCCTACAACCGCAACGGCGTGGTCACCGCCCGCGCGGTGGTGTCCCACCGGATGCCGGAGGGCACCATCTACATGTACCACGCCAAAGACAAGACGGTGAACGTGCCGCGCACGGAGCTGACAGGCGATCGCGGTGGCGTGCACAACTCGCTCACCCGGCTGCTGCTCAAACCGACGCACCTCATCGGCGGGTACGGGCAGTTCACCTACGCCTTCAACTACTACGGCCCCACCGGGAACCAGCGAGACGAGCTCACGGTGATCCGCCGCCGTGGCCAGGAGGTGGAGTACTGATGCGACCGATGACACAGGTAGCCATGGTGATGAACCTCGATAAGTGTATCGGCTGCCACACCTGCTCGGTCACCTGCAAGCAGACCTGGACCAATCGCGACGGTGCCGAGTACGTCTGGTTCAACAACGTGGAGACCAAGCCGGGCATCGGCTACCCCAAGGGCTACGAGGACCAGCGACGCTGGCGTGGCGGCTGGGTGTTGGACCGACGTGGCCGGTTGAAACTGCGTTCCGGCGGCCGGGTCAAGCGGCTGCTGAGCCTGTTCGCCAACCCGCATCTACCCGGCATCGACGACTACTACGAGCCGATCACCTACGACTACGACACGCTGCTGCACGCCCCGGCAGGCCCGCGCAGTCCTACGATCCGGCCCAAGTCGGCGTTGACCGGCGAGGACACCGCGATCACCTGGGGAGCCAATTGGGAGGACGACCTGGGCGGGGCCGCCGAGCACGCCGGGGGCGACCCCAACATCGCGGCGATGCCCCGCGAGGCGGCCGAGCGGGTGCGCTTCTCCTTCGAGCAGACCTTCATGTTCCACCTGCCCAGGATCTGCGAGCACTGCCTGAACCCGGCGTGTGTCTCGGCCTGCCCCTCCGGGGCGCTCTACAAGCGATCCGAGGACGGCATCGTGCTGGTCGACCAGGACCGCTGCCGCGGCTGGCGGATGTGCGTCTCGGCCTGCCCGTACAAGAAGGTCTACCTCAACCACCACACCGGTAAGGCGGAGAAGTGCACCTTCTGCTTCCCCCGCATCGAGGCCGGGCAACCGACGGTGTGCGCCGAGACCTGCGTCGGCAGGCTACGCTACATCGGGTTGGTGCTCTACGACGCCGACGCGGTGGAAGCGGCCGCGAGCACCCCCGAACCCGACCAGCTGCTGGACGCGCAGCGCAGCGTCTTCCTCGATCCGCACGATCCCGAGGTGATCCGCGCCGCCCGCGCGGAAAGCATCCCGGAGGACTGGATCGACGCGGCGCAGCGCTCGCCGGTGTACCAGCTGGCGATCCGCGACCGCGTGGCGCTGCCGCTGCATCCGGAATACCGCACGCTGCCGATGGTCTGGTACATCCCCCCGTTGTCGCCGGTCCTGGATGCGGTCAGCGACAGCGGCGGGGACAACGCCGACCCCGACCAGGTGTTCCACGCCATTGGCGACCTGCGGATCCCGATCGAGTACCTGGCGAGCCTGTTCACCGCCGGTGACGCGGACACCGTGGCCGGGGTGCTGATGAAGCTCTCCGCGATGCGCGGCTACATGCGGGCGCGCACGCTCGACGGCACGATCTCGCACGACCTGCTGGACGCGACCGGGATGACCGCAGGCGAGATGGAGGCCCTCTACCGGTTGCTGGCCATCGCCCCATATGACGAGCGGTACGTGATCCCGACCGCTCACCGGGAGGACGCCGCGCGACTGGAAGGACTGGACAGCGGCTGCAGCCTCGACCGGCCCGGTGGGCCCGGCATGGGTGGCGCCCCGAACGGCACGGGGTACGGCCCGGTGGACCTGCCGATGCCCTCACCGCCACCGACCAGGTCAGGGGGCGGCCGATGACCGCGACGGAGCACAGCGACCGGGCCCGGACATGGCAGCTCGTCTCCGCGCTGTTACAGTACCCGGACGCCGAGCTGCTGGCGCAGCGCAGCGCGCTGGCCGACGCGGCACGTGCCGTCGCGACACGCGAGGCGCGGGATCCGCTGGTGCGGTTCACCGGCTGGTACAGCGCCGCCGAGCCCATGGCGCTGGCGCAGCACTACGTCGCCACGTTCGATCTGCGCAGACGCAGCAGCCTGTACCTGACCTACTACCTGCACGGCGACACCCGGCGGCGAGGTACTGCGCTGCTTGCCCTGAAGCAGAGCTACCGGGCAGCGGGCCTGGCGCCACCGGACGATGAGCTGCCCGACTTCCTTCCCGTGGTGTGCGAGTTCGCCGCGCTGGCAGGCCCGAAGCCCGGAGAATCGCCGCTTCGACAGCACCGCGCTGGCATCGAGCTGATCCGCACGTCGTTGCATGAGGCAGGCTCGCCCTACGCCGAAGTGCTCGACGCGCTGTGCACCCTGTTGCCGGAGCTCTCGCCAACCGGCTGGCAGCGCTTGCGCCAGATCGCGTCGGATGGACCCCCCGCTGAGGAGGTCGGGCTGGCCCCTTACGGCCCACCAGAACTCGTTCACGGAACGGAGGTCAGATCGTGACCGCCTTCGATATCGCCCTCTGGGGGATCCTGCCGTACATCGCGCTGACCGTCTTCGTGGTCGGTCACATCTGGCGCTGGCGGGTGGACCAGTTCGGCTGGAACACCCATACCACGCAGTTGTTGGAGAGCCGCTGGCTGCGCATCGGATCCCCATTGTTCCACTTCGGACTGCTCGCAGTGCTGCTCGGTCACGTGATCGGGCTGCTGATCCCGAAGTCGTGGACGGCTGCTGTCGGCATCTCCGAGGGCGCCTACCACGCGCTGGCGGGCGGGGTGGGCACACTGGCCGGTATCGCGATGACGGTCGGCCTCGCGCTGCTGATCGCCAGGCGTATCGTCAACGGCCGGGTGCGGCGCACCACCACCCGCATGGATGCCGTCATGTACATCGTGCTGGTCACAGTGATCCTCACCGGCATGGCGCAGACCGTAGGGGTGAACCTGCTCGGGGAGGGCCACGACTACCGGGAGACGGTGTCGGTGTGGTTCCGTGGCATCTTCGCCCTCCAGCCGGACACCTCGCTCATGACCGGGATCCCGCTGTCCTACCAGCTGCATGCGCTGTCCGCCTGGCTGTTGATCGGCATCTGGCCGTTCACCCGGCTGGTGCACGCCTGGTCCATCCCGATCGGTTACCTGTGGCGGCCGTACGTGATCTACCGCAGCAGGCAGGTGGGGAGCCGAACGTGACATACAGCGCCCTCTACGGAATGAACGGCACGTTCGTTCCGGCGGGCAGCTCACTCAGCCGGGCAGGTCGAAGACGCCGAGCCTGTGCCCTTCGACGTGGGAGGCCCACTCGGCGAAGGTGAAGGACAGCGTGCCTGCCTCGGGCCGGCGGGAGTTGCGGACCAGCACCTCGGTGTCGGTCAGCATGACCTCCACGCAACTGCTGCCGTTGTGCGAATGCTTGATCCACTGGTGGCGTTGCAGGGACATCGCGGTGCTCGTTTCGGGTGCGGCTACAGGGAGTCGGCTAGCTCCCCCATCATATCCACGCTCGTGAGCGGATCGAGCGCCTTGGTGCGCACGTCGTCGAAGTTCGCCACGGCATCGGATACGGCCGAGTCCCGCTCGAAGAACTGGTCACCGAGGGTCGTGTCCACGCTGGCGATCCGCGGCAGGCCCTCGTCCAACCGGTAGATCGACACCGTTGCTCCGATCAGGTAGTGCTCCCTGGCACCCAACGGGAGGACCTGCACGGTGACGTTCGGCAGCTCGCGGCACAGCCGCACCACGTGCCGCAGCTGGGCGCGCATCACCTCCGCGCCGCCGATGTTCTTCCGCAGCGCGGCCTCGCCCACCACCGCCCACAGTTGCAGCGGATCCGGTTCGCGGGTAAGCACCTCGGCCTGGTCCAGCCGGAACCGCAGCCGGTTCTCCAGCACCCCGGTGACGTGCCCGCTCGGGGCCATCACGGCGCGCGCGTAGGGCTCGCATTGCAGCAGGCCGTGGAAGAGCTCCGGGCTGTAGAAGCTGATCGCCTGTGCACCCCGGATGAGATCGGCAGCCCGCCGCTGGTGCGGCTGGATGTCGCCGCCACCCCGCACGCGCGTGAGACCCCGGTGTGCCTCCCGGTTGACCTGGATCAGGTCGTCCACCTGGTCGTCGGGAGCGCCGTACAGCTTGAGCAACGCGGTGAGATCACCGTGGCTGATCTTCGTTCGCCCCTGCTCGATATTGCCGATGGTGGTCACCGTGCACCCGAGTGTCTCGGCCGCGTCCTCGCGGCTGACCTGGCCGTCGAGCCGCATGCGCTTGAGCGTGGCACCGACCTGGATGCGCTCGGCTGTGCGGCGCTGCCCGACCGCCATCTGGATTCACCCTTTCAGATGCGTGCAAAGTTCTGCCTCGCATCCTACACTGCTTGTGTGCGGTTGACCACACTGCGCACGAACCCTAGCAGGCAGCGGTGACACGCAGCGCGCGGCACCGTGGACGAGCGGGAGGAGAAGCGGGATGTACCACCCTGGAGCGTCAGTAGGGGCCTGGGCAGCGATCGACGGGACCTGCCCGATCGAGTACCTGGTCTGCCGGGACGAGGTGGAGTTCCGGTTCGGCGGCAGGGGCGGCTTCGAACTGTTCGTGACCGAGCAGGGGCTGAGCAGGCTGGCGGATATCAGCACGGAAGCGCTGACCGCGATGCGCGCCAAAACCTGGCCTGACGAGAAGTAGTCGCACCGAGCCCGCTGGTCGTCCGCACCAGCGGCAGGTGGTGCTACGGCTCGAGCAGGTGCGCGCGCAGCCGCTCGACCTCGCCGTCACTCACCCCGTGCTGCCGCAGCCAGCCACGGGCGCCGCCGTAGGCACGGTCGAGCTCGTCGAGGAAGGCGTGCATCGTCCCCGCGCGAGGGGTGTGTGCGGAAACCGGGATGCGGTCGATGTCCGTGGCGTAGGTCGGCGAGGCCCGCAGCCGGTCAAGCACCGCATCGATGCGCTCCCCTGTGGCGATGTAGTCGGCCACGATGGCGTCGCGACGCACCCCGGCGGCCGCGAGCGCCAGCGCCACCACCACACCGGTGCGGTCCTTGCCAGCCGCGCAGTGCACCAGGGTCGCCCCACCGTCGGCCAGCAACGCTCGGAAGGCCCCCACCACGCTGTCCGGCCGGTCGGACAGGTACGCCAGGTACATCGCGCACACGATGTCGTCCGGGTAGCGTTTCAGGAGCCGCTCGCGCCTGGTGAGCAGGGCATCCGCCGAGGCGTCCGTGGCATGCCCGACCTCGGGAAGCATCGAGTGGTGCACCCGCCGTACCCGAGGCAGGTCGACCAGCGCGCCAGGGCCCTCCGCGTCGACCTCGCCAGGGGTGCGCAGGTCCACCACGGTCCGCACTTGCCAACCGTCCACCAGCGTCGCCACGTCCTCGCGCGCGAGATCGCCCAGGTTGTCGGCTCGCACCAACCTACGCTCGGCGACGCTGCGCCCGCACGCCGCGGGCAGCCCGCCGACATCCCGGACATTGGCGGCCCCGTGCAGGTCGATCCAGCGCATGGCCCCATTGTCGCCGAACGCCCACGGGAGTGATCCTGACGGTTGCCTGCGGTCCGCCCCGTGCGGTGCCACGCTCAGTCGCCGGTGCCTGGGCGGACGATAGCGACCGGGACGCGCGAGTGATGCAGCACAGCCTGGCTCACCGACCCCAACCCCAGCCCGGTCAACGGGCCGCGGCCGCGCGAGCCCACCACGATCAGCTGGGCGTTGCCACGCTCCGCCGAGGCCTCGGCGAGCAGGACATCCGCCGGGCGGCCCCGGAGCACCCGGGGCTCCACCGCCACATCGGGATACTTCTCCCGCCATCCCGCCAGCCGCTCGGCGAACACCATACGTTCGCGCGAGGCTTCCTCCTCGTGGGACGCGCCGATGGACAACTCTGGCCAGTCGGCATCGACGGTGTCGCGGTTCCACACGTGCACCGCCACCAGCGGCACCCCACGCTCCGAGGCCGCCTCGAAGGCGAATCCGATCGCGGGGTCGCTGACCGGTGAGCCGTCGATGCCGACGAGGACGGGGCCGCCCGACGGGATCTCGTGCTCGGGCTCGCCGTGCGGCACGATCACCACGGGGCAGGCGCCGTGCGCCGCGAACGCGATGCCCACCGAGCCGATGAGCAGGCCAGCGAAGCCGCCGAGACCACGACTACCGAGAACCATCAACCGCGCGCCGCGCGAGTGCTCGATGAGAGTCCCGGCCACCGGCCCCATGTGGATGCTGGTGTCGACCTCGACGCCCGGGGCTTCCTCGCGGACCTCGGCCGCTGCCAGGTCAAGCCAGGCCTGCCCGGACTCCACGAGCGCCTCGTCGTAGCGCTCGGACAGCGGCGCCGGGTACCGGCCGAGCACGGGTGGGACGTAACAGACGTGGACCAGCTCCAGCGGTACGTGGTGCCGTTCGGCCTCGCGGGCGGCCCACCGTGCCGCGCACCACGCCGAGTCCGAACCGTCCACACCCACCACGATCGCTTGTCGCGTCGTCGTGTCGTTCATAGTTTCTCCCTCAGGTTGCGGCCCCCACGCGAGGAGGCCAGCGGGCATCCTGGATCCAGCGTCGTCGATACCGAGCTCAGCGCGCAGGGGATTCCGCCACGGTTCGGGGTGGCTTTGGTCCCGAGACGGGCCACCGTCATCCCGGCACGATGACGTCCGAGACCGGGCGGCGCGGTGTCGCGGTCACCGGGTAGCCGTAACCGATCCGCAGCAGGGTGTGGATCACGCCCTCCTGCTCGAACAGCGCCCCCAACTCGGTCCGGGTCTCCGGCACCTCGAAGGGTTGCGACAGGAACGACGCCGACAGGCCGAGCTGCGAGGCGGTCAGCAACGCGCGTTGCATGCCTGCTCCTGCCCTGATGGTGGAGCGACGGCCGGGCACCGTGGTCAGCACCGCGGCCACCAACGGTTGTTGCTCGTAGGTACGGGACGGGAACTCGGCGGAGCGGTGGTAGTCGCGCAGCGCGAGCAGCCGCTCCCGATCCGGGGGTGGGCCAACCGCGCTGTCCGGAACCCCGTCATCCCGCCGCGCTCCACCCGCGGTCCACCGCGCGATTTCCTCGGCGTACTCGGGGGTCGACTGCTGCACCTGGTCGGCGCGGCGCACCAGGCGTGCGATCGTGCTGTAACGCGCCGAGGCGTCGATGTAGCTCAGCGTCGCGCCCTCGGTGCGGGCGGCCGTGGCGAGCGCGTGCCTCGCCGGGGTAGGTACGGCGCGATCCAGGAACGGGCGCCGGTTGGTGTGCCGCTTGGCGATGGCCTCGGCGAGCTTGTACTCGGTGGAGGTGGCCGCGCGGTTGCCGCCCACGCGAACGGCGGCCAGCAGGTCGGGGCGCTGCGGATCCGGTTGGAGGTCCACCAGCGACACCCGGTCCTGCGCGCGCAGCGAGATGCGCAGGTTGCACAACGCCGCACCGCAGGCCAGCAGTGCCTCGTCGGCGTCCGGATCGGCCACCGGTAGCACCCTGCTCCTGTCCAGCGACAGCTCGATGCGGTGGCCGTGCACCTGGAACAACCATGGCTGAGTGTTGCAGGGCGACGGCGCCCGCACCGCTGCGCGCAACGCGCGGTCGATGACCTGCGCCGTAGCGCCGTTCATGCGCGTCTCCTCGATACGTGATGTGTCGGATTCCATCGTCGGTGCCAGCATCCGGCAGATAACACAGCGCATAGTCCTCACCCGCAAGGGACTTTCGACCATGCTCTGCCCGGGTAGCGACGCCTATCCTGGGAAAGGATCCCGAGGAGAAGGTGACCGAATGATCAACATATTCCTGGTCGACGACCACGAGGTCGTCCGGCGGGGCCTTGCCGAGCTGCTCGAATCCGATCCGGAGCTCACAGTCGTGGGTGAGGCCGCCACGGTGTCCGAGGCCATGGCCCGTATCCCGCCGTTGCGCCCGGACATCGCGGTGCTCGACGTCCGGCTGCCCGATGGCAACGGCGTCGAGCTCTGTCGCGACCTGCGCTCAGCGCTGCCCGAGCTGAACTGCTTGATGCTGACCTCGTTCACCGACGACCACGCGATGCTCGACGCGATCCTGGCAGGCGCGGGCGGGTACGTCATCAAGGACATCAAGGGAACCGATCTGATCGAGGCGGTCCGCGAGGTCGCCAGCGGTCGCTCGCTGCTGGACAACCGCGCCGCGGCGGCGCTGATGAACAAAGTGCGCGACGACGCCTCCGATAATGGCCCGCTGGACGCGCTCACCGAGCGTGAGCGGGACCTACTCACGTTGATCGGTGAGGGACTGACCAACCGGCAGATCGCCCAGCGCATGTACCTGGCCGAGAAGACCGTGAAGAACTACGTTTCCCGCCTGCTCACCAAGCTTGGGATGGAGCGGCGCACCCAGGTGGCGGTACTCGCGACGAAACTGCACGGTGGCAATCGCTCCCAGCGGTGACCATCGTACCTCGGCTACGCCGCGTTCCGCCGGATGGAGTATGGCCGCTTCACATCAGTAGTGCGAGGCTGGCGTCATGACCGGTCACGATCCTCGGGACAGGGAAGGGACGGATCCTCCGATCCGCGACACGCTGTCACAACTCAAACTCCGCGAGCTACTCGGCGGCGTCCAGGAGCGTATCGAGCTCATGATGGACACCCGCGACCAGGTCGACGGCCTGATCGAGGCGCTGCTGGCGGTCGCGTCCGGCCTCGAACTGGACGCCACGCTGCGACGCATCGTCAACGCAGCCATCGACCTGGTGGACGCGCGCTACGGCGCCCTCGGGGTGCGCGGGCACGACGGCCAGCTCACCGAGTTCATCTACGAGGGCATCGACGACGAGAGCGCCGCCCGTATCGGCACGTTACCCGAGGGACTCGGCCTGCTCGGGGAGCTGTTCAACCATCCGCAACCGCTACGGCTCGATGACCTGAGCACCCACCCGTCCTCGGTGGGATTCCCGTCGAACCATCCCCCGATGCGTACCTTCCTCGGGGTGCCGATCCGGGTACGGGAGAAGATCTTCGGCAACCTCTACCTCACCGAGAAAGGCAACGGGAAGCCGTTCACCGAAGACGACGAGGTGGTGGTGCGCGCGCTGGCGGCCGCAGCCGGGATCGCCATCGAGAACGCCCACCTCTACGAGGAGGCGCGGCTCCAGCAGCGCAGGCTCGAGGCCACCGGGGAGATCAGCACCGAGCTGCTCAGGGGCACCGACCCCGAACCGGTGCTCGACCTGATCACCGAGCGGGCCCGCGAGCTCACCCGGTCCGATCACGCCTTCCTGGTGCTACCCGACGACCCGGAGATCCCCCCGGAGGACGTCGCCGAGCTGGTGATCAGCGTGACGGTGGGGCCGGGGGCCGGTGAGCTCGGCGGGCGGGCCATCCCGGTGGCGGGCTCCACCACCGGCGAAGCCTTCCGCAGCAGGACCCCCTCCCGGGTCGACCGCCTCTCCTTCGACCCGGGCCAAGGCACATCGGCACGGCTCGGCCCCGCGCTGGTCCTGCCGCTGCGGGAGTCGGACTCGGTCTCGGGAGTGCTGCTCACCACTCGGACTCCCGGTTCCGAACCGTTCACCGAGGAGCAGCTCCCGCTGGCGGCTTCGTTCGCCGATCAGGCGGCGCTCGCGCTGCAGCTCGCGCGCACACACCGCCAGATGCGCGAGCTCGACGTACTGGCCGACCGCGATCGGATCGCCAGGGACCTGCACGATCGCGTCATCCAGCGGTTGTTCGCCATCGGGCTGTCGTTGCAAGGGGTCGTTCCCCGGATCCGGGCAGGCTACGTGCAGCAACGGCTGCACGGCATCGTCGACGACCTCCAGGGAGTGGTCGCCGACATCCGCACCACCATCTTCGACCTGCACACCGGGCACGAGAACGCTGCCAACCTGCGGGACCGGCTGCACAGCGCGGCCAACGAGATGGCAGGAGACAGCGCGCTGCACACCGCCATCCGCATGTCAGGGCCACTCAGCGTGGTCGACGGAGAGCTGGCCGATACCGCCGAGGCTGTGGTGCGCGAGGCGGTCAGCAACGTCGTCCGGCACGCACGAGCGCAGCAGCTGTCGCTGACGGTGTCGGTAGCCGACGACCTCACCATCGACGTCGCCGACGACGGCGTCGGCATGCCGGAGAAGGTGGCACGCAGCGGGCTCCGCAACCTGGCCCAGCGCGCAGAGGACGCAGGAGGCATGTTCCGGATCGAACCCGCCGAACCAACGGGAACCCGCCTGGTGTGGTCGGTGCCGCTACCTTCCTAGTGTCTCGTTGCACGCAGCGTGTCGAGCTGGCGCCGGTATTCGTCGTCGCCGATCTCGCCGCGGGCGTAGCGCTCCGCGAGCAGCTGCTCCGGCGCGGGATACTGCGGCTGTGCGGGCGCGTCCTGCCTGCTCGCGCGGGCGGCGAAGCGGACCAGTGCCACGATCGCCACGATCACCAGCCCCCAGAACAGCACCATGGTCGTGATCATCATGGCGTACTCCCAGCCACCCGCACCGGTGTGCCAGAACATGCTCACCAACTCCCTGATCGGATCGCGGCCCGTTCCGAGTGAAGCCGGGCCGACATGGCTCGTTCAGCGCTGTGCCTGCGGGCTCGACCGCTGCCGCGACACGTCGACCGGGTCGAGTTCGACCCGCACCACCCCTGGCTCGGTCCGCACCAGCGCTTCGACAATGCGTCGTTCGGCGGCGTCCCGGAACTCGCCGGTCACGGTGACCACACCGCCGGTCACGCGCACGTTCCAGTGGCTGCGGGTGCCCGTGTAGCCGTCCAGCAGGCCACGCAGGTGCGCGGCGATCACGTCGTCGCGGCGCACCAGCGATCGGAGCAGGTCGCGCCTGCTGATCACCCCGACGAGCCGGCCGTCCTCCACGACAGGAATGCACCTCACCCGATCGGCCAGCATGCGCCTGGCCACGTCAGAGGCCTCGATGTCTGGGGCGACCACCCACGCCGGTGTGCTCATCACCTCGCCCGCGGTGCGCTCGTCGCCCGCCGAGGGGGACCCCGATTCGAGCAGCGCGTCGTGCTCGGTGATGACGCCGACCACGCTCCCGTCCTCACCGGTGACCGGCAACGAGGCGAACCCGTACTCGGTCAGCAGGGCCGCCGCTTCCCGCACTGGGGTAGCCACCCCAACCGATACGGCCGGGCTGCTCATGAGCTCACGAGCCTTCATGGGTGCCTCCTGTCGCTGTCCTGCGGTAACCACGACGCTAGGTGCGCAGGCGGCGCCACCGGACCCGTCGGAGGTCACCGACCCGAGGGCCTTCCGTCCCGAGCTCCTCGCCTGCTGTCACGCCGCCGCTGTCACGGCGTGACCGAAACGCAGGACGAGCTGCGGCACCCCGCCTTCGGCAGGCCGCATTCGGCGTGCCTTCGCCGCCTGGAACGGCCGGTACAGTACGCTCGTGCCGTAGCCGTGGCTGCCAGCGGCGAGCCGGAGCTGCTGCGCGAGCGCGCCAACGGCCAGGTGGTCGCGGGCAGTGTCACGCCTCGACGACAGCAACAGTCCTGAGTGCACGCCCGCGCGCTGCGCCGCTTGTGAGCGCGGGGTCAGCGGCATCGCTGTCACCCTCGGCTGCTGCTGGCAGCCGGGCAGCTCCTCGTGGAGCGCGACGGGTAGCCCCGCTGGCTCAGCGGCTTCGCCCCAGTCACCAGTGTGGAAGATCGCGGCGTACCTGGCGACGTCCTGCTGCTCGACGGCCCGCCGCCACCGGGCGGTGACGTGCGCGGCGACCTCCGGTGCGGCGGGCCTGGGCAACCAGGCACACCGAGCGGCCCAGCCGAGCATCCGGACCGTGGCCGCCACGTTCACCGTCGCGGCCCCGCAGGCCAGCAGCTGCTCCCGGTGGCTCATCGACGAGTGCCCGCTGCCCGTCATGATCTGTATCCGGGTGCCGTGAAACTCCACGGCCCACGGTGGTTCGAACCCGGCGAACAGCGACTGCCTGGCAGCCCGAACCAGCACGCCCTTCTCCGCGAGCGACCACGCGTGCTCCCCGGCGACGTGCGGCTGGTGCCGTTCCAGCGACGGCGAGCCCACGGCCATGGTCGTCCTCCTCCCACTCGGTGTCGATCTCGCCGCCGATTCCACCCCGCGCCTCCCATGGCACGGCAGGGTCGCCGGGCATCGAGCAGCGGGTCTTTGGTCACACGGGCACAACGGCGGCACCGACCTGTGCCAGCCCGAACCCAGCCGCACGGTCACCTCGGTGCGATGACCCGCCAAGGTCACACAGAGCCGGGACTTCCGCCCCTGCCGCCGGTCGGCGTGCCGGTGACACGGTGAGCCGACGACACTCGCTCGCAGCGTGGAAGGCATCGAAGCAATGACCAGCGAGCCCTGCAAGGATCGCACGCTCATGACGGCGTTGAAGCTGGCGGGACGTGCACCATCGATCCACAACACCCAACCCTGGATGTGGCGGATCGGCCACCGTACCGTGCACCTGTATGCCGATCCCGCCGTGCAGCTCGCCCAGGCCGACCCCGACAGGAGAAACCTGGTCATCAGCTGCGGCATCGTGCTACATCACCTACGGGTGGCGCTGGCGGCGCTTGGCTGGCAGGCGGTGGTTCACCGGCTGCCGAACCCCGCCGACCCCGACCACCTCGCTTCGGTGGAACTGCGGTCCCACAGCCCCTCGGAGGAGGAGATCGCGCTCGCCGCGGCGATCACGCACCGGCGCACCGATCGCCGGTACTACAGCTCGTGGCCGGTCCCACCCAGCCACAGCTCCCTGCTGGCCAGTCGCGCCGCCGACGAGGGTGTCGCCGTGCGCACGATCCGCGAGCACTACCTCCGCAGGCACGTGATCGACGCCATCGCCGAGGCGGCCCGTAGCCACTCGCAGGACCTGTCCTACCAGCTGGAGCTGGCACGGTGGAGCGGTCGGCGCGGCTCGCCGAGCGGGGTTCCGGCGCGCAACACCCCATCGCCGGACCAGCAGGCGGGTGCGCTACCGGCGCGTGCCTTCGCCGACCCTCAGCTCGAGCAGCAGCCGGAGTACACCGCCGCCGAGGACGCGGGCATCCTGCTGATACTGGCCACCCTGGACGACGAGCCCATCTCGCTGCTCCGTGCAGGCGAGGCGACCAGCGCCGTGATGCTGACGGCGACCAGTCTCGGCCTGGCGAACTGCCCGCTGACCGAGGCACTGGAAGTCAACGACACACGGCAACGCCTTCGAGAGGACACTCTCGGCGACAGCGGCTGCCCACAGATGATCCTGCGGGTGGGTTGGGCGCCGATCAACGCCGATCCGCTCCCACCGACACCCCGACACCCGATCGCTGACCTACTCATCGACGCCGATGCCGCAGTGAGCACCCGGGCGAGTAGCGATTAGGCGTTCCACCCCGCGGGCCGTTCCGGGGACCGTTCGTCATTGGGCCGCGCCTGCCGCGCGCGTGCCAGCAGCATCCGCCGCTCGGCCGCTGCCAGCGCCGTGCGTACCGGGAGGATCGCGTCCGGATTGACCGAAACCGAGCTGATGCCCCACCGCACCAGGTGATCCACCAGCTCAGGCCGTGCCGATGGCGCCTGCCCGCACAGCGAGGTGTGCGCGCCAAGCCGCCGTGCCGTCGACACGATCGTGCCGATCGCGTCGAGTACCGCTGGATCGGCCTCGTCGAACAGCTCGGCGCACGCAGCCGAGTCTCGGTCGACCCCGAGGATGAGCTGGGTCAGGTCGTTGCTGCCGATCGATACTCCGTCGATACCGAGACCGAGGTACTCCGGTAGCCAGTACAGCACCGAGGGCACTTCGGCCATGATCCAGCGTTGCATGCCGCGTTGGCGCCCCAGCTTGCTGCGGTCGATCTGTTCGAGACAGGACTGGAGCTCCCACTTGGTCCGTACGAACGGCACCATCAGGTGCAGGTTGGGGTACTGCTCACGGACCAGCGCCAGAACCCGCAACTCGAGGTCGAAGACCTCGGGCTCGCGGATGTACCGGTAGCACCCCCGGTAACCGATCATGGGGTTGCTCTCCACCGGCTCGTGGTCCTGCCCGCCTTCCAACCCACGAAACTCGTTCGACCGCAGGTCCGTCGCCCGGTAGATCACCGGCCGCGGCGCGAACGCCCGTGTGATCCGCGACAGAGACTCGGCCATTTTATCCACAAAGGACTGATGTTGCCCGCGTTCGAGCAACGCCTTGGGATGGTGCCCGCCCAATGCCTCGGTCAGCATGAACTCGGCGCGCAGCAGTCCCACCCCATCCACAGGGGCCTCGGCTACCCGCTCGGCCTGATCCGGCATCGCCAGGTTGACGTACAGCCTGGTACCGGTGGTCACCACGGCAGCGGTGGGCGTGTCGGGCAAGCGTTCCCGCATCTCCGTCGTGGCTCCGGCACGGACGATCCCTGCCTTGCCATCCACGGTGATCATGGTGCCGGTGGCGAGCACCCGGGTCGCGTTCCCGGTGCCGACCACGCAGGGGACGCCGAGCTCGCGCGCGACGATGGCGGCGTGGCAGGTCATCCCGCCGCTATCGGTGACCACCGCCGACGCCTTCCGGAGCGTGGGCAGCCAATCCGGGTTGGTCATCGGTGCGACGAGGACCTCACCCTCACGGAGCTGTTTCCCGCTTTCCGGGCTCGTCAGGGCCCGCGCCCGGCCGGTGGCCACCCCCGGAGCGGCCGCGAGCCCAGTGACCAGCACGTTTCCCTCGCGCTGCCCGTCACCGTCGATTGCCTGACCGAGGGTGGTGACCGGCCTCGCCTGCACGATCCACAGCTGGTCACCCGCCATGGCCCACTCGATGTCCTGCGGGTACCCGTAGTGCTGCTCGATCGCACACGACAGCCGCACCAGCTCCACCAGTTCGTCGTCGGCGAGCACCCGGCTGGCTCGTTGCTCGACGGATAGCCCCACCCGTTGGTCGGCACCGTCATCACCACGCACGATCGCCGCGGCCTTGCTGCCAATGCGCGAGTCGAGCACTCGGTGATTCTCCTTGGCCACCTCGTAGGTGTCCGGCTCGACCGCACCGCTGACCACCGATTCACCCAGACCGAACGAGGCCTCCACCACGACCCGTGCCCGATCTCCCGTCCGGGGATCGGCGGTGAACACCACCCCGGACCGTTCGGCACCGATCATCCGCTGCACCACCACCGCGATCTCCGGTTCATCCGTGAACCCGCGACCGGCGCGGTAGCTCACCGCACGGGGCGAGAAGACCGAGGCCCAGCAATCGACGATCCGGGCCGGTAGCGCCTGGTCGCCGGTGATATTAGTGAAGCTGGCGTTCATCCCGGCGAACGATGCTCCGCTGCTGTCTTCACCGGTCGCCGAGGAACGCACCGCGACAGGGATGTCCTCACCCATCCGGTGGTACTCGCGCAGGACAGGTTCCCGCAGCGACGACGGCATGCCGGTCTTGCGCACCAACTGCTGCAACTCCTCGCACACCATCGCGAGCTCAGCGGGATCGTCCACCACGTCGAGCGAGCGCTGGTGCAGCTCAGCAAGCCGGTCGGTCACGTGGCCACGCGCAAGCGCGTCACGGAAGGCGGTACGCAGCACCACGAACCCGTCAGGTACCCCGAACCCGGCTGCTGCCAGCTCACCGAGATTGGCACCCTTACCGCCCGCGTCGAGCTCGTCGGCCAGCGTCACCTCGGCCAGGTTCCGCACGTGATTCATGGTGATCCCTCCAGGCGCGATCGGGAGCGGGCGCACCGCCAGCGTGCGCCAGTCGATTCACCCGCGCGAGGGCAGGAAGTCCCGTTCGCGAGTGCCCCCAGCCCCTGATGAGGGCACTCGGCACCGCCCGACACCGCGGGCATCGCGGCCTCCCCTGGAGCCGATCACCATCGCGATCACCCGGCGCGCGGTAGCGGCGATGGCGGCGATTCGGCACTACACGCGCTCCAGCCATGGTGTTATGGTGAGTCAGTGGCTCACCCACTGACTGACAAGACGGTAACGCGCGAGACGCTGGTCGACGTCGTCGAACGGAGCCTGCGCTCCGAGATCCTCGGGGGCAGCTACGCCCCCGGCGAGTACCTGCCGCCCGCGCGGGAGCTCGCCGAGCAGTACGGGGTCACGCGAACGTCGCTCAAACACGCGTTGGTACGGCTGGCGCAGGCGGGCCTGTTGGAGACCAAGCACGGGGTCGGCACCCGGGTGCGCGACTACGAGCGGCACGGCGGTATCGGGCTGCTTCCCATGCTGGTCGCGGCAGGAGCACCCGGCTGGATCCAGTCCATCTTCGAGGTCCGCACCGAGATCGGTGCGGTGATCGCGGTGCGGGCCGCACGGCACGCCACCGCGGGGCAGCGAGCACGGCTCGACACCCTGACCGGCGATCTCCGTGACGCCGGTAGCGCGGACGAGGCCCAGCTCGTCGAGTGCGAGTGGCACCGCGAGCTGGCGGTGGCCACGGGCAACCGGGTGTACCCGCTGCTGATCAACGTCGTGCTGGACACTTACCTACGGCAACGGCAGGTGCTACGCGGCCCCTTCACCGATCCGGTCGCCGCGGCCGAACGCCTAGAACCGCTGACCCGGGCGGTGGTCGAGGGCGCACCGAGCTCGGAGGTGCACGAGGCCGCCGTGGCCTATCTCGACCAGACCGGCCGCTTGATGATCGAGAGCATGAGCTCGGCAGGAGGCGATGAATGAGTACCGACCACCGGTGGCACACCCGCTTCAGCGAGGTCATGGCGGGCGAGGGCACCCTCGCGGACAGCCCCGTCCGGCTACCGTGCCATGTGGACCTCGACGTCGAGGTTCCCGGGCTACTGCACCCAGGAAGCGATGTGCACGCGGCGCTGTCCGGGCAAGTGACACTCCCCGGTATCGCGCAAGGGGCCGAAGCCGAAGGAACCATCCACATCGCACCTTTGGTCCGGCGCCGCATCCGCTACCAGCTCGACTTCACCGCCGACGACGGGAGCCCGTTACACCTGGACGGCTGGAAGTCGGTGAGCTACGCACGGCCGCTGCGGTCGATGACGACGCTACCCGCCACAGTGACCGACAGCTCGGGGACGGTGGTCGCCGAGGTGTTGCTGCGCTTCTCGCTCACCCGTCACCTGCTGCCCATGCTGCGCAGCGTGCGTATCAGGCGCGCGCAGCAGGGAACGGACGGCGCGACGACCGGCACCGGCGAGACCGACCTACGACCACGATGGAACGGCGAGCGCGGCAGACTCGAGGTCTGGTACACCACGCTCACCGACCAGGAGACCGGGACGGGTTTCTGGCTCCACCACGAGCTCGTCGCGCCGGATGACGGCGCACCCGCACGGCTGCACGGCTGGGCCGCCGCGTTCCCGCCAGACAGCACACCCCAGCTCGGCCGGTTCGGCCCCGAAGGCTGGCGAGACCCCAGCAACGGAACCATTGTGGACAGCGATGGCGCCACCGCGACACCCGACCGGCTGACCGGCGCCGCAGGGCAGCTCGGCTGGGATCTGCGGGTCGAGTCCGCGGGCCCCACGCTCTTCACTTTCCCCCGGTGGGCGTGGCGCACCAAGCTGCTACCAGGGGCGCAGGTGGTGCCGCAGCCAGCGGCGCGGCTGTCGGGCACGCTCCGCTACGCCGACCGCACGCTGCACCTCGACGGCGCGCCGGGTGCCACCGCGCACATCTACGGGCACGGCAACGCGCAGCGGTGGGCATGGCTTCACGCCGACCTCGGCGACGGCGACGTCGCCGAGGTCGTGGCCGCCGTGTCCACCCGACCCGGCCTGCGCCACCTCCCGCCGCTTCCGTTCGTGCGGCTGCGCGTCGGCGGCATCGACTGGCCCTGCCGGGACCCGCTGCTGGCCGCGCTGCGACTGCACGCCCGGATCGGGTTGCCCAGCTGGCGGGTGTGGGGACGCGTCGGCGACTATTGGCTCCACATCGAGGTCACCCAGCCCCCCGAGGCCACGGTGGACGTCGACTACTGCGATCCCGACGACAGCCCCGCGGTGTGCCGCAACTCCGAGCGGGCCGACGCCCGGATCGTGCTACAGCGCCGGAACGGCCGCTGGTGGAAGGTCGTGCGGGAATGGGAGCTGAACGGCACTGCCCACGCCGAGGTCGGTACCCGTGACTGACACCGTCCCGCGCTCCCCGTCCCGCGCGCTCACCGGAGCCGTGTCCGCGCTGCTCGGGGTGGACAGCGCGGACGACGCGGCAGCCACCGCGGCCAGGGTGGACGCACTGTGCGCGGGAGTCCCCCCGCTGGCAAGGGCAGGCCTGCGGGCCGGTGCGGGGCTGCTGGACAGCGCCGCGCTACTGCTGACCCGGCGCAGGCTCGCGGACCTCGACGCCCCCGCACGCGACGCCCTTTGCGACCGGCTCACCGCCCACCCCTTGCCTGCCACCCTGGTGGAGGCGCTCAAGATGCCGCTGCTGCTCGCCTCGGGGAGCGCGGCGGCGCCGGGCGAGACCGGCCTTGCCCGACCCGATCCCGAGCTCGACTGCGTCCCCGCGACCGACTGGCCCGCACGCGCCACCGCGGACGCCGTGGTGATCGGTTCCGGCGCGGCCGGAGCGATGGCCGCCCGCCAGCTCGCGCTGGCAGGCATGACCGTGGTGATCGTCGAGGAAGGCCGCCGCTACGGGGTGGCGGATTTCCGGGCACGACCGCCCGCCGAGCGGTTCAGCCGACTCTACCGGGACGGCGGCGCCACGGTGGCGGCGGGCGTGCCCCCGGTGATGCTCCCGATCGGCAAGGGTGTCGGCGGCACCACGCTGGTGAACTCGGGAACCTGCTACCGACCACCCGCCGAGGTGCTTGACCGCTGGCGCCGCCGGGACGGTGTGCCGCTGGTGGACCGCTTCGACGAGCTCGTACCCGAGGTGGAGCGCACCCTCGGCGTAGCGCGGCAGCCGGTAGACGTGCTCGGCCGCAACGGCATGCTGGCGTTACGCGGTGCGGAACGGCTCGGCTGGCAGGCCGCACCGCTGCGGCGCAACGCGCCGGGATGCGGTGGCTGCTGCCAGTGCGCCGTTGGCTGCCCCCGCAACGCGAAGAACGGGGTGCACCTGAACGCGCTGCCGCAGGCCTGCGCCTCGGGAGCGCGCATCGTCTCCGAACTACGGGTGGACCGGCTGCTCGTCGAGCGGGACCGCGCGGCGGGAATCGCGGCACACCGGGCGGACGGGAGTCGCGTGGAGATCCTGAGCCCCCTGGTGATCGTCGCCGCGGGGGCTACTGAGACACCACCGCTGCTGCGCCGGTCCGGACTCGGCGGCCACCCGATGCTGGGCCGCAACCTGACGCTACATCCGGCCACCAGCCTGGCTGGCCGGTTCACCGAGCCGGTCGAGTCTTGGCAGGGGGTGCTGCAGAGCGTCGGTATCGAGCAGTGGCACGCCGACGGTGTGCTGCTCGAGGCCACGGCCGCACCCCCGGGCATGGGCACGTTCGTGCTGCCCGGCACCGGCAGCGAGCTGCGAGCGGAGATCGAGGCCTCGGCGCACCTGGCGACGCTCGGCGCGATGATCGCCGACGAATCCGATGGGGGCGTGCTCGGCCGGAAGCGCGCGCTGCCCTGGTACCGGCTCGGCGAGGCCGACCACGGCAAGCTCCGTACCGCGCTACGCGCCATGGGCGAGGTGCTGTTCGCGGCCGGGGCCACCGAGGTACTCACCGGCCTACCGCGTTACCCACGAGCGCGGACGCAACGGCAGCTCGACGCGATCGTCGACTGCACGCCGAAACGCGAGTTGCACCTGGCCGCGTTCCACCCGACCGGCACGGTGCGCATGGGGGCCGACCCGGAGACCAGTCCGGTGGACGAGCGCGGACGGTTGCGCGGCGTATCGGGCGCCTACGTCGCCGACGCCTCGGTGCTACCGAGCTGCCCCACGGTGAACCCGCAGATCACCATCATGGCGATGGCGCTGGCCATCGCCGAGAACGCGGCCGAGGCGGGGTGAGCGCCTACACGTGCGGCGCGCGGTCCCGGTCGTAACGCGCCACGGACGCCGGGCTCTGCTCGGTGGCCTCATGGAGAACCTCCCTGGCCGCGGCGAGCAACCGGTCACCGAGCTCGGCCAGCGGGCCCGCACGGTGCCAGACGAGCACGTTCTTCTCCCAGAAAGGGTCGCCGGCCAGCGGGCGCGCCGCGATGCCGGTACTGGCACGGAAGGTGGACTGCCCGAGCCCGATCGCGATGCCTCCCCTGATGAGGTCCCGCGCGTCGGTGGGATCGGCCTCGTAGCGCACCGTAGGAGCGAAGCCGTGTTCCCGGCAGGCCACCGTGAGGTACTCGCGGAACCGGTTGTCGTCCCTGGATACGATCACCCAGTCCTCACCCGCGAGGTCCACTAAGTTGATCTCGGATCGTGCCGCCAGCGGATGGTCCTCGGTCAGCAGCACGCACATCGGTGCCGTGCCAGCGACCGCGCGGTGCAGCTCCGGCTTGTTCGGCACCTCGTAGCCAGGGAACTCCAGCAGCGCGGCGAGTTCGAGGAAGCCGCCCGCGACGAGGTCGCAGAGCAGCGCGTTCGAGTACTCGGTGAGCAGCGTGATCTCGACCGAGGGCAGCAACGTGCGCAGCGGTGGCAGCATGCGCGAGCCGAGCGGACCGTGGCTGGCACCGTAGCGGACCCGGTCCGGCCGCGCGCTGCCGCCGGAGTGGTACATCGCCGCCATGGCCAGCTCGTCGAGCACCGGAAGCACGGCACGGGCGCGCGCCAGCACGTACGAG
The DNA here is from genome assembly GCF_033042135.1 of Haloechinothrix sp. LS1_15. Taxonomy (NCBI): domain Bacteria; kingdom Bacillati; phylum Actinomycetota; class Actinomycetes; order Pseudonocardiales; family Pseudonocardiaceae; genus Haloechinothrix; species Haloechinothrix sp. LS1_15. The sequence continues at coordinate 3,047 of NZ_WBXM01000013.1, read as the reverse complement.
CCGAACTCGGTGGGGGTGGTACCGCGTTCGTGCCGGACGAACAGCTCGCCGCCGAGGGCCCGTTCGAGCCGCTGTAGCTGCCGGGTGAGGTTGGGCTGTGACATCCCCAATGCGGCCGCTGCTCTCGTCAGACTGCTGTGCTCGGCGACGGCACACACCACGCGCAGGTGACGGGTCTCCAGCTCCATTCACCAGAGCGTAGCCACGGATCGGTTCCCGGCACAGCCAACGGAAGTCGGTCGCCGACATGTGTCCAGCACACACAGCACGACACTCACCCGTAAGAGGGACAAGGGTCGCATCCTCGGCGACCACATGTGATCGTCTTCGCGGCCATGCCTCAATGGCATGCCCTGTTGGCATGATTTTTGTCCGTCCTCATCACGCATAGTGCCTCCATCGGGATTCCGCACCCGAACCGATGAATCAGGAGGCACCGACAGGATGGGAACGCGTATCTTCGCCCGCGCGGCGACGAGCGTCATCGCGCTTGCCGCGCTCGCGCTCGCCGGTCCCGCTACCGCGGCGGCCGGCTCCAGCGCTGGCACTGACTCCGACGCCGCCGGGGAACCCCGGCCGTACATCGTCGGCGGTGAACCGGCCGACCAGACCTACTCGTTCATGGTCTCGCTGCAGCGCAGCAACGGCCAGCACATCTGCGGCGGTTCGTTGATCGACGAACGGTGGGTCACCACAGCGGCGCACTGCGTGGACGGCATTAACGTCACCCAGGTACGGGTCGGGACCACCGACCGCACCTCCGGCGGATCCGTCGCCCAAGTGGCCGATGAGCACCTCCACCCGGAGTGGAACCCGAACACGCTGTCCAACGACTTCGCGCTGCTCGAGCTCGCCGAGCCGGTGTCCCACGAACCGATCGAGATCGCCTCCGGGGGCGATGAGCAAGGCACCCCGACCCGGCTGCTCGGCTGGGGCAGCACCACCGGCGAGCGCGACGGCGGGGTCGACGAGCTCCAGCAGCTCGACGTCGAGGTCACCGACGTCTGCACCAACAACTTCGACCCGGCCACCGAGCTCTGCCTCGGCGACCACAGCCCGAACACGAGCGCCTGCTACGGCGACTCCGGCGGTCCGTCGATCGTGCGCGAGAGCGGCGAGTGGAAGCTGACCGGCGCCACCAGCCGAGCGGGCCAGGGCCTCCATCCCTGCCAGGACAACGACGCGGCGATCTACGCGCACGTCGGTGCCTACGAACCATGGATCGACGAGGTCACCGGTGGCGGCGAGCACGACAACGGCCCCGGCACCTGCGACGGCATCGACGAGTGGTCGGCATCGACCTTCTACGCCCCCGGTGACGAGGTGCAGCACGACGGCACGCACTGGGAATCGACCTGGTGGCAATGGGACCAGGAGCCGGGCAACAGCCAGTACTGGCGCTCACTCGGCAGCTGCTGACGCGTTTCCCCGCTCACCCGATCATCGCGGTGGGGGCGGACTCCTGGGGGAGTCGGCCCCCACCGCGATGACGTCGAGCGGGTGACTCACCGTGCGCAGGATGCTACCGGGTCCGCCTGACCAGGCCGGAGCAGCTGCACCTCGGCGAGCAGCTTGTCGACGAGCTCGTCGAGAGCGACCCTACCTTCGATCTTGCTGAGCTGCTCGGGTGTGGTGTGTGTCGCCACGGTCGGGGGAAGGATGAGGGTGCAGCAATCCTCGTCGGGCAGTTTCGAGATCTCGCCGGTCCCGATACGACCGGCCTCGGTCATGATCTCTTCCTTGTCCCAACCGACGAGCGGTCGCAGGATCGGCAGCGAGCACGCGTTATCGATCGTGCCCATATTCGACAGCGTCTGGCTGGAGACCTGCCCGAGGCTGTCCCCGGTGACCAGGGCCTCCGCGCCGAGCCGCTTCGCCAGCGTCTCCGCAGCGCGCACGAACAACCTGCGCTGCGCCACGATCTGCGCCTCACCCGCACCGCTCACCGCGAGCGCGCGCTGGGCATTACCGACCGGCACGGTGTGCAGGCTGACCTCGGGCTGGAACCGGGACAGCTCACGCACCAGCGCGTAGGCCTTGTAGGTCGACGACGGTCCGGTGTACGGGGCGCCGGTGAAGTGAACGAACTCGCAGCGCAGCCCCCGACGCATCGCGCGGTAAGCGGCCACGGGGGAGTCGTATCCCCCGGAGAGCAACACGACGACGTGCCCGCTGGACCCTACCGGAAGCCCGCCTTGGCCACGCTGCTTGTCGGCCGAGACGAACACTTCGTGCCGGTCGACCTCAACCTCGACCTCGACGTTCGGGTGGTTGAGGTTCACCGGCAGGTCGAGATCGGCGCAGACCTGTGCCCCCACGAAGGAGGCCAGCTTGTCGGAGTTCATCGGGAAGCGCTTGTGCCGCCGCCGCGCGCGGATCGCGAAGCTGGGCCGTTGCAGGCCGAGCCGTTCGCATCGCTCCCGGAGCAAGCTGACGGCCGCCGAGGCAGCGGCCTCTGGGGTCTTGTTCACCCGCAGCCCGGGCTGCACGACCCGAATGCCGATCACCGTGCGCGCGCGCTCGGCCAGTTCCTCCGGGGACAGCGCGGGGCAGGAGACCGCGAGGACGCCTTGCCGCCACCGGATACGCACCTCGTCGCCGCTACCGGAGAACGCGTGTTCGACGCTGCGCAGCAGGTGGCTCTCGAACCAGCCTCGATTGCGCCCCTTGAGCGCGATCTCACCGTACTTGAGCAGCACACACGGCTGCGGATCCATTGCCCTCACCTCCCGGCAGCCGGAGCCGGAGCAGTCTTACCGGCTCGTGCGACACACGATTCCGCGCGTACCCTACGGTAGCCGATCGAACTGGCCGTGTGCCGCCACGGCAACTAACCAGGGGGTACTTACTGGCACCATGACAAAAGCTGCAAGCGAGAGCGGATCACTTGAGAACTCCACAGCGGACGTCGCGTCGTTTGGTGTGGGCAAGCCCTCGGCCTGTTAGTACCGGTCCGCTCGAGCACGCATTGCTGCGCTTCCACGTCCGGCCTATCAACCCACTGGTCTGGTGGGGGCCTTAACCCCTCGGTGGGGGTGGGAGACCTC